>JAYNFX010000020.1:0-5029 GCA_038106885.1 Flavobacteriaceae bacterium | reverse complement strand
GCAAAAGCAATAAAAATTGAGTGATCTGTTAACTGTGTTTTTACTCCATTTATTTTAGTGAAGTTTTCTGCAGTACCAGTTTTTCCACATACACTAATTCCTGGTATTTTCAAAAAACTTGCTGTACCATTTGTGTATACTTTTGACATGCCCTCAATTACGGGGTCAAAATACTTTGAATCAATAGTTGTATTAATTTTGGTAGTAAATTTATTATTGATTGCCTCTCCTTGAATAGATTTAATTATGTGAGGAGTAAAATAATGTCCTTTATTGGCAATTGCAGCTGTCATATTTGCTAATTGAATGGGAGTGACCAATATCTCTCCTTGACCAATAGCATTAGAAATAATTGTAGTTGGACCCCATTTGAAATCTGGATACCATTTATCATAATATTCTCCATCAGGAATATTACCCTTTTTACCAACAGATAAATCATTTCCAAGAAATTCTCCTAACCCAAAACTTTTAATATGATCACTCCATATATCCATTGATTCTGAAGCATTTTTATATTTATCAATGGTTTTTCTAAATGCCATAGCAAAATATGAATTACATGAATTGCTAATTGCAGACGATAAATTTCTGTAACCTCCTCCACAATGGCATTTCATTATTCGGCGATTTCTACCATAAACATATTTATTATCACAAAAAATAACTTCTTTTTCAGTTATAGTTTTTTCATGAAGTGCTGTAAGTGCAACCAATGTTTTAAACGGAGAACCTGGAACATGCATTCTAATAAGTGATTTATCAAAAAGTGGAAGATGAATTGAATCGTTAAAAAGTTTCATATAGTTTTTTGATCTCTCCCTCCCAACCAGTAATGCAGGATTATAAGAAGGAGCTGAAACAAGGCTTAATAATTCTCCAGAACTTGGTTCAATTGCAACAATTCCACCCATTTTATTTTTCATTAATAATTCTCCATAAGCTTGTAGATCAGAATCAATGGTTAGCTTTATGTCTTTTCCTGGAATTGGTAAAGTATCAAACTTTCCATTTTTATATGGACCAATATCTCTATTATAAATGTCTTTTTGGATGTAATTAACTCCTTTAACTCCGCGAAGTGCTTTCTCGTAAGATTTTTCAACACCCTGTTTTCCAATTAAATCTCCAAACTTATAATAGGTGTCTTTGTTCAGATTATCTGGATTGACCTCAGCAATATAGCCAAGGACATTTGCGCCAATTTCAGTTTGATAGTCTCGAGCTGATCTTTTTGTTATATAGAATCCTTTAAATTTTCTCAACTTCTCTGAAAGAAATGCATAGTCTTCTTTTGAAATTTGAGAAAGAAATACTGAAGGTAATCTTTTTGAATATCGTTCGGCTCTTGAAATTGATTTTAAAAACTTTTCTTTTTTTATTTTTAATAGATTGCAAAATAACAATGTGTCAATAGCCTCTAATTCATTCGGGACAACTATTATATCATATGTTGGTTGGTTTGCTACTAGTAATCTGCCATTTCTATCATAAATATGTCCACGTTTGGGGTATTTATATACTTTTCTTATGGCATTATCACTTTCAATTGAATTGCTATCAGGTTCAATAATTTGAAGGTAAAATAAACGTCCTAAAAAACAAAACCCTGTGAGAATAACAATTGATAAAAGCAGGTATTTACGTATCATTAATTCTTGCTAAATATTGTATTTAAAAGTACTGTAACAATAAATGTAAAAATACTCACAGCTAATATTTTGTAGATTATTATGCTTATGCTATTTAGGTTAAAGTATAGTAACATAAACAAAATAATATGGTGTAATAGTATTATTATGATGAAGTAAATTAGACGTTGTGATACCTCAGATTCATTCATTTTAATAGCTTGGTATTCATAGGCTGCTCCAAATGAAAATTTTAAGATTAGTGGACGAGCGTATGCAATACATACTGTAGCCGCAGCATGAACTCCACCAGTATCTAGAAATAAATCTATAATTAATCCAATTAAAAAAGAAATGAAAATGAAATTCATTCTATTACTTCCGATTGGGTATAGAATTATAAATAATACATAAACAAAAGGGTTTAAGCTACCTAAAAAATTCAATTGATTACATATCAATATTTGTAATATGATAAGTGTAACAAAACGAATAATATTAATTGTTAAAGTACTATTCATTGTTTAAATTTTCTATTTCTTTAATATCTAAATTTTCAATTATATGAACATGTCTCAAATTAGTCATATCGTTAAATAGCTTAACATCTATTACAAAAAGATCTTTTGTGTCATTTAATTTAAATGATTTTATTGAACCAATAGGGATATTTTCAGGGAATATTGATGAATAACCGCTTGTTACTATTGTATCTCCAATTGTCAATTCGACTAGGTCTTGAATATCTAGTAATTGTACAATATTTGAATTTTTACCATTCCATTCTAATGTACCAAAATGATTACTTTTTTTTAGTTTAGCATTGATTTTACTATTTGTATTTAAAAGTGAAATAACCCGTGAATATTTATTAGAAACTTTGTCAATTACACCAACAATGCCATTTGATGTAACAACACCCAGATCTTCATTTATAAGACTATCACTTCCTCTATTTAGAATTAGATAATTCTTTGTCAAGGAATAGCTGTTTTTTATTACAGTTGCTGATGTTACTTTGTATTCATTGTTAACTAAAGTTAAATTATCTTGACTTCTATTTGTGTTAAATTCAAGCTCTTTGAGTCTGTTATTTTCTAAAAGTAAAATTTTATTTTCATTTTTTAAGTTAAAGTAACTTGATATCCCTGAAAAAACATTATGAATAGATCCTGTTATAGTTGATGTAAAGTTTAATAATTTACTTTTATGGTAGTCATGAACATTTACAGTTAGAGCTAGAGAAATATTAAGAAGAATTAAGAAAAGAATTAAATTTCTAAATTTAAGAAAGAAATTAAGGAGTTGTTGCATCGCTTAATGTCTATTTGATCAATACGCTTTTATATTTAACGATATTTTTAAGAACGATACCAGTTCCTCTAACTACTGCCCTTAATGGGTCTTCAGCAATATAGACTGGAAGATCTGTTTTTTGTGAAAGTCTTTTGTCTAAACCTCTTAGCATCGATCCTCCCCCAGCAAGGTAAATTCCAGTATTATATATGTCAGCTGCAAGTTCAGGTGGAGTTTGAGATAAAGTTTCCATTACAGAATCTTCAATTCTTAAAATAGATTTATCAAGAGCTTTTGAAATTTCTCTGTGTGAAATTTGAACTTGTTTTGGTTTACCAGTTAGAAGATCACGACCTTGAACATTCATTTCCTCTGGAGGTAATTCTAAATCATCAGTAGCAGCTCCAATTTGTATTTTAATTTTTTCTGCTGTACGATCTCCAACATACAAGTTGTGTTGAGTTCTCATGTAATATATGATATCGTTAGTGAATACATCTCCCGCAACTTTTACAGATTTATCACAAACTATTCCGCCCAGAGCTATTACAGCAATCTCAGTGGTACCACCTCCAATATCAACTATCATATTCCCTTTGGGTTGCATAATATCTACACCAATACCAATAGCTGCAGCCATTGGTTCATGAATCAAATAAACTTCTTTGCCATTAACTCTTTCCGCAGACTCTTTAACTGCGCGCATTTCTACTTCTGTTATCCCTGATGGTATACAAATCACCATTCGCAAGGAGGGTGCGAATAATTTTTTTCTCAAAGCAGGGATGTTTTTGATAAACATGCTAATCATTTGTTCAGAAGCATCAAAGTCAGCAATAACACCATCTTTCAATGGTCGAATAGTTTTGATGTTTTCATGAGTCTTTCCTTGCATTAAATTTGCTTCTTTTCCTACGGCAATAATTTTACCGGATTGTCTGTCTCTTGCAACAATTGAAGGACTGTCAACAATAACTTTATCGTTGTGAATTATCAAGGTATTAGCTGTACCAAGATCAATGGCAATTTCCTCAGTTAAGAAGTCAAAAAACCCCATAGATAAACAAATATTTAATGTGTTAAGAAATAAATGTGATTAACTGTAAATGTAATAAAAATAAAGTATAGTTAATCTATATAATTCTCCTTTTTTTAATGTTTAAAATGCCTTGTATTTGTAAAGACCATTGCTATATTATTTTGATTGCAATAATCAATACTTAATTGATCTTTTATTGACCCACCAGGCTGAATAACGGCCTTTACTCCAGCATTGTCAGCAATTTCAACACAGTCTGGGAATGGGAAAAATGCATCACTAGCCATTACAGCTCCTTTTAAATCAAAGCCAAAAGATTTTGCTTTATTGATTGCTTGATTTAATGCATCAACCCTGCTAGTTTGCCCTGTACCACTTGCGCACAATTGTTTATTCTTCGCCAAGACAATAGTGTTAGATTTTGTGTTTTTACAAATTTTTGATGCAAAAATTAAGTCTGTTATTTCATCATTTGTAGGACTTAGTTGTGTTGCTTTTTCTAATAAATTCGATGAATCTGTAACACTGTCTTTATCTTGCACAAGATATCCGTTAAGACATGTACGAATTAATCTCTTGGGAAGCTCTATTTGTTTTTGTTTTAGTAAAATCCTATTCTTTTTTGTAGCTAATATTTCTAAAGCTTCTGTACAGAAATCTGGGGCAATTACAACTTCGCAAAAAAGCTTATGAATTTCTACAGCAGTAGCTAAATCAATTTCTGTATTACAAATCAAGACTCCACCAAAAGCTGATACTGGATCCCCTGCAAGGGCATCTTTATATGCTTGCTCCAATGTTGTTCTTTGGGCTAATCCACAAGCATTATTATGTTTTAAAATAGCAAAAGTTGGTGGCTCGTTTAAAAATTCATTCATTAAATTGACAGCTGCGTCTACGTCAAGAAGGTTGTTATAGCTCAATTCTTTACCATTTAATTTTTCAAATATTTCATCAAATTTCCCAAAGAAAAATCCATTTTGATGTGGATTCTCACCATAGCGTAACACTTTTCCATTCGGCTCACTCAGTTTTAAAACTATTTGGTCATTATTGAAATAAT
>JAYNFX010000019.1:14610-28324 GCA_038106885.1 Flavobacteriaceae bacterium | reverse complement strand
TCTCCGCCCGCACTTTCAAAAAGCTTCTCAAATTTGAGAAGCTTTTTTTAATTTTGAATAATGTTTAAATATGATATTATAGTCGTTGGAGGTGGTGCAGCTGGTTTTTTTGCTGCAATAAATACTGCAAGATTAAATCCAAATCTAAAGGTTGCAATTTTGGAGCGTGGGAATGCAGTTTTATCAAAAGTAAAAATATCTGGTGGAGGTCGTTGTAATGTAACACATGCTGAGTTTATTCCAGATTACTTAGTGAAGAATTATCCTCGAGGAGAAAAAGAATTAAAAGGGCCCTTTTGCTCCTTTATGACTGGAGATGTAATGGATTGGTTTGAATCTAGAGGAGTCCCATTAAAAATTGAGGGGGATGGTCGAGTTTTTCCAGTTTCTAATTCTTCCCAAACAATTATTGATTGCTTTTTAAATGAGGCAAAGGCATATGGAGTAGAATTAAAAAAAAATCATTCTGTTCGTTCGTTTAGTTCAGAAAAAAATGGTTGGAATATTCAAACTAATAAAGCCGATTTTTATTGTCATAAATTATTGATTTCAACAGGGAGTAATCCCAAAATTTGGAAATTATTAAAGACAATTGGCTTAACTATTATTGAACCCGTACCCTCACTCTTTACTTTTGATATTGATGACGAACGCATTAAAGATATTCCTGGGGTTGTTGTAAAAAAAGTTTCTGTAGAAGTTGTTGGAACCAGTTTGAAGTCTGAAGGGCCACTTTTGATTACTCATTCAGGAATGAGTGCTCCGTCAATTTTGAAGCTTTCAGCATTTGGTGCTATTGATTTTTTTAAAATGAATTATAATTTTGAAATAAAGATAAATTTTATTGGGACTGGTTTAATTGACTGTCAAAATTTTTTATTGAAAAATAAACTACTTATGTCTAAAAAATATGTTGTAAACACTCCTTTATTTGATTTACCTAAAAGACTCTGGCGAAAATTAATATATTATACTTTAAGGAACCATTCATTAAGATGGGCTGAGATAAATAAAATTCAAATTCAAAAACTTTCTGAAGAGCTAACATCAGGAATTTTTAAAGTTCACGGTAAAAGCACGTTTAAAGAGGAGTTTGTTACCGCAGGTGGTATAGATTTAAAAGAAATTAACTTTAAAACTTTTGAATCAAAAAAGTATAAAAATCTATTTTTTTGCGGTGAGATTTTAAATATTGATGGTGTAACAGGTGGATTTAATTTTCAAAATGCATGGACAGGTGCATACATAGCTTCACATAATTTAAGCAAATAATAAATCAAATCGAAGTTAGTTAGTATATTTGTTGTTAAAATTTCAGCTACATGGCCATAGAATTTATCCCAAAGAAAAAATTTGAACTTATTGATAAGGCTATCGTAAGTTGTATGGCACCAAGCAATATAGCTTTGGTTAAATATTGGGGTAAAAAAAGCACTCAGATTCCTTCAAATCCCTCAATCAGTTTTACACTTAATAATTGTAAAACAACAACAACAATCACATTTCAGAAAAAAAACTCTAAAGGCTTTTCATTTAAGGTTTTCTTAGATGGAATTTTAAAAAATAGTTTTAATCTGAAGATTGAAAGTTTTTTTAAACGTATAGCCTGTTATTGTCCATATCTCGAATTATATGACATGGAAATAAATACAAATAATACTTTTCCACACAGCTCAGGTATTGCTTCTTCTGCATCAGGTTTTAGCGCATTAGCCTTATGCATTGTGCAGTTCGAATTACTATTGTATGAGAGCATAAGCTCAAATTATATCAATCGTAAAGCCTCTTTTTTAGCACGCCTTGGCTCTGGAAGTGCATGTAGAAGTATTGATGGGGGGTTGGTTGTTTGGGGGCAACACAAGGACATAAAGCAGAGCAGTGATTTATTAGGAATTAAGTTCCCTAGTGATGTTCACCCAGTTTTTAACGACTATCAAGATACCATTTTGCTTGTTGATAAAACTGAAAAGCAAGTTAGTAGTTCAATTGGACATAATTTAATGCACAATCATCCATTTGCTTCTCAGCGGTTTAATCAAGCAAATAAACATTTAAGTCAACTCATACCAGTTATAAAGTCCGGAGATTTATTTGAATTTATAAAAATTGTTGAATCAGAAGCTTTAACATTACATGCCATGATGATGTGTAGTGATCCTTATTTTATTCTAATGAAACCTAATACTATAAGCATAATAAATGAAATTTGGGATTTTAGGGATTCTACTCAAATTCCAGTTTGTTTCACATTAGATGCTGGAGCTAACGTACACGTTCTATACCCAAAATCAAATGCATCAGAAGTCAATAAATTCATTGATAATAATTTAGCCAAATATTGTCAAGATGGCCAATTTATTAATGATCATGTTGGAAATGGAGCTCGAAGGATCTAAATTTTGTTATATTTGTTTAATAAAGTGCTTCTGTACAAATGAAAGGACCTCTTTTTTATTCTAAAATTTTATTGTTTGGTGAGTATGGCATCATCAAAGATTCCAAAGGTCTTTCAATTCCTTACAACTACTATAAAGGTGCATTAAAGTATGGTATTAATAGTTCTAAACAATCTAAAGAATCAAATGCTGTTCTATTAAATTACCAAAAGTTTCTTAAAACAATTAATGAAAATTTAGTTTCTTTTGATTTTAAAAAAATGACTACTGATTTATCAAAAGGATTGTATTTTGATTCATCAATTCCTAAGGGCTATGGAGTTGGAAGTAGCGGTGCATTAGTTGCAGCAATTTATGATTGTTATGCTTTAAATAAGATAACTGTTCTTGAAAACCTTACAAGACAAAAACTTTTGAAATTAAAATCAGTTTTTTCAGAAATGGAATCTTTTTTTCACGGTAAATCTTCTGGTTTAGATCCATTAAATAGTTATCTAAGTCTTCCAATTTTAATTTCTTCAAATAATAATATCCAAGCTACTGGAATTCCTTCTCAAAATAAAACTGGAAAAGGAGCAGTATTTTTGCTAGACAGTGGTGTTATTGGAGAAACAGCGCCGATGGTAGAAATTTTTATGAAAAAAATGAAAGAGGAAGGTTTCAGAAAAATGATAAAAAGTCAATTTATCAGACACACTGATGCTTGCGTTGATAATTTCTTAAACGGTGATCTTAAATCACTATTTTATAATACTAAACAGTTATCTAAAGTTGTTTTAAACCACTTTAAACCTATGATCCCTAAAAAGTTTCATAAACTTTGGGCATCTGGTATAGAATCAAATGATTATTACTTAAAACTTTGTGGTTCTGGCGGAGGCGGTTACATCCTCGGTTTTACTGAAAACATAGAAAAAGCACAAAATTCACTTTCTGGCCATAAATTAGAGGTTGTTTATACTTTCTAAAGCCAAACGGATGTTTAGAAATAAAAAAAATATATTACTAAAATTATTTAGTGTTTTTTCAGTTGTTCGTGTCCATAATATTTTTTTAATTGTTTTAGCACAATATCTTACTTCTGTTTTTATTCTTGCTCATGACAAACATTATGCAAAAGTTATTTTTGACCCTGTACTTTTAATTATTGTCTTTTCAACTATTGGAGTTATTGGCTCTGGCTATATAATTAATAATTTTTATGACCAAGAAAAAGATTTAATTAATCGTCCAAATAAATTGTTTATTGACAGAATTATTAGTCAAAAAACAAAGCTTTATTTATATTTTATTTTAAACGGATTAGTTTTATTTCTCTCATTTATCATATCAATTCGTGCTTCGCTTTTTTTTGGGGGATATATGTTTTTAATTTGGTTATACTCACATAAGATTAAAAAATTACCAATTATTGGAAACATTACATCAGCTTTATTATCTGTGACTCCATTTTTTGCAATTTTGCTTTACTTTAAAAATTATAATTTATTGATTTTTGTATTTGGATTTTATTTATTTCTGATTTTAGCGATAAAAGAATTGATTAAATCAATTGAAAATATTAAGGGAGATTTTACATTAAATTATAAAACTGTAGCTGTTATTTATGGTGAATATTCAACTAAATGGATTATTAGTGTTATGATTCTTATTAATTGTTTAGTTTCCATTTTACTAATATTTTATTTTGATATTAGTATGATGTTTACATTTTTCGTTGGAGCATCAATATACCTTTTGATATTGCTATTTTTTGTATGGACAGCAAAAGAGCGTAAACAATATACATTAATACATATACTTTTAAAGTTATTAATTTTAGTTGGGGTTTTTAGTATTGTTTTACTTGATCCAGAACTCATTATTAATAAGATTTTCTAATAACATTTTAAATAAATTATATGTCTGTCAAACATAAAAAACCAACAAAAACTAATTCTTCTTTAATCCGTTTAAATAAGTTTATTTCTAATTCTGGAATTTGTTCTCGCCGTGAAGCAGATATGTACATTTCAATAGGCAATGTAACTGTTAATGGTAAAGTAATAACTCAAATGGGATATAAAGTTAAGCCAAATGATGATGTAAGATTTGATGGTGTAAGAGTTAATCCTGAGAAAAAAGCCTATGTACTATTAAATAAACCAAAAGGATTTGCAACAACAACAAGTGAAGGTAAAGGTCGTACCGTAATGGATTTAATTTCCAAAGCATCATCATCTAAAATTAGACCAATTGGCCGTTTAGGAAGAAACTCGTTAGGACTATTATTATTCACTAACGACGAGAAGATACATTCAAAGTTTACTAATTCCAAGAATGGAGTAACCCGACTTTTTCATATAAAGTTATTTTCCACAATGAGTTTGGAGCACTTAAAAGCAATAAAAAAAGGATTTAAACACCAAGGTAAATTAATTTCTGTTGAAGATATTAGTTACGTCGAAGGGGCAAAAAAAAATGAGATTGGATTACAAATTAAAAATACTGGGAATAATATTATCAGAACAATTTTCTCTCAATTCAAATACGAAATTGAAAGTATAGATTGTGTTGGAATTGGACCTCTTACAAAAAAAGATCTACCCAGAGGAAATTGGAAGCATTTATCAGAAATTGAAGTCAGTCAGCTTATGATGATTTAATTTTTTAAAATAAATTTCATAAAACAAAATTCCAATTACTAACCCATATTCAATTGCTAACAAAAAATGATTCTCATTAACTTGTATTTCATAATAACTAAAATAGCTTAAAAAAATAGTAAAACTCCAAAATATTGGATATCTATAATTTGTAAAACAACTTAAAAATATTAGTGGTATGATATACCAGGGGTGAATTGTTGTAGAAATAAACAAATATGTTGTGAGAATAATTAATGATTGGGTTAAAATATCTTGAGTTTTATTTTTTTTCATCGAGATAAGATAAGTCAAGACAATGAAAATACTAATAGGTATTATATAAACCATATAATCTATTAATCTTATATTAAAACCCTTAAAAATTTCTTTTAAAGCATAATAAATACTTGCATTAAATTCAAAATTAGAAAACCAAAGGTTAATAGATTCACTGTAATTAATTAAAGATTTAAAATTAATAAAAGGAGCAAAACCTGTAGATATTACTGCAGTGATTGTTACAATAAATCTAATGCTTTTTTTAAGCCCCAGTCTAAATAAAAATAGAGGTAATATTATTAATGGAATTAATTTAGTTAAGATTGATAACCCTAAAAATATACCTGAATATATTTCACTTTTTCTATAAAGATGGTAGAAGCTTAAAATCATAAAAAATACCATTACTCCCTCAAGGTGGAGATTTCCTATTAATTCTAAAATGACTAAGGGGTTTAAAAAATAAATGAAGATTATATTTTTGGGTTTTTTTAAAATTTTTAAAAGCTTAATTCCATAAAATAAAATTCCTAAATCAAATAGTATCAAAATCAATCTAAGACTAATAATGCTAGCAATAATAGATTTGTCTGTTATTAATAATGTTATGAACGTGATTATTTGGTGAATTGGAGGGTAATTGGAATAATTATTTTGGCTTAGTGAACCCATCAATTCATAAATCTCATTCATTTCAGGAAAGGATATTAGTTTTGAAATTATAATTTCATTAGGGGTATTCAAGTAGGGGTTAAAGCCATTTAATATCAATTGACCATCCCAAAAGAATCTATAGAAATCTTGGGATAAATTTGGAGCACTGATTAGAATAATTAGTCGAAAAACTAATCCAATTTTTACCATTAATTCTGTAGACAGATCCAATTTTAGTAATAAAATATAAAATGTGAAGAGACCTAAAACACATAAGCTAATACTAATATGCTCATGTCTTTTTGTACAATAGCAAAAAAATATATAAGTAATTAAAGAGAGTCCAATAACAGCAGTAGTTACTAGTTGTCTAAAATTAAGAGACCTCAAAAACATTATTATATAGTTATACTCTTGGTTTTAGAGAGTTGAAGAAAACAAAACCGAATCCTAAAAATAACATTAAATGAAAAGGGAAAAGACCAAAATCTCCACCTTGGTCACCAACAATAAAGGCACTATACATTCCAAATGCAAAGTAAACCATAAGTAAACCTTCAAGAATCACATTCAAAGAAGGTTTTTTTCGTAGATATTTATTGTTTTTCCAACTATCAGAAATTGAACTTATATTAAACTTTGGAGTTCTTACAAATTCACTTCTTTTACCAATGTGACCTTCAATAACTGCTATTGAATTTTGCAATGAAAATCCCATTGCAATTGAGAAAAATGTAAAAAACATTACAACATATTGCACAAAGTCTTTAAAAGTATTACCATGAGATTTTTTGTACATATACCAATAACAAATGAAAAATATAAGTGTACTAGTAACGAAAAAGCTCATTACAAAAAAATAAGCTTTTAAATGTGAATATTCATTTTTAATATATAGCATTGGAATACTTAAAATACCTACAATTAAAACATTTAAAAACATTGTACTATTTAATAAATGTAATATCCCGTGGACTTTAGTCTTTAAAGAAATATTTTTATTTTCAAATAATCGGCTAATCATTTTTCTGAAATTTTCAGCACCACCTTTGTTCCATCTAAATTGTTGAGATCTAGCTGCACTAATTACAACCGGTAATTCAGCAGGAGTTTCTACGTCTTCTAAATATTTAAATTTCCAGTTTTTTAGCTGAGCTCTATAACTTAAATCTAAATCTTCTGTCAGCGTATCTCCTTCCCAGTTACCAGCATCCATGATACATTTTTTTCTCCAAACCCCGGCTGTCCCATTAAAATTTATAAAATGGCCTTTTGAATTACGTCCAACTTGCTCTAATGTAAAGTGTGCATCTAAAGCAAAAGCTTGCACTTTGGTTAGAATTGAATAATTTCTATTGATGTGCCCCCAGCGAGTTTGAACAACACCAATTTTATTATCCTTAAAAAAAGGTATAGTTTTTTTTAGCCAGTCAGATTTAGGTAAAAAATCAGCATCAAAAATTGCTACAAATTCTCCTTTGGCAATTTTCAATCCTTCTTTTAAAGCACCTGCTTTAAATCCAGATCTATTTTTTCTTGTAATATGCTTTATATCATATCCTTTTTTTTGTAGTAAATCAATCTTCTTAGAAGTTGATTTTAATGATTCATCCGTTGAGTCATCTAGAACTTGGATTTCAAATTTATTAATTGGATAGTCAAGCTTTACAATATTGTCTAGCAATCTCTCCATTACATACATTTCATTAAAAACTGGAAGTTGAATGGTAACGAAGGGAATTTCGTTTGGATTTGTCAGATCAAATTCTGGAGAATCATTTTTTGTTTTATTGGCATTTATGTAATTAAACAACAGGTTTAGTTGTGCTAATGCATACATGAAAATTAGTATGAGTGCTGTTGAGTAAATGATTATAATTATTGACTCTAAAAACATTACTTGAGGCTGTATTTAAATATCCAAGTTAGAATTTTAATCCCCGCAAAGATACTACCTTTTAACGTACCAGACACTTTTGAAACACCAATTCTATTTCTATATTTTACAGGGACCTCAAGATATTTATACTTATGCTTTAAAATCTTAAGTTGCATTTCTACAGTCCAACCATAAGTTTTATCGCACATATTTAACTTTTGAAGGACATCATACTTAATTGCTCTAAAAGGTCCTAGATCTGTGAATTTGGATTTAAAAAGTAATGACATTAATGTTGTAGCTAGCCAATTACCAAATCTTTGATGAGAATTCATTGCCCCTTTTTCGCTTAATATTTGTTTTCTACTACCTAAAACAAAGTCAAAATTATCATAGATGATTGGAGATATGAGTTTTGGCATTTGATTAGGATAATCGCTGTAATCACCATCTAAAAACACTATTACATCAGTGCGGTCTTTTAAATTTCGAATATAATTTAGGCCTTTTAAACAAGCATATCCATATCCTTTTTTAATTTCATGCAATACAGTTGCACCAAATTCTTTGGCTACAACAGATGTGTTATCATTAGATCCATTATCTATAACTATAATTTCGTCAACGAATTCAGGAATTTCTTTTATTACTTTGGATATCGCATTCTCCTCATTTAGTGCAGGAATAATAACTTTTATATTACTTTTCAAAAGACTTATTTATTTGGAATTTAACTCTATTTGTTGTGCAGGCACAATGTATTTGTCAAAATACCAAGAGGACCACTCTTCTAAACTTAAAAAAAGGCCTATTCCAATCAAAAAAATGATTAACGTAAGTAAGATTAAGTTTAACTGTTTTTTTTTATTATCAATTTCACAATTGTTTTGCTTTTTTTTAAAGCCGTAAATGCCAAATAAACCAATAAGAATAGCTAAAATTCTCAAAATTAATGCACCTTGACCAATGCTACCATCTTTTGAGTAAAAAAAATCTGCAAATGATATTGCGTAAATACCACTCATTAACCCAAACATAAATAAAACAGCTGGAGCTACACAGCATAAAATTCCAGTAATAGCAGCACCTAATGAGTATTTTAATCCCCACATTACTAGGTTAGGTTTTTTGTTTTTCATAATTATGAAGAAAAAGCAAAGTTATATAAATAGCATTAAATCAAAGTTCTTTGAGCAATGATTTAAATAGAATTATCATATTAGGCTCTGCTAATGATGCCATTTTCATAATATCATCAACATCAATTGGATTTAAGTTATTAGGATTACATTCGTCAGTAAGCACAGAAACTGCAGCTACACGAATTCCTAAATGATTTGCGACAATTACTTCTGGGACAGTACTCATTCCAACAGCATCTGCTCCAATAATACTAAGCATTCTATACTCAGCTTTTGTTTCCAACTGAGGTCCATAAACACTAGCATAAACTCCTTTGTGAAGTACTATCTTTTTATCTTTTGCAATTTTTATCAAAGCTCCATTAATTTCTTTATCATAAGGCACGCTCATGTCAACAAAGCGTTCCCCAAGTTGTTCTACTCCTTTAAAAGCTAGTGGTGATCCCCCCTGGAGATTAATATGATCGTCAATTAGCATTAATTCACTTTTTTTAAATTTTAAATTAATTGCTCCAGAAGCATTAGAAACTAGTAGTGTTTTTACGCCTAATGCACCCATGATTCTTATAGGATAGGTAACGTCTTTTTGGGAGTATCCTTCATAAACATGAAATCGACCTTGCATAACAATTGTTTTTTTCCCTTCAATTATACCATATATTAGTTTACCCTTATGGAATTCTACTGTTGCTGTTGGGAAATTTGGTATTTGGTTATAACTTACTTCTTGAATTATTTCAATTTCATCAATTAATTTTCCTAATCCAGTTCCCAGTATTATTCCTACTTCTGCAGAATCAAATTTTTTGTTTTTTAGAAACTCAACAGTTTCATCAATAATTTTCAGCATTAATTTTTAGTTTTTTTAATAATTTTTTTTCTTTTAATAAGTCATCATAATTATCAATATCATTTTTATAATCCAGTAAGTAAAATGATTTTGATTTTAAGTCAATTAATGTTTCATATAAAACATTTTTTGAACTCCATTCTTTTCCATCAAAAATGGAAGAAAAATTAGATCTGAGGCCTAACAGATAATATCCACCGTCAGTAGCTGGCCCTATAACAGCATCATGAAAATTTAATTGATGAAAAGCTTTTTCAATATCAGATTTTTCTAAACTATATATGTCACTACCAATAATAATTACTTTATTATAACCGTCATTAAACCCATCATTAAAAGCAGTTTTCATTCGTTCACCCAAATCTCCATCAGATTGTATTCTTTTTTGAAAATGTGTTTCATTCCAAATATCATTTTTCAAAATTTCTTTAGAATAATAAACATTTTTATGGGCTTTTATTTTTTTAGTAATTAAAGCAGTATGTTTTGTCAATTCTTTGTAAACTTTTAATGCCAATTTATCACCAATTTTAGCAGCCAGTCGGGTTTTTACATGACCTATAATTGGGTTTTTTACAAAAATTATTAATAATTCCTTTTTCATATACTAAGTAACACTTCCTTGGCAACTACTTCCAGATCCAGCCGTACAGCCATAGCAATGTTGTGAAACACGAATGTTTCTATTCACTTGTGTTTCGTTTTCTAAGTCCCGAATGTGATTTACAGCACTATTTAATTTTAGATTTAGCATCTGATTGAAATCGCAATCATATAAATAACCATCCCATCCCACTGAAAGAGTATTTTTACACATTAACTTGTTTACTGTTTTTGGATTATATGCATTAACTAATGTCTCCATATAATCATCATAATTTTCTGAGGCTATTAAGTAATCTAAAAATCTACTTACAGGAAGATTGGTAATTGTCAATAAATTATTGAATTCAATTTCAAATTTCTCTTGCAATTCTTTTTTAAATTTTTTTTCTAGACTTATTTGATCACCAGGTAAAAAAGCACCTGAGGGGTTATAAACTAAATCAAGTTTTAGGTTTGTATTAGCTTTTCCGTACCCAATATTATTTAGTTTTTTTAAGGCTTCAATCGAATTAATAAAGACTCCTTCACCACGCTGATTGTCAGTTTTATTTTTTGTCCAGTGTGGTAATGAAGAAATAATACGAATATTGTTAGATTTAAAAAACTCTGGTAAGTATTCAAATTTTTTATTTGACATAATTATCGTAAGATTTGATCTTACTATAAAGTCCTCAAAGCCTATTTTATTTGCTTCTTCAACGAACCATTTAAAATTTGGATTCATTTCTGGAGCGCCACCAGTTAAATCTAATGTTTTAACACCTAATGATTTACATAAGTTAAGACATGTTTTTAGTGTGTCTTTAGTCATTATTTCTTTTCTATCGGGACCAGCGTCAACATGGCAATGGGCACAAACTTGATTACACATGTAGCCAAGATTAATTTGTAAAATTTCTAATTTTGAGGGTTTTAATGGAAAATTTTGTGTTTTTTCAAGACTACTTTTAAAAGTTGGTAAGTTTTCATTTTCAAAAACCCCACCTGATAATAATTTTAATTGGTTTTTTGAGTTTGCTAATTTTTTTTTCTGTCTATGTAATGTTTTTTTTAGCATTTCACATTGACAATTTATTATACTTGTTCATCATTTGTACGCCATGTACTAATGTCGCTCCACTTTCAATTGCAGCTCCAGCGTGAACTGCTTCCATCATCTCTTCTTTAGTTATTCCTTTTTCAAGCCCATCTTTGGTGTAGGCATCTATACAATAAGGGCATTTTACTACGTGAGAAACAGCTAAGGCTATAAGTGATTTTTCTCTTGCTGTTAATGACCCTTCCTCAAAAACTTTTGAGTAGTAATCAAAAAATTTTTCTCCAATTTCTTTATTCCAGTTAGTAATATCACTAAATTTTTTTAGATCCTCAGGGTTATAATAAGTTTTACTCATTTTTTTAAAAAATTACTTTGTTTATTAATCTAATCTAAATATATATTTATTTTTTGAATCTTAATAAATGATAACAATTTACTTAAAACCAATAATTTATGTTTGTATGGTACAAGTATAGTTTTTTTCTCAATCGTTTGAGTAATGTTTTATTAAATTTACATTGTATAACTAAACATACAATTGATGAAAAAAATTACAATATTATTGATTTTAGTTAATCTAAATTCCTACTCGCAGCAAACAATTGATTTTGAGAATGACGGTTTGGGAGCAGACTGGAACTGGGTGGTTGATGCAAACGGGGATAATTCTCCGTTAGAATTTATTTCAAATCCAAATCCTTCAACTACCAACAATACTTCTGTAGCTGCAAAGTTAATAACTAGTCCTAACGGAGATCCATGGGCATTAACTTATACTGATGATGCTGGAGCGATAACTTTTACTGAACAAAATAGTCTGGTAAAAATGAGCGTATTAAAAACAGTTTCAACCCCTGTGGCAATAAAATTTGAAGATTCGAATAATCCTTCATTTTACGCTCAAATTGAAGTTACTAATACAATTATTAATGGTGATTGGGAAGAACTAACATTTGATTTTAGTACGGTTATTGGAAACACATATGATAGGATGGTTATAATTCCAGATTTTTTAGCGCGCTCTCAACCAAATGAGACCTATTTTGATCAAATATCTTTTAATAGTGGTGGAGCCACAGAAGATTACAATATGGAAGATATTGATTTTGAAGATGATGGTTTCGGAGCTAACTGGGTTTGGACTGTTCATAATAACCACACTAACCCAGCTGTTGAGGTAGTTTCTAATCCTAATCCATCTGCATTAAACGACACCAACAATGTTGCTAAATTTACTTCATTAGCTGATGGAGCTCCTTGGGCTCTCACATTTACTGATAATGTAGGCACGTTCTTGTTAAATAATGACACAAGAATCATTTCTCTAAAGGTTTTAAAAACTGTTCCTTCAAATTTTGGGATTAAACTTGAATATGTAGATCCAACTAATAATGAAGTGCTATATTTTAACGAAATAGTTTCACCAACTACAGTTATAAATGGAGAATGGGAATTATTAGCATTTGATTTTTCTTCATCTGTGGGAACTGCTTATAATAGGCTTGTAATAATCCCAGATTTTGAAGAAAGATCACAAACTAATATTTCATATTTTGATCAAATTTCTTTTGGTAGTACAGCAAATTTAGAATCTTTTTTGGTTGATAATATTGATATATTTCCAAATCCCGCAAAAAATCAATTTAATTTGTCATCAAATTTAAATAATAGCTTAGGCATTCAGATTTTTGATGTTTTAGGTAAATCTGTTAAAAAGCTTCATACGAATAAAAAAAGTATTAATATATCTGATTTAAATAGTGGTATTTATTTTGTTCGTATTAAAAATGGCGATTATTATGTAACAAAAAAATTAATCATCAATTAATTGAAATTTGATTTAATAAAAATAAGGGGTTAAACATCCCTTATTTTTTTAAATAATTTAGTTGTGAATACAACACGTATCGTCCTTGCATTGACAAAAACTTAGATTGTATATATGTAGTAAAGCAAGTATTACAGCCGAAAGATCACGATATACACTGCTTACATTAACTAGATATATTTTTTCATTCAAAATAAATGTTAATAGTAAAGCCCAAAAAGACCACAATAAATACTTCATTAATCTTTTTGTTGTAGTTTGAGTTGAACGGTAAATAGCTAAGAAAGATACTGCTAAAAAAGAAAAGTCTAATGTTTCCCACCAAATTGGAGTTAATTGAACTTCAGAGGCAATAGAATTATGACTAAAAAAAAGTATAGGTGTTGCAAAACAATGCGCTAAACAAAGTAAGCT
>JAYNFX010000019.1:0-14510 GCA_038106885.1 Flavobacteriaceae bacterium | reverse complement strand
TATGACTAAAAAAAAGTATAGGTGTTGCAAAACAATGCGCTAAACAAAGTAAGCTTGCTATTGCGCCATAAACATCGGCTTTTGTAGATATTGATCTAATCATTTCTTTATTAAATAGAAGTTGTCAAAGATAGTTATTTTTTGAAATTATTGTTATTAAAGTTTCTAAAGTAAAAGGATTTTGTTATTGATTACTATATTTGATTAAAAAGATTTATGAGAATCATTCAATTATTATTTAGTCTTTTTTATTGTTTAAATCTTTTTTCTCAAAAAGATTTAAATATTATTTCTAATACAAATATTAATAAAACCAAAGTTTTTTTATTTGCCGGACAATCTAATATGGATGGTCGCGGAGATTACAGTATGTTATCTAGTTCTGAATTAGAAGGTCTAGCTTTTGCACAAAAAAATATAAAATTCTATTACAAAGGCACAGCCAATAATAGTAGTCCAATAATAATAGATGATGCTTTATCAGCTACCGATCCATGGCCTTTTGTTAAGCAGAAATTTAAAATTGACAAGTGTTTTGGGCCTGAGCTTTTCTTTGGTATTGAGTTATCAAAAAGTTATCCAGAAAATAATTTTTTATTTATTAAACGATCAGAAGGTGGGACATCTCTTTATGGAGCTTGGAATCCAAATTGGACATATGAAAAAGCTAAGTTAAAGCAAGAAGAACATAGGGACAGGCTGTTTAATGATTTTATTGAAACAGTTGACAAACAGTTGATCAAACTCCCTGAAGGAAGTTATGAAATTGTTGGGATGTTATGGGTACAAGGAGAATCTGATAGTGGTCAAAAACATGGTCCACTACCATCTGAAAAATACTCAGAAAATTTAACTTATCTAATAGAAAAAGTTAGAAATTATTATAATATTGAAAATATGCCATTTTTGATGCTTGGAGTAGGTAGTAATAAAATAATCAGTAGTATGCAAAATGTAAGTCAAAAATTGTCAAATGTTGAGTTAATTAAAAGAAGTCTAAATCCAAAATCTGAAAATTACACTCCACGTTACGAACATTTGTGGAACGGTAAACCAGCTAATCATTACAACTATGTTGGTATGAAAAAAATTGGAAAATTATTTTTTAAACGTTATCAAGAAAAGTTTTCGAGTTTTTTAAATAAATAATCAAGTAGAGGTAAAATAAAAGCGAGAAAAAGAGGTCATAATCCTACAAATTCTCGCTTTGTACTCAAGGTGGGAATCGAACCCACACTTCCGAAGAAACTGGATTTTGAATCCAGCGCGTCTACCAATTCCGCCACTTGAGCTAAATATTGGTTTGCAAAACTATAAAATTTATTGGTTTTAGTTATATAAATTAGTTTCATTTATTCTTTTACAGTTCAAATAAATTCATAAATTTGCCACTCGGTAAAATTTAACGTTTATAAAACCGTTTAATATGTCTAAGTCTAATCTAAAAGCAAAAATATTCTCATGCACCAACTCAGTTGCTCTTGCTGAAAGTATTGCAAAATCATTTGGTGAGGATTTAGGTAATGTTATTACTTCTACTTATAGCGATGGTGAATTTCAACCCTCTTATGAAGAATCAATTCGAGGTACAAGAATATTTATTATTGCTTCTACTAACCCAGGTCCTGAGAACTTAATGGAACTTCTCTTAATGCTAGATGCAGCGAAGCGAGCATCGGCTAGACACATAACAGCTGTAATTCCATACTTTGGTTGGGCTAGACAAGATCGCAAAGATAAACCGAGAGTTCCAATAGCAGCTAAGTTAGTAGCTAAAATGCTTGAAACTGCAGGAGCTACAAGAATTATAACAATGGATTTACATGCAGATCAAATTCAAGGCTTTTTTGAAAAGCCTGTAGATCATCTATATGCATCCACAATTTTTCTCCCTTATCTGAAGTCTTTAAATTTAGATAATTTAACTATAGCCTCACCTGATATGGGTGGGTCCAAAAGAGCATATGCTTATTCACGCGCTTTAGAAAGTGATGTTGTTATTTGCTATAAACAAAGAAAAAAAGCAAATGTAATTTCACACATGGAATTAATAGGAGATGTGACTGGGAAAAATGTTGTTCTAGTGGACGATATGGTAGATACTGCCGGGACATTAACAAAAGCTGCTGACCTTATGATTGAAAGAGGAGCTTTATCTGTTAGAGCTATATGTACTCATCCGATTTTATCTGGTAATGCTTACCAGAGATTAGAAGATTCTAAATTAGAACAATTAATTGTTACGGATTCAATTCCTTTAACTCAAAAAAGTTCTAAAATAAAAGTTTTAAGTTGTGCTGATTTATTTGCTGATGTGATGCATAAAGTTCACAATAACAAATCAATTAGTTCAAACTTTGTAATGTAATAAACACTTAAATTAATAATAATGAAATCAATTACAATCAATGGATCGAAAAGAGAAAGCGTGGGCAAAAAAGCAACAAAAGCCTTACGTAATGCTGGACAGGTTCCTTGCGTATTATACGGGGGAGACAATCCAGTGCATTTCTCTGCACTAGAACTGGCATTCTCAAAACTTGTATACACACCAAATGCGCATACTGTTGTGATTGCCTTGGGAGATGTTTCTTATAATGCTGTACTTCAGGACATTCAGTTCCATCCTGTAACAGATAAAATTCTACATATAGATTTTTATCAGTTATTTGATGATAAAGAAATTGCTATGGATATCCCTGTTGTTTTAAATGGAAACCCACTGGGAGTTAGAGCTGGTGGTGTTTTAAGAAGAAATCGCCGTAAATTAAGAATAAAAGCTTTACCTACAAACTTACCTGATAATATTCAAGTTGATATTTCAGGTTTAAAAATTGGAAATAAAGTTTATGTTTCAGAATTATTTAATGATGATTATAAATTTTTACATTCGGACAACACTGTTGTTTGTCAGGTGAAACAATCTCGTGTTTCTGTTGACATTGAAGAGGATGAAGAAGAAGAAGAAGAAGAAGGATCGACTGATACTACCGACTCAGCTTCTGAAAATAAAGAATCCAAATCAGAGAGCAATGAGTCATCAGAAGCTTAATTAATTTTCAATAATAATAAGTAAAAGCATTCTGATGAAATTCAGGATGCTTTTTTTATTTTTACATAACTTTCAAGTCATTAATGTATCTAAAAGTAGCAGAAAAATATGTCTAAAAAATATTTAATTGTTGGACTCGGCAACGAGGGCTTAGATTATGTTAATACTCGTCATAATATTGGATTCAAAATTTTAAATGATTTTGCAAAATATTATAATGTTGAATATGAAAGCAGAAAGTTAGGGTCTTTAGCTATTTATAAATTCAAGGGAAGAACTTTTTTTTTACTTAAGCCCAACACTTTTATGAATCTGAGCGGTAAAGCTGTAAAATATTGGGTTGATAAAGAGAATATTCCTTTAGATAATTTACTTATTATAGCTGATGATTTAAACCTTCCCTTCGGCACTATTCGTTTAAAAACTAAGGGAAGTGATGGTGGACATAATGGATTAAAAGATATTCAAGATAAGCTTAATACAATTAAATATAATAGATTACGTTTCGGAATAAGTGATAAATTTTTAAAAGGTCGTCAAGTTGATTATGTCTTAGGGCAATGGACTGATGAGGAATTTTTAATGATTCAAAATCAGCTTGAAAAAATAAGAAATGTTTTGTTGAGCTTCGTAATGTCTGGAGTTAATTCAACTATGAATCAATACAATGGTATTTGAGTTTTAAAACTAATTAAATAATAATATTTGAATTAATAAATTCTGGTAAATTGAAAATTAAAGCTGCCTCAGAATACAAACAAATAAAACCTTCAGTAGTAACAATTGGAACTTTTGATGGAGTTCACATAGGGCATCAAAAAATTATCAAAAGAATTGTTGAGATTGCAAAGAAAAAAGATTTACAAGCATTAGTACTTACGTTCTTTCCTCATCCTAGAATGGTAGTTCAGAATGATTCTAGCATAAAATTAATTAATACAATTGATGAAAAAGCTAAGCAACTAGAATCAATGGGTGTAAATCATCTTGTTATAAAAAAGTTTACAAAATCATTCTCAAGGCTTTCTGCATTAGAATACGTAAGAGATGTTTTAGTAAATAAACTAAAGGTTAAACACATTATTGTAGGTTATGATCATCATTTTGGAAGAAATCGTACTGCTAATATTGAGGATCTAAAGGAATATGGTGAATTCTATGGATTTAAAGTTACTGAAATTATGCCTCAAGAAGTTGATGACGTTGCTGTCAGTTCAACAAAAATCAGAAATGCATTATTCAAGGGTGATGTTAAAAATGCAAATAAATTTTTAGGATATAATTTTTCTTTAACTGGTAAGGTTGAAAAAGGTAGGGGAATTGGAAGCACAATTGATTTTCCAACAGCTAATATTAATATTGAAGAATCTTATAAATTAATTCCCCACAGTGGAGTTTATTTAGTCAAAGCAATAATTAAGGGGGTTAATGTTTTTGGGATGATGAATATTGGAAATAATCCCACAGTGTCAGATGATATCAGAACTAATGTTGAAGTTCATTTTTTCGATTTCAGTAATGATATATATGGAGAGGTAATTAAAGTCGAGCTTTTGGATTATTTAAGAAATGAAATTAAGTTTCCAAGTGTGCTTGCTTTGAAAGAACAATTAAAAAAAGATGAAATTAATGCAAAACATCTTATCGATTTAATATTTAAAATATGATTTGCTAATATTCAATTGATTAAATTTGTTTTTAAATTAGTTTAGATGTTACAAGTAGGATTTATAAGAGATCATAAAGAAGAGGTCATATCACGTTTATCAAAACGCATTGATGATCCCGAAAAGATTGTAAATGATATTTTGAGTCTAGATATCAGTAGAAGGGATACGCAAACTCAACTTGATAACATCTCATCAGAATTAAATATAATTTCTAAAGAAATTGGTACATTATTTAAGTCCGGTCAATCAAAGAAGGCAACAGTTTTAAAACAAAAAACACAAGTTTTGAAAGAGCAAAAAAGTGTATTGACTGAACTTTTGAATAATACTACAACTAATCTAAATAATCTTTTGTATCAAACACCCAATCTGCCTCACTCTTTAGTTCCTGAAGGTAATTCAGATAAAGATAATGAAGAGGTTTTCCGTTCTGGTGAAATTCCAGATTTAAACGATGATGCTTTGCCACATTGGGAGTTAGCAAAAAAATTTGATATTATTGATTTTGAGTTAGGTAATAAAATCACAGGTGCTGGTTTTCCAGTATACAAAGGAAAGGGGGCACGTCTTCAAAGAGCACTTATTAATTATTTTTTAGATAAAAATACTAATGCCGGTTATGATGAGGTCCAGGTACCACACTTGGTTAATGAGGCTTCAGGTTTAGGTACAGGCCAGCTTCCAGACAAAGAAGGTCAAATGTATTATGTTCAAGCAGATGATTTGTATTTGATTCCTACAGGTGAGGTACCTGCCACTAATATATTTAGAGATGTTATTTTTAAATCCAGTGATCTTCCAAAAAAATTAACTACTTACACTCCATGTTTTAGGCGAGAGGCTGGAAGCTATGGTGCACACGTTCGAGGACTAAATCGTCTACACCAATTTGATAAAGTTGAAATTCTTAGAGTAGAACACCCATCAAAATCTTATGAGGCTCTTGAGAGCATGGTCAATCATGTCAAAGAGATTTTAAATGAATTAAAGTTACCATATAGGATTTTAAGATTATGTTCAGGTGATTTAGGTTTTACTTCTGCACTTACCTACGATTTTGAAGTTTACTCAGCTGCACAAAAGCGATGGTTAGAAGTTTCTTCAGTTTCTAATTTTGAAACTTTTCAGTCTAATCGTTTAAAATTACGATTTAAAAATAGTGATGGAAAATCTCAATTAGCTCATACTCTAAATGGAAGCGCATTGGCTCTACCTCGGATTTTAGCAGGAATTTTAGAAAATTATCAGACTAATTGTGGAATTGAAATTCCTGAAGTTTTAATACCTTATACAGGATTTGAAAGCATAAATTAATTTTTATTTTTTTAAACTTCTAATTAATATTCTACTAAAATTATGTAATGAAGTTTAAAGTTTTTTTATTTTTTTATTTTTTTCTTAGCGTTACTTCACAAGCGCAAAATGATTTTGATTTAGCGAAGTCTTATTTTGATAAAGGCGAATTTGAAAAGGCTTTGTATTACTATAAAAAACTCAATAGTTCACAACCTAGAAATTCAAAATTCATTTTTAAAATAGTGAAAATTTATCAAGAGTTGGAACAATACAACAGTGGAGAACTTTTACTGAAAAATGAATTAAAAGAATCGAATAACCCTCAATATCTAGTAGGCTTGGGTTATAATTACGAGTTACAGAACAAATTAGAATTATCAAAAGATTACTATAATCTAGCAATATCTCGTGTCAAAAGTAATCCTGCTTTCAGTTATTCAATCGCACTTAAGTTTGAAGAGTATTCTTTAATAGACGAAGCAATTTATGTGTACAAACTTGCTATTGAAAAATCTAAAAATAGCAGCTATGAGTATAGACTTGCAAGTTTATACGCTCAAAAGAAAGATATTCAGAATATGTTTATAAGCTACTTAAATTTTGTTGAATTTAACCCTTCTTATTTAAATCAAACTTTACAAATTCTAGGTGAATATATAAATGATGATGAAAGCTCGAATTATAATTTGATGTTAAAAAAAATTATTCTTAAAAAACTTCAAAGTTCACAGAATATATTTTGGAACCAAATGTTAAGTTGGTTATATAATAACCAAAAAGATTATAAAAAAAGTTTACTACAGCAAAAGGCTATTTATAAACGTGAACAAAGCTCATTACAACAAATTATTAGTATTGGATTATTAGCAAAAAAAGCTAAAGATTATGAAACTACTAGAAGCGCATTTAATTTCATTATTGAAATGTCTCAAGAGCCTAGTTTGATTTTAGAGGCTAAACTCCAAATATTATCACTTGACATATTACTCAAGACCAAAGAATTTACAAGAATTCAATCTGATTATTTACAGTTAATAGATAATTATGGATTTAATGACAAAACTTTAGATCTTCAATTATCCTTTATTGATTTTTTAGTATTTAACCTCAATAAAAAACAAGATGCAATCGATATTATAACAAATAATCTTAAGAAGAATTTTTCAAGGTTTTCAAAAGCAAAAATGAAATTAAAATTAGGAGATATTTATCTTTTACAAGAGAAGTTTAATCTTGCACTTGTATACTACACACAAGTTTATAATGAAATTGAATCAGGAATTTTATCTCAGGAAGCCCGCTTTAAAGTTGCTAAGACTAGTTTTTACAAAGGGGATTTTGATTGGGCTGAATCACAATTAAATATTTTAAAGTCATCAACATCAAAACTTATTGCAAATGATGCATTGGAGCTTCAACTTTTAATTACTGATCATAAAAATAGTGATAGTCTTGATTTATCATTAAAATTGTATGCAAAAGCAGATTTTTATTTGTTTCAAAATAAGAAGAGTGAAGCTTTTAAAACTCTAAATCAAGTTATTTTAAATTACCCAAATAGTGGTATTGTAGATCAAGCATTAGTTTCTCAGGCTAAAATTTTAAAATCTGACAATAAATATTTTGAGGCACTGCAAAAATTTGAACTTGTAATTAATAATCATTCATCTGATATTTTAATAGATGATGCTTATTTTGAAGCAGCAGAATTATGTAGGCTTGAATTAAATTTTCCTAAAAAGGCAATGAGATATTATGAAAAAATTATTTTTGAATTTCAAGATAGTATTCATTTTGTAGATTCTACAAAGCATTTTAGAGATTTGAGGAATGATCACTAATAGAAAAATTAGAATATGATAATATATAATGTAACAGTAAACATAGATCCTTCAATTCAGGAAGAATGGCTTATATGGATAAATAGTCATATAAATGAAGTCTTAAAAACAGGCAAATTCACTAAAGCAATTTTTACTAAAATTATTACTAACGAAAGCATTGGTGAGATTTCTTATTCAATTCAATATTATGCAAATTCAAAGTCTGATCTTGAGGACTACATTAAACAGTATTCAGGCCTTTTGAAGACAGATGGAATTAATAGATTTGGTGATAAAATGTTAGCTTTCCGAACTAAATTAGAATTAATTAGAGAATTTGATTTAAAATCTTGTTAATGAGAGTAAAACCAAAAAAATATCTAGGGCAACATTTTTTAATTGATTTATCTATTGCTCAAAAAATTGCTAACACACTAACTCTCAAGAATTACAATAAGGTTCTAGAAATTGGTCCTGGAATGGGTGTTTTAACATCTAACTTATTAAAAAAGCCAATCCAAACTTATGTAATAGAAGTTGACTCGGAATCAATAAAATATTTAAAAACATATTTTCCTCAGCTATCAAAAAATATAATAGAGGCTGATATATTAAAATATGACTTAAATAGTTTTTCTAATAATGAGCAATTTGCAATAACAGGAAACTTTCCTTACAATATTTCAACGCAAATTGTATTTAAACTACTTGAATTTCGAAATAGTGTTCCTGAATTTACTGGTATGTTTCAAAAAGAAGTGGCTCATCGCATTTGTGTATCTGAAGGAACTAAAGCATATGGCATATTATCAGTATTAGTTCAAGCTTTCTATGATGCTGAGTATTTATTTACAGTCCCTCCGAATGTATTTAATCCAGCTCCAAAAGTTGATTCTGGTGTTATTAGACTCACCAGAAAAAATAATTTTAGCTTACAATGTGATGAGAAATTATTTTTCAAAATCGTTAAAACTGCCTTTCAACAGCGGCGTAAAACTTTAAGGAATAGCTTAAAAGTATTCGATTTATCGAATAATTTAAAAGCAAATACTATCTTTGACAAACGTCCAGAGCAGTTGTCAGTAGATTCTTTTATTAATTTGGTTAGTATAATTGAAAAGGATAACCTTAAAGTTTGATTTTGGAAAATTCTAAAGAACATATCCCATTTGAAATTTCAACAGAGATGTTGCATGCAATTCAACTTAGCATTCATAATCAAAATGATGAATCTTTGCAATCAATGTTCAATGAACTTCATTATGCTGACATAGCTGAAATTTTAGATGAATTAAATCTCGATCAAGCCACATATATCATCAAACTTTTGGATAGTGAAAAGACATCTGATATCTTATCTGAGCTTGATGATGATGTAAGAGAGAAAGTATTAGAGAACTTATCCACTAAAGAAATTGCTGAAGAGGTTAAAGAACTTGATACAGATGACGCAGTTGATTTATTAGCAGAACTTCCTCCAGAAAGAAAGGAAAAAGTAATAGCCCAGATTGATGATAAGGAACTAGTAGCTGATATTAATGAACTTATGGAGTATGACGAAAATACTGCAGGTGGATTAATGGCAAAAGAATTAGTAAAAGTTTACGAAACTTGGACTGTGGCAGGATGTTTAAGAAAAATTCGAGCTCAAGCGGAAAATGTTAAACGTGTTCATTCAATATACGTAGTTAACAAAGAAGAAAGATTAATTGGTCGTTTATCATTAAAAGATTTATTAATAGCAAAAAATGAAACCAAAATAAGTGATATTTATATTCCAAAAGTTGATTCTGTTCATGTTAACGATGATGATGAAGATGTTGCTAAACTTATGGCAAAATATGATTTAGAAGCTGTTCCGGTTGTAGATAATAAAAAAACTTTATTAGGCCGAATTACAATTGATGATATAGTTGATGTGATTATAGAAGAAGCTGAAAAAGATTATCAATTGGCGGCAGGTATTACACAAGATGTTGATTCTCAAGACAGTATTTTAGCACTTACCAGAGCTCGTTTACCATGGCTGTTTCTAGGTCTTATTGGAGGAGTTAGTGCTGCTATTATAAT
This sequence comes from Flavobacteriaceae bacterium, assembly GCA_038106885.1. Taxonomy (GTDB): domain Bacteria; phylum Bacteroidota; class Bacteroidia; order Flavobacteriales; family Flavobacteriaceae; genus UBA3537. The sequence goes on along the minus strand of JAYNFX010000019.1, from coordinate 4,599 downwards.
GGGAACTTTTGATACAATAATTGAAGATTTTCCTTTAATACTATTGTTTACTCCTTTAATCGCTGCCATGGCAGGGAATGTAGGAGTACAATCAAGTGCTATCATTGTTCAGGGTTTAGCAAATGACGAGATAAAAGGAAGTATCAATACTAGGCTATTAAAAGAAATGCTTCTTTCCACTTTAAATGGTCTTATTCTTTCAATCTTTTTGTTTGGTTTTATGTGGATATGGAAAGAAGATTTTCAAACTGCATTGGCAGTATCAGTTTCCTTAATTGCAGTTATTATCGTGGCTGGTATTGTAGGGACTTTTATTCCTCTATTTCTTCACAAAAGGGGGATTGACCCAGCAATCGCAACAGGACCTTTTATAACAACAAGTAATGATATTTTTGGAATTTTAATATACTTTATAATTGCTAAATTTATTTTAAATATATAAAATGAATATTATTCATTTAGACGCTAATCATCCATTGCTCGTGGATCAATTGGAATCTTTAGGCTATAATAATTTTATTGATACAGAAAGTTCTAAAGAAGAAGTCGAAAAAAAAATCTCTATCTATGATGGTGTTATAATTCGTAGTCGTTTTCCAATCGACAAAACTTTTATTGATAAAGCTAAAAATTTAAAGTTTATTGGTCGAGTTGGGGCAGGTTTGGAAACTATCGATATTAATTATGCTAAGGAAAAAGGAATTAAATTAATTTCTGCTCCTGAAGGAAATAGGAATGCAGTTGGAGAGCATACTCTTGGCCTGTTGTTAGGGCTTTTAAATAAAATTAGAGTTGCAGATATAAGTGTGCGTAACGGTAAATGGTTACGAGAGCCAAATAGAGGAATTGAACTTGAGGGTAAAATTATTGGTTTGATTGGTTATGGAAATATGGGTAAATCATTTGCCCAAAAACTCAAAGGGTTTGATGTTGAAGTTTTGTGTTATGATATCAAAAACAATGTTGGAGACGAAAATGCTAAGCAAGTTACTTTAAACGAACTAAAAAATAGTGCAGAAATACTTAGTCTACATGTACCTCAAACAACTGATACTACAGGCATGGTTAATGATTCATTTATTTCTGATTTTAAAAATCCTTTTTGGTTATTAAATACAGCTCGTGGCAATTGTGTTGTAATAAAGGATTTAGTCAAAGCACTAAAAGAGTATAAAATTTTGGGTGCAGGATTAGATGTTCTAGAATTTGAGAATAGTTCTTTTGAATCTCTTTTATTGACTAAAAATATTTCTCATGAAATGGATTATTTAATAAAATCAAATAAAGTTTTATTGACTCCACATATTGCAGGTTGGACAAATGAAAGTAAAATGAAATTAGCTCAGGTAATTGTTGAAAAAATAAAAGAAATTTATAAAAATTGACTTTTCTTGTTGTGTGATGCTATTTTTTATCATTAATTAAAAAATTATAACCTATTTAACTTAAAAAAAATATAGTTATCCTTTGTTAAAGGGACAAGTCTCATTAATCAGTTGTCTGTGTTACTATTTGAACAGTTTTTGGAGTAGTTTGTTTAATTAAAACTGTTTTATTTTTTTCAATTTCCTTAATTGAATCAGAGTTATAATTTCTAATTGTAAAAATGCTTACATTTTTATGTATTTCAATATTATATTTTGCCTTAAGTTTTAGAGCTAACTCATTAAGATTTTTGAAAGGATTTTCAATACAAACAGAGAAACTAATTGCTGAATTTTGTATCAAATTAACTTTCATTTTATATTGGTGTAAAAGCTTGAAAATATTACTAATATTTTCTTCCACTATATATGAAAAATCTAAAGATGATAAGGATATTAAAACTTGGTTTTCTCTTAATATATAGCATGGGACATTAGGCTTTAATTTTAAATTTTTAAAGATATTTGTACCGGCTTGTTTAGGTTTTAAAAACGATTTTACATAAAGAGGAATTTCTTTGCGTTGAAGTGGTTGTAAGGTTTTTGGATGAATTACTGAAGCGCCATAATATGACAACTCAATTGCTTCCTCATACGATAGAGTCTCAAGAAGAGTTGTGTTATCAAAATACCTAGGATCTGCGTTTAAAACACCTGGAACATCCTTCCATACACATACTTGTTTAGCATTTAAGCAATAGGCAAAAATTGCTGCACTGTAATCGCTACCTTCTCTACCAAGTGTTGTAGAGAAATTATTTGAATCGCTTCCAATAAATCCTTGCGTAACAATAAGCTCTTGTGATTTTAAGCTGTGTTTTATTTTTTCTTGAGTATCCTCCCAAATCACCTTAGCATTTCGATAATTTTTGTCAGTTTTAATTACCTCTCTAGCGTCTAACCAGTTATTTTTCAATCCAATATTGTTCAAATAATAACTAACAATACTAGTAGAAACTAATTCTCCAAATATTACAGTTTGGTCGTACACAAAATCATAATTAGGTGATTTATTAAATTCAAAAAAAGTTGTCAATTCATCAAATAGTTTTGAAACTTTTTTAAAAATTAATTCACTGTCATTATTAAATAGATCAAGTAAAATTTGGTTATGATATTTTTTTATTTCTTGGATACTGCTTTGTAGCTTATGCTTAGCATTAAAGTAGTTATCAATGACTATTTCGAGAGAATTAGTCGTTTTTCCCATCGCTGATACAACTATAAGTGTTTTTTGAGTTCCTGTAATTTCAAGTACTTTCGTAAGATTTTTAACTCCTTGGGCGTCTTTAACTGAAGCTCCTCCAAATTTTAAAATTTTCATACTTTTAGTTTAGACATATAATTTCTAATACCATCTTCGTTAAGATGAACTACATTCCAATCTTGCTTTACATCAGCACCTTTTGATTTATAAAATTCGATTGCGTTTATATTCCAGTTTAGTACCTCCCAACACACTCTTTTTGCATTAATGTCTGAAGCATGTGTAACTACTTTATCTAATAGAGCTGATCCAACTCCTTTCCCACGGTATTTTTTAGTTACAATTAAGTCCTCAAGGTGCAATATACGCCCTTTCCATGTAGAAAATCGACTATAAACCAATGCGATGCCAACTATAATTTCATTTGTTTCTGCAACAAAACAGGAAAAGTCCTTAAATTTTCCAAATCCTGATGATATTATATCCTCTGTATTAATTTCAACTGCGTTAGGTTCATTTTCAAAAACAGCTAATTCTATAATAAGATTTAAAATTTGTTTAGCATCATCTTTTTTTGCCTTTCTAATGTGAAAATTCATTTTGAAATTTTAATATTCAAATATAATTAAAACCCTATTTATTTATTCAAAAAATAAATTTACGAAAACGTTGTAGTATCTATAAATTATCGATAATTTTAGATTTATTTACTAAATATGTCTCATAAAATTCAAACTCTTGGAGAGTTTATAATAGAAAATCAAAATTCTTTTAAGTATAGTTCTGGGGAGCTGTCAAGATTAATTAATTCGATTAGGCTTGCTGCTAAAGTAGTTAATCATGAAGTTAATAAAGCTGGTCTTGTTAATATTTTAGGAAATTCTGGTCAAGTTAATACTCAAGGCGAGAGTCAGCAAAAATTGGATGTTTATGCCAATGAAAAATTCATACAAATGTTAACTAACAGGAATATTGTATGTGGTATTGCTAGTGAAGAGGAAGATGAATTTATCTCTATAAATAGTCTAAATTCTCAAAACCAAAATAAGTACGTAGTGTTAATTGACCCCTTAGATGGTTCTTCAAATATTGATGTAAATGTTTCTGTGGGTACAATATTTTCTATATATAGACGTGTAACACCTTTAGGTAATGAGGTCACAATTGATGATTTTTTACAAAAGGGTGAAGAGCAAGTAGCAGCTGGATATGTAATTTATGGAACTTCAACAATGTTAGTTTATACCACTGGGGACGGCGTTAATGGTTTTACATTAAATCCCGCAATAGGCACATTTTATTTGTCTCACCCTAATTTGAAATTCCCTGAGGATGGAAATATATATTCTATAAATGAGGGAAATTACAGTCATTTCCCATTAGGTATAAAGAAATATATTAAGTTTTGTCAAGAACAAAATAATAATAGACCATATATATCAAGATATATTGGGTCATTAGTTTCTGATTTTCATCGTAACATGATAAAAGGAGGAATTTATTTATATCCTCAAAGTCAAAATTACCCTAATGGTAAATTGAGATTATTGTATGAGTGCAATCCTATGGCTTTTTTAGCAGAGCAAGCAAATGGTAGCGCTAGTGATGGTTACAAAAGAATTTTAGAGATTCAACCAAATAGTTTACATCAACGTGTCCCTTTTGTTTGTGGTAGCTCAAAAATGGTTAGAGATGTAGAAAAGTTTATGTAGGTTAAAAAATAAATTGAGTTTTAACAATTGTTGATGTCTCAAATGAAGATTGTAACTTTGTAAACTATGAAGAATTCACATAAAGCTGGTTTTGTAAATATAATTGGAAATCCAAATGTTGGCAAATCAACACTTATGAATGCTTTCGTTGGTGAGAAGTTATCAATTATTACATCTAAGGCACAAACCACTCGTCACCGAATATTAGGAATTGTTAATGGCGATGATTTTCAATTAGTTTTATCTGATACACCAG
>JAYNFX010000018.1:23683-28378 GCA_038106885.1 Flavobacteriaceae bacterium | reverse complement strand
TAAAATGAAAAAAATAATATTCGCATTTTTATTTACAATAATATCATTTTTTGCTGAGGCTCAAGAGAATAAATTTGCAGCCAAACGTACTGCAAATGCTATTGAATACATTAGCTCTAAGATGGATTTATCCGAATCCAACATAGAATTTTTAAAGGAAACTTTATATAATAAGTATTCAACTAATGCTTCTAAAATTAGGGGTAAGGATTTAACGCAGGAAGAGAAAAAATCAATTTATCGAGCTGCATACAAAGAAACAAGACAAAAATTAATGTCAATTTTCAGTAATGATCAAGTAAATATGATTACTAAACTTGAGCGTGAGAGTTTTAAACAATAATGATTTAATTCTTTTAACCTTTTGAGGAGGCATTTGCCTCCTCATTTATTTTTTCAATGAGTTTTAAAATAAACTTTTTATTATCCTTCACTGCAGGCACATTTTGTCTGTTTGGTCAAATATCAACATGGGAAATTGTTGAATCAATGGGTAGGGGCATAAACCTTGGTAATACTTTGAGCGCACCTGTCGAAGGTAATTGGGCTCCTGCAGTTTATCAGCAATTTTTTGAGGATGTTTCTAATGCTGGTTTTGATAATGTAAGAATTCCGATGGATTTTTATGGGTCTAGAACTTCAGGGAGCACAATCAATTGGTCAAGTGTTCAAAATACTTTTGATCAATTTACGGGCTCTGAATCCGATTATATAATTAATTCTACATATTTAGATAGAATAGAGTCTGTAGTTAATTGGGCTCTAGATTTGGACCTGTATACCATTATAGATATTCATGGTGCTGAACTTAAATCAGAGTTTTTAGAAACTTTTAATGCCTCAAATTCCTCATTTACTCATCCAACATCTGCGAAACGAGCTGCGGATTTAGTTAAGTTTAAGTCAATTTGGATTCAAATTGCTAACAGATTTAATGACTACCCATCTAATCTCATTTTTGAGGTTGTTAATGAACCTTATTTTGAAATTAGTTCAAGCGAAATGAATGAGTTAAATCTGCTAATTATTGATGCAATTAGGTCAACAGGCGGTAATAACGCTTTCAGACCAATAATTATTACTGGAGGAAGTTCAACTTCTTATCAAGCTCCATTTGCTATCGCTGAGGAAGTTTTAGAATTTGATTCAAATTTAATAGCTACATTCCATTATTATCAACCATTTAATTTTACATCTTCTTCTAGAGAAGAATATAATAATTTCAATTGGGGATCAGTTGATGAAAAATCAATAGTTGATTTACATTTTGATGAAGTTAAACAATGGTCACAAGATAACAATATTCCTGTGACATTAGGAGAATTTGGGGCAGATAATGAGAATGGAATAAATTATAATACTGGTGTTTATGGGTTACACGGCGGACCTATTAATGAGGATCGAGTTGAATATCACAGATATATCGCTGAGCAGGCTATTAATAGAGGTTTTTCATTTTCGGCTTGGTGTAGTGGTAATAAATCAAATAAAACTATTCATTTAAGAAATGATAATCCTGATACAAATAATTCAGTTGATGATATATGGGTTAATGATGTTAAAGAAGCGCTCTTGCTTGATGGATTATGGCCTGATTGCTATGGTCCTTACGAAGATTTATTAGTAAGAAATTCTGATTTTGAGTGTGGAGTTACAAGTGATTGGAGTTTTTCAGTTTATGGCTCTGCACAAGCAACATTAAGTCAAAATTCTGATATGGTATTTTCAGGATCAGTCGCAGCTGAAATTGAAGTTGTAAATCCTCAAAACTATAATAAAGTATTGTTAAGTAATACGATTTATGAGCAAGATCTCAATGATAAAACAATAATAATAGGCTGTTATGCAAAGTCTTCAGAACCCAATATGTCTTTTAAATTAAGAATTAAGTCACAAATAGACGGTAGTTTAATATATGTGCCTTCAGAAGCATACGAATTAACTTCTACATATGAATATTATGAATTTCAATATGTAGTTCCTGAAAACACATCTTATGTTCAATTACAAGTTATGATGGGGCAAAATTTAGGCTTGTATTTTCTTGATGCATTTAGCTATGATATTGTCGATACATCGCTAAGTGTCGATTTTGAATCTCAAAATAATTTTATGTTATATCCCAATCCAGTTGATTCTAGATTGAATATTAGATCAAATAGTGATATAGATTTTATCCAAGTATTTGACAATATGGGTAAGTTCTTGTTTAGGATTGAAAATATTGAGAATTTTGATTTTGGTGAGTTATCGAATGGAGTATATTGGTTGAATATAATTTTCAATAATAATTCATCTAAAACAAAAAAAATAATTTTGAACTAGTTAGTTATTATTTTTAGATCTAAATTCTTTAGGAATTTTTCCAAAATGAAGTTTGAAACATTTAGTGAAGTATGATGGCGATGAAAAACCAACCTTATAACTAATTTCACTAACTGTAAGGTCAGTGGTGTTCAGTAATTCTTTGGCTTTTTCGAGTTTAATTTTTCTTATAAATTCTGTTGCAGTATCACCAGTTAAAAATTTGATTTTTCTGTATAATTTACTTCTACTTAAAAATAACTCATCTGCTAAACTCTCTACGCTTAAATTAGGATTATTAATATTATCATTGATGTAATTTAAAACTGATGTAATAAACTGTTTATCTCTAGAGGTTTGTAATGAAAGATCTGTATTTTTAATTCCTTTAAAATACTTATTAAAAAGAATTTCTCTGCTGGAAATCAATTGTTTGATTTGTGATTTTAAAACTTGCATGTTAAATGGCTTTGTCACATATGCATCAGCACCAATTTCAATACCTTTAATTTTATCAATTTGCATTCCCTTTGCCGTTAACATTAATAGAGGAATATGACAAGTTTTCTTATTGGATTTAATTTTTTCACAAAATTCAAAACCATCCATGATAGGCATCATAACATCAGAAATTATAAGATCGGGTATAAAATCAATTGCTTTGTTGAGCCCTTGCTCTCCATTTTCTGCTATTTTAACTCTATACTCTTCAATTAATTCACTTTTTAAATATTTTCTGAGTTCTAAGTTGTCTTCAACTATTAAAATTGTTTTTTTGGATATTTTTGATTCTATATTTAAGCTATTTTTATTGTCAATGCTATTTATCTGTTTAAACTTCTGACTGTTTAAATCTAATTCATTCTCTTCAAATTTAATTTTAAAATGATTGTTTCCTCTTGGTAGAATAATAGTGAATTTTGTTCCAATATTTTTTTTGCTTTTTACATTAATTATCCCTTTGTGTAAATCAATAAAATTTTTAACTACCTCAAGACCAATACCAGTGCCTCCATAATATTGTTTATCAAATTCATTCACTTGATAAAATCTTGAGAAAATCTTATCTAGATTTTCCTCTTTGATTCCAATACCACTATCTGAAATGCTTATCTCAATTCCATGATATTTTTCTTTTTTATTTATAAGAGGAAATATTAAAGTTTTATTTGTTTGTTTGATTCTTAATTTTACATTTCCACCGTTACTTGTTGCTTTAAAAGCATTTGATAATAAATTAAAAATAATTTTCTCTAGCATTGATGGATCTGCCCAAATATTTATTTCACTAGTTTCATTGTCAATAGATAATTTAATATTTCGCTGAACAGCTTCTTCTTCAAAGTGACTAGCAACTTCTTTTATAAATCCTATTAAATCAAATTTTGATACATTTAATTCAATCTTGTTGAATTGTAGTTTTCTAAAATCCATAAGCTCGTCAATTAATCTTGATAAACGTTTTGAGTTTTTATAGATTATTTTATGTTTTTCTGAAATTTGCTCTGGAAGATTCAATGATTTATTTTTTATAATATCCTCCAAAGGATTTAAAATTAAAGTTAATGGAGTTCTGAATTCGTGTGATATGTTAGTGAAAAATTGGATTTTCTTTGCATTAAGACCTTCAATTTGTCTTCGCTCTTCTCTTTCTCTTTTGATTTCAAGTTTTTCTTTAAATCTTAAGTTTAAAAATCTGTAGAATAAAACAATAAATGTTATGAATGTCAAAAAGAATAAAAATGTAGCTAAATTTGTTTTCCACCAAGGAGGTAAGATCACTATATTTAATACAGTTGGAGTGTTATTCCATATGCCATCAGAGTTGGCAGCTTTTACTTTGAAATTGTAGTTTCCTGGCGGTATATTTGTATATGTAGCGCTTCTGTTTTTTCCAACATAATTCCAATTTTCTTCAAATCCATCTAGATAATATGCATAATTTATATTTTTTGATCTTGTATAACTTAGTCCGAAAAAATCTATTGTAAAAAGGCTTTGGTCATGTTTAAGTTTTAAGGATTTAGTTTCATTTATTACTTTAACCAAAGGTGAATTTTTTTCTCCTGGTATAACTTTTTTGTTTGATAATTTAAAGTCACTCAGGTAGACTTTTGGGACATCCTTATCTATTATTATTGAATTTGGATCGAAATAGTTGATTCCTTTATAACATCCAAAATAAATTAAGTTATTATCTGAAATGTAAGCTGAATTCTTATTAAAGTTATTGGCTAATAACCCATCTTGAATATTGTAGTTTTTGAAAGTTCTTGATATGGTATTGTATTTAGATATTCCATTATTTCCTGTAATCCAAATATTATTTTCATCAGATTCTACAATTGAATATATTGTTTGGTGGATGAAGCTTTCATAGTTATTATACCA
>JAYNFX010000018.1:21529-23583 GCA_038106885.1 Flavobacteriaceae bacterium | reverse complement strand
ATTCTACAATTGAATATATTGTTTGGTGGATGAAGCTTTCATAGTTATTATACCAGTTAACAGAATTATAATTTGGGTCTATACTGCACAGTCCATATCCATCAGTTCCAACCCATATGTTTTTGTAATGATCCTCAAATAATGTAGTTATGACGTTGAAATCAGCTTTTGTGTTTAGTGATTCATTTAAAAATGAATTGTATGATATAACTTTTGGGTTATTATTTACACTAGAAATTTTAAATAAACCTGTTCGTGTCCCAAGCCATAAGTCATCATTTTGATCAACAATTAATTTTCTTATATTTTTTGTATCAATGTAATTATCCCTCAGTGTTTTTTCTTGGTGGTGGGTCAGTTTTTTTGTTTTTATATTAAAAGAGTATAAACCACTTAGAAAACTTCCAATCCAAATATTACCTTTAGAGTCTTCAGCAAAACTCATTATTCGATTAGATTTCAAAACTCCTTTACTGTTTTTAATTTGAACATTTTTAAAGTTATTGCTCCCATTTTCTAAGTAAAAAAACCCTGAATTCCATGTGCCAACCCAAAGATTATTTTCACTATCTGTAAAAACAGTAACTACATCTTTACTAGTGAGTCCTTTAGCTATTGGATTACTTTGATCAATAAGGTGGGTGAAATTGTTTTTTTTAGGATCATATACATCTAATCCTCCATCTCCAATTCCAAAATATAATTTACCAAACTTGTCTTGAGTTATTGCTGTTACTGAATTTGAAAATAATGATTGGTCTTTGTTTGGAATGCTTTCAATAGATTTAAATCTTTGTTTGTCTTTATCATAAATATCTATTCCTTGGTTAAAATAACCAACCCAAATTCTGTTTTTTTCATCTACATAAATAGACCAAATAGAATTTGATTTAATCCCCTTAATGTTGGACTTATCGTGTTTGAGTGAATGAAAATTCTTTTTTTTATCAATTATAAAAAGTCCATCGTTTTCAGTTCCGCAAAAAAGACTTCCGTTTTTGTCAATCTCTAAAGATAGAATTCTTTTATTGGTAATACTATATGTTTTAAATTCATAATAGTTAGTAGGGTTTGTGAAAACCTCTATCAATCCATTATTTTCAGTCCCGAGCCATATTGATCCATCTTTTTTTGTTGTAATGGATTGAATACTAGAGTTAATAGTTTCTGAACCCTTAAGAGTGGTGAATTTTGCAGGAATTAATTCATTGGTCTGGATATTGTACTTGTAAAGACCTTTGTTTGTTCCAATTAAAGTAGCGCCTCTAGAGGTAGTTTTAATACTATTGATTTGGAAGTTTTTTATGTTTTCTAGAAAGTAAGTGCTGACTACTTGAGATTTCATTGATTTGATATCCAAAACGAACGCTCCATATCCATGTGTTCCAATCAATAATTTCTTGTTATCAGTTTCATTAATTGTCTTTACTGGAATTTTGGAGTCTAATGAATCCAGTTTAATTTGAATGAAATGGTCTAAGTTTCTGTTGTATAAGTTTAGTCCTTCTTGAGTCCCAACCCAAAGGTTTTTATAAGAATCAATAAAAATAGAATTGACAACCGAATTATCTAAAGTATTAACATTGTCCCAATCGTGTTTATATTGTTTAAATTCGTAGCCATTGAAACTACTCAAACCATCTCCTTGCGTTCCAATCCAAATAATTCCTTTGTCATCTTTAGTAATTACAGAAATAGCTCTTGTGCTAATTTCTTCATTAAAAGATTCAAAAATTAAATTCTCATGTAAATTTTGCCCAGCTATTTTGGTAAGAGGCAAGATCACTAGAGCAAAAATTTTCAGTTTTAATAAAAAATCTTTTGGAGCCACTTTTTTAAGAATATAATGTTTAAATTGAATTTAGTTAATATAAGTTCGTGAAGCAAATGCTTATCATATAATCAATCTTATTGCTTCAAAAATCATATGATTTTACTCATATTTTCTATTCTAAATTTAAATTATTAAATAAGTTTGGTAATGTTATTGAATTTGTCAACTAAATATAGATAAAAATTTTAATCAACCAATTAATCACAAATGAAAAACAAAA
>JAYNFX010000018.1:14589-21429 GCA_038106885.1 Flavobacteriaceae bacterium | reverse complement strand
ACTAAATATAGATAAAAATTTTAATCAACCAATTAATCACAAATGAAAAACAAAATCAAAATTACGATTGCTATTTTGCTTTTACCTCTTGCAATATTAGCTCAGTCAAAAACTGTAACAGGGGTAGTAAATGACGATCAGGGTCTTCCACTCCCTGGAGTAACTGTACAAGTAAAGGGAACGGAAAACCTAGGCGCTGTCACAAATTTTGATGGTGAATTTAGCATTGTTGTTGATACTTCAAAAAAACAAGTTCTTATTTTTTCTTATGTTGGATTTCAAACGATTGAGTTAGATGTAACTACGACAACTAATGTTAATTTAACTATGGAAGTTGATACAGCTGAGTTAGACGAGGTAGTTGTAATAGGGTATGGTACTGTTCTAAAAAAGGATGTTACAGGATCAATTAGCTCAGTCAAAGTAGAAGAGAATATTTCAAACCAGACTACAGGAGTTGATCAACTTCTACAAGGTAGAGCTGCTGGAGTTCAAGTCTTACAAAACTCAAGCGCCGTCGGTTCTGGTGTTAGCGTTAGAATTAGAGGAACAAATAGTTTGAGAGGAAATAATGAACCTTTGTATGTAGTAGATGGAATAATAATCGCCTCTGCTGGAGAAGATGTTTTACCCGCCGGTGGTGTTGGTAATTCAGGCCAAGAAGCTCAAAATGGTTTAACTGGGATTAATCCTAGAGATATTGAAAGTATTGAGGTTTTAAAAGATGCCTCTGCTACTGCAATTTATGGTTCTAGGGGTGCTAACGGTGTAGTTTTAATTACTACTAAAAAAGGTGAAAAGGGAAATATTAAATTAAATACATTTTACACAACATCTGTTAGGTCTATTCGAAAAAAATATGATATGCTTGACGGTGTTGGTTATGCAAGATATCAGAACGAGTCTTGGGTTTTTAATAATCCTGATCCAAATCCTGATATCGCAAATGAAGTTGATACAAGAATACCTTACTTTATTGAAGGGAATCAAGTTTACCCATTAACTTATACTTCTGATGCTAATGGCATAACAACTTCAACTTTACAGGGCGATACACCTTTAGATACTTATGACTGGCAAGATGAAGTTTACGATACTTCATTTAGTCAACGGTTTGGGACTTCGGCATCTGGTGGTGGTGATAATGGGAATTACTACATTTCTGGAGGAATTGGTGATGAACAAGGAATAGTTGCAAATTCTAGAGTAAAATCAGGAGATTTAAGAATAAATTTAAATCAAGATTTAAATAAAAACCTAAAATTACAAGCTAGAGCTACAGCTTTTTTTACTGAAACTGATTTTGCGGAGTCAGGTGATTTAATTGGAAGTTCAAATCAAAGTTTTGTTAGAAGTGCAATTGTATTTAGACCATTGATATCAGCTGGTGTAGATGATTTTGTTGAAGATTTAGACACCTCCAATCCATATTCATGGATTAACGATTTTTCTGATATCTCAAAGGAAAAAAGATTTATTGGTTCAATAGCATTAACATATAAACTTCCTATAAAAGGATTAAGCTATCAATATAGAATGGGCGGTAATGTCCGAACTAAAGACAGAAGACGTTTTTATGGCAAATCAACTTTTCAAGGAAGAAATGCTAACGGAGCTCTGCAAATTTCTGGCTTAGACGCAAAAACTTTTCAAGTTAATAACCTAATTAGATTTAATAGGACTTTTAATAGAAAACACAGGATAAATGCAACTGCTGGGGTAACTTATGATGTAAGGGATATTGAAAATAGTGTTTATGCTGTTGAAGATTTTTTTACAACGTCTTTAGGGACTGATCAACCTTATTTGGGATCAGTTATTACTACTCCACTAACATACTTAGATTCTAAGCAACAAGTGTTTTCTTTCTTAGGTAGGCTAAACTATGCATACGCAAATAAGTATGTGTTAACTGCTTCTTTTAGAAGAGATGGGGTTTCTAAATTCTCTAGAGCTAATCGCTATAGTTTCTTTCCCTCTTTCGCATTAGCTTGGAATGTAAGTAATGAAAGTTTTTTAAGAAACTCTGATTTTATAAATAATTTAAAAATTAGAGCTGGTTGGGGGCAAATTGGTAATCATGGGATAAGACCTTATGGAACAATTTCTAATTATGGTATAAGTTCAGATGTTCAATATGGAACTCCTACAAATGGTATTAGTATCCCAGTTTTACTTAATAATATTGCTAATCCAGATTTAACTTGGGAAACCACTGAGCAATATAATTTTGGTTTAGATTTTTCTGTTCTAAATGATCGAGTTTCTGGAACTATTGATTTTTACGACAAAAAAACAAAGGATTTATTACAAAATATTCCAATTCCTACTTCCTCTGGTTATAGTAATATATTAATTAATAAAGGGGATATTTCTAATAAAGGGATTGAACTTGCAATGAATTTTGATGTGGTTTCAAATGATGATTTTGAATTCTCATTTGGTGGGAATATTGCATTCAACCGTACAAAGTTAGAGTCTTTAGGAGTGCCTGCAGATGATTTTTATATTAACGGCACTGCTGAGCAAAGATCTTTCTTTTTTGGTAATAATATTAGTAGGGGCCAAATCTTCCAATCTCCTGCAAATGTTTTTGTCGAAGGAGAAGAATCTAGTTTGTTTTATGGTTTTGAAACTGATGGAATTTACCAAAGTGATGATACTGATTTAGTTGATGGTGCCGTACCTGGAGATGTAAGGATTATTGATCAAAATGGTGATGGTGTTATTGATGACTTAGATAGGACATTTATTGGTAATCCAAATCCTGATTTTGTGTATGGTTTAAATCTAAATTTAAGATTTAAGAGACTATCAATAAGTATGTTATTTAATGGCGTTCATGGAAATGATATAGCTAATGGTAACTTACTTACTATTGGAAACGCTACAGGACAATTTCAAAATGTTTTGTCTGATGCATACTATAATGCGTGGCGTCCTGATGCGCCTTCTAATGTGCATCCAAGAATTGGATATAATACTGTTGGGGACACTGCAATAACAGATAGGATAATTGAAGATGGAAGCTTTTTAAGGTTAAATAATCTTACAATTGGTTTTGATTTTCCTGTAGAAAAGAGTAAGCTTTTTGATAGGCTTAATGTTTTTGTAATGGCTCAAAATTTATTCACTTGGACAGATTACAGTGGTTATAATCCTGAAATTTCTAGTTTCTCATACGACGGATTAAGAAATGGTGTGGACTGGAACGGATCACCAGATGCTAAAAACCTTTCTATGGGTATCAATATTAATTTTTAAAATTTAGTAAAATGAAAAATATAAAAATATTATTATTATTTACGTTAGCTATTTTTTCATCATGTGACTTAGAGGAAAATCCTCCATTTTTAGATGAAAGCGTTTATACAGATCCAGAAGTTGTTGTATCAGCACTTGATGGTATTTATGCTGCATTGACAACTTACAATGCACAAGAGAGAAGGTTATTTGTTATTAATGGATATTCTGGATTTTTTAATACAAGAAAGCAAGGTGGAAATATAAATAATCCTAATAACAAAAATTTATTTTCACTCAAACCTAGGCAGAATGAAGCTGATGTTGCTGCAATGTGGGCAGGTCTTTACACTACCATTTCTAGAGCAAATGCAGCTATTGCAAATATTCCAGTAACTGATCCATTAATTGCTACTCAGGAAGAATTGGTTTTAAACGATGTATATGGTCAAGCTAAATTTATTAGAGCATGGTCATACTTTTCTTTGGTTAGGCTTTTTGGTGATGTACCGCTTTGGACTGAACTACCATCCTCAGATAATTTTATGATAGGATTGTCTGATGCGAAAGAAGTTTATTTGCAAATTTTAGATGATGCAGAGTCTGCAAGTTCATATATAAATGGAGCAGCAGGACCATATTATGTTAAAAAGTATGGTGCAGATATGCTAATGTCTAAAGTTTATATGACTCTTGCTACAAATTCGCAATTAGTACATGAATCTTTGTCTTCACTAAATTTTTGGCAAGAAGCTTATGATTCAGCAAAAAATGTATATGATGCAGCTGAGTTTGAAGGGCATTATGCATTAGCTCCTGATTATGCGTCATTGTTCACTTTAGATAATGAAAATAGTACTGAATCTATATTTGAACTTCAGATTAGTCAGGTTGCATCTAATAGTCAAATGGGTAGAAATTATACTCCGAACAACTATAAAGCTGGGCAGGCTTTTGGTTGGTTTACTGTTAATGCAGATATATATGATGATCACGCTAATACTTACCCTGATGATCCAAGGTTAGCTGCCACTTTTATTAGTGAGTATACAAATAATAACCCTACAAATAATTGGTTTGGATCATTGTCAAAGACATGGCCATCGCGAACTAGAGGTAATTTTAGAAATTCTCATCCCTTTTTATTCAAATATGCAGTAAAAGATGTAACTCATAGCAATCAATATGATGATAAGAATATAGTTGTTTACAGGTACGCTGAATTACTATTGATGTTAGCTGAAATTTCAAATGAACTTCAAAATGGAGAGCAATTGAGTTATGTAACTCAGGTGTTGAACAGGGTTAATTTGAGTAATATTTCATATGTGAATGCTGATCAATCTACATTTAGAGATATGATAATGAAGGAATATAGATATGAATTGTTAGGTGAAGGTGAGGATGCTCATAATAATAGAAGAAGAGGGTTTGATTATTTCTTAGATAGTGTAATAATTCCACACAATACAACTACTACATTATCTGATGGTCAAGCTATGAATTTTAATAACAAGGATTTGACTTTAAGCGAAGACCCAAATCAAGCTATGTTTTTGCCTTTACCATTGACTGAAATAAATACTAATGAATTAATTAATTAATTCTTAGAAAAATATATGCAGAACTGGGTTTTACTGTTGTTTTATTTTTTTTGGGCATTCTTGATGAATGCCCAAAATCAATTACCTCTAGCTAATGCGAGTCTAGAGGAAATTGAGCCTAACACAAATAATTTTGTGTATTGGTCAAATCTGCAAACCAATGGTGGACAGGTAAACTACTCAATTGAAACTGAAAATTTAATACCTGGAAGCAGTAGAGCTCAAAAAAGTGAAATAATTTCTTTAGGATCTAACGGATGGCATGTTAAAACTCATAGTGATTATTTGTTTCAAGTTCAATCAGGTCAGCAATACACAGTTCGTTTTTGGGCCAAAGTTGAGGGCGATAATCAAGCAACAATGAAGGTTGTTTTTCAATCTGAAGTTCAAGGAAGTTACCAGGGAAACAATAAAACAATTAATGAAAATTGGCAACAATTTAGTCATACTTTTACGGTTTCAGATGATTCAGATCTTAACAGATTGAGTTTTTGGTATATGGACTCTGGTGTGACTTATTACCTTGATCAAGTTGAGGTAGTTGTTGGAAAAACAATTTCATTAAATGAAGCTATTACATATCAAGAAGTAGATGGTTTTGGTGCTGGTATAAAAAGACGTACGGAGCACTTATATGATTTAGAGGTTTCTTTAAGAAATCAAATTGAGACTTTAGCTTTTCAAGATTTAGAAGTTAATATGATACGATTTTTTATTTATCATGATCTTGAAGATCCAAATGATAATAATAACCCATTTACTTTGAATCAGTCTGCTCTAGATTGGACTCGTTATGATAGTAATCCAAATAATTGGAGAACACGTTATGTTGGAGAAGCACTAAATAGTGCTTTTAGTTTAAGTATTAATGGTTTTGATCACATAATAGGAAATTGTAATAGTGCTCCCGCATGGATGAAAACTAATGGTTCACATACCAATGGAGGTACTTTAATTCCAGGTTTTGAAGATGAATATAGCGAGTTTTTAATAGGTTTTTTGACTGGTATGAGCTCTCGTTACAATATTGATGTTACAGCAATTTCTCCAACAAATGAACCTGATTTCGAGGTTTCTTATGAATCCATGAATACAACGCCCGAGGAATTATCATCAATTTTAATTAACTTAAACAACAGACTAGATGATGAAGGTTTTTCACAAGTGAAAGTTATTTCACCAGAGTGTTTTAGAGTTGACTCAGATAATCCTAGTAAATCAACTACCAACTATGTAAATACAATGTTTGAGGATCTAAATGTTTTTCAGGCCGTAGATATTGTTGCTACGCATCCCTATCAAAGTTCCGTAACTCAAGACCAGTGGTCAAACTTAAAAGACGCAAGTTTAGAAAAACCAATTTGGGTGACTGAAGCAGGGAATTTAGGCAGTCCGTATACAAATATGGCTGACGCAAGTTATCATATAGAAAGAATTATAGACGGTTTTAACCATGGAGGATTAACTGCATATATGTTTCATTTATTTTATGAACAACACGACTATGACAACGAAATTAGTTCTTCTGCACTCGTCTTATGGGACTCTAATAATAATATTCTTTTGCCTAAACGCTATTATGTTTTTAAGCATTTCGCAAACTTAGTTAAAGGGGGTTATCAAAGAATTCACTCAAGTGGTTTTGACAATGATTTAAAAATTATAGCTTTTAAATCTGATGATGACTCAAAGGTTATTGTTAATTTGTTTTCTGAAGGCAGTTTATCTAATGTTAATATTGAAATACCTGAGGGTGCAATTTCAGTTGAACATTTTGTAACCTCTGATCAAGACGAAAATTTTAGTTTGATTACATCAGATGATTTTGATTTAGATAATAACTATATGTCATTAAATTTAGGTGCTATGTCAATGCATAGTTTTGTTTTTTCCATAGATAGTAGTTTAAGTTCAAATAATGATTTTTTATTAGATAGTAATAAAGTAATTTTATTTCCTAACCCAGCAAAGAGTCAATTGGAATTATCATTTC
>JAYNFX010000018.1:12368-14489 GCA_038106885.1 Flavobacteriaceae bacterium | reverse complement strand
TTAAAAATGGGTGTATGGCCAATCATTTACCAGTTAAGTCTAATTTGAAAACAGTAATAGATTACATGGGAGAAGCTGGTTATGATGTTGTTTTAGCAGGTAAAGGGCATGTGAAGCCTAACAGTGTTTTTAGATGGAGTAAGTATTTTAAATCAATTGATCACCGTTATTTGCCAATTGAAGAAATCGACAAATATCTTGATAATATTGTTAAGCCATTTTGCCTCTTTATTGCATCTGATTTTCCTCACGGGCCATATCCTAAAAATTCAAAATACACAAAAGAGGACATTTATAAATTGCCGTACGATAAAGGAAATTTTAAGAATTTTAAAAAGGGTTATTATCAAAATATATATAACGACAATTTACAGCTTGAAAAAGTTTTACAAATGATAAAAAATAAAGGCTTTAAGGATAATTCAGTTTTTATTTATGCATCTGACCATGGTATTTCTGGCAAATGGGGGGTTTCTGAGCAAGGTCTTAAAGTTCCGTTTATTGTTCGCTGGCCAGGTGTTGTAAAACCAAATACTGTTTCTAATACTATGTTAAGTTTTGTTGATGTTTTGCCTACTTTTCTTGATATCGCTGGAGTCATTGATGTTCCTAGTGATATTGATGGGAAAAGTTTTAAAAAGACACTTGAAGGTGATGAAAGTCAAGTTCATGAATACATTTACTCTTTAGCTACAAAACAAAATATTCAGCATTGTAAAGTTTTCCCAAGTCGTGCTGTGAGAAATAAAAAATATAAGTTTATAAGAAATTATAATTCCATGGAGGTTGTAAATTCAAATCTTGGTGAAAATCCTGTGATTAATCATTTTATTAAAATAGGAGCAGAGTCGTTTCCAAACGTACCTTATGAAGAGCTCTATGATTTAGAATTAGACCCATATCAGCAAAACAATTTAATAGATAATGTCGAGCTAATTGATGTGAAAAATGAACTAATTAATGCTTTGAATTTATGGATGATTGAACAAGATGATTTTTTATTGAAGGGTAAAATGCCGCTAATTAAACCGACTCTTCATCCGCTTGACCGTGTATCAAATTGGAATAAAGTTGATGATAATTATATCAATAAATTAAATGAAAGTGATTATACAGTTAAACACTATTAATATAATGAAAATGAATAAGTTAAGTTTAAATTTTATTTTTATTTTATTTTTATTTTCTAACATGTCTTCTTATGCTCAAAAGACCGAACAAGGACCTTTAAATATTGTTTGGATTAGTTGTGAAGATATGGGGCCAATTTTAAGCTCCTATGGAAATACTTCAATCAACACACCAAATATTGATAGGCTTGCAAAAGAGGGTGTGAAATATACAAATGCTTATTCAACTGTTGGTGTTTGTGCTCCAAGTCGATTTTCAATTATTACTGGGATGTACCCTGTTCGTTTAGGTGCTCATAATATGAGAACAGGTGATCACAATAATTTCAAGTGGCCCGAAGATGTTAAATTTAGAAGCGATAAAGGAGTTATTGATAAAGCAGGAGTAAATATTCCAGATTATGAAGTTGTTACACCTAGTTACGTTAAACCATTTACTGAATTTTTAAGAGCTGAGGGATACTATTGTGTTAATGATGACAAATGTGATTATCAGTTCAATGCACCCTTCACTGCATGGGACGATGTTTTTGGTGGCGGATCATACGATAATAGACCAAAAGGTGCACCTTTTTTCTATGTAAAAAATTATTACACAACTCATGAGTCTAGAATTTGGTTGCGTAAAAATAAACCAATGACTGTATTACCAAAAGATGTTCCAGTTCCAGATTATTTTCCAGATTTACCTGAGGTAAGAGAAGGCATAGCTCGTAAATATTCAAATATTGAAGCTTTAGATAAAGAAGTAGGAGAGTTGCTAAATAAATTAGAAGTGGACGGAGTTTTAGATAATTCAATCATATTTTTTTGGAGTGATCATGGAGGAAATTTATTAAGACAAAAAAGAGCGGTTGGAAACAGTGGTTTAAATGTACCATTAATAATTAGATATCCTGACGGGTATAGAAAAGGTCAAACGGATGACAGAATGGTTTCTTTGATGGATTTAGGACCTACTGTAATGTCAATATTAGGTATAGAGCCACCA
>JAYNFX010000018.1:0-12268 GCA_038106885.1 Flavobacteriaceae bacterium | reverse complement strand
ATAACGAAGATTTCAAATACAAACTTCTTGAACTAAGAAAACAGCTTGAAAATTGGCAAATTGAGGTTGATGATAAGGGTTTTTTTCCTGAAAGTGAAATAATTAATGAGTTTTGGCCAAATATGATTCAACCTGTAACTTCAGATGTTTCAATCAATATTTCAGATAATGAAATTACTTTAAATTGTAATACTGAAGGTGCTTCCATTGGATATCAAATTGATGAAGATATAGGAACAAAATTTTGGCAACTCTACACCAAACCGATAGATTTAGAAGGAATCGAAAAAATTTGCGCTAGAGCTATTCGAATTGGATATAAAGCATCAAAAATAACAAGTAATTAATAGCATCAAACATGAAAATTCAATTAAATAAACTACTGGTTTTATTATTAATATTTACACCATTTTTTTTAATAAGTCAATCAATAGAAAAAAAACATAATATTCTATTTATTTCTATTGACGATTTTAGACCAAAAATTAATTCTTATGGTGAATCTCAAATGATCACTCCAAATATAGATAAGCTTGCATCGGAAGGGGTACAATTTAATAATGCTTTTACAAATATTGCAGTATGCGGTGCTAGCCGGGCTAGTATAATGACTGGTATAAGACCAAGTCAAAAAAGATTTAATGATTATACAACACGTGCATCAATTGATACACCTAATGCAATTACTTTAAATCAATTATTCATGGAAAATGGTTATGAAACTATTTCTTATGGAAAAATTTATCATTTTCCTGATGATACTAAAGAATTTTGGTCTGAAAATGACGGAGGAGCGCATCAAGCTGATTATCAAGACCCAATAGCTCAAGACAGAAAGCGAAACGGTGAAAAGGGATCTCACGGTCCTAAAGGCCCTGCTTTTGAATATCCTGATGTTGATGATTATGCTTATAATGATGGTAAAATAACTCAGAAAGCCCTAAAAAAAATGAAACAGTTAAAGTCTGAGGAAAAACCATTTTTTATGGCTATTGGTTATGTTTCTCCACATTTGCCTTTTATTCAACCTAAGAAATATTGGGATATGTACAAGCACGATAAAGTTCCTTTAGCAGAAAACACTTATCAGCCAAAAAATTCTCCTTATATAGCTATGCATGCTCAACATGACTCTGCTGAGCTTAGAAATATGTATTTGGACATTCCAAGTGAGGGTTTATTGAGTGAGGAAATGTCTAGAAACTTAGTTCACGGCTATTACGCTAGCGTGAGTTATATGGATGTTTTGATTGGAGAACTAATAAATGGACTTGATGAATTGGGATTAAGAGAAAACACAACTATAATTTTATGGAGTGATCACGGATTCTTTTTAGGAGAACATGGCTTTTGGTGTAAGCACAGTACTTTTTATGAAGCTGTCAAAATACCATTTATAATTTCATCTCCAGGTTTTGCTAAAAATCAAATTACAGAATCATTCACTGAGCTTGTAGATGTTTATCCAACAATTTGTGATTTGACTGGGATTAATCCACCCGATTACATTCAAGGTGAAAGTTTAATACCTGTTTTAAAAAATCCAAAATATAGTCTAAAAAATGAAATTTATACTAGATACAAACAGGGCGAAGCTGTGATTGATAAAAATTATTCATACACTGAATTTTATGAGGGCGAAACCTATTTAGGTAATATGCTTTATGATCACAAAAATGATTTAGGTGAGAACATAGATATTTCTAAACTGCCAGAAAACGAAAATTTAGTAAAAAATTACAGTAAAAAATTGAGAGTTATGAGAGAATTTGTTAATAAGGATCCGTTAAAATAATTCTTTTAAGGCCTCAAAAATTATACTGTTTAATTCAAAAATTACAATTTTTTAAAACTCTTAACTCTATATTTATATTATAATTTTTTTAAATATGTTTTTTAAATATCCATTCTTATTATTACTATTTTCTAGTATTGCCTTTGGGCAGGATTATTATGTTTCTGATAGTAATGGACTAGACACAAATGATGGATCGGAATCTTTTCCTTTTAAAACTATCAACAGAGCAATTTCATCTGTAAGCGCTGGTGGAACAATTTTTGTAATGGAAGGGACTTATAATAACAATAATTATGGATTAGTTGATGTTGAAAATTCTTTAAACATGAGTAATCCACATGTCGTAACTATAAACAAGTCTGGCACTGAAGGAAATTATATAACACTTAGAAATTATCCAGGCCATCTTCCAAAAATTCAATTTGATGGTCGAGGTGGTATTATAATTTCTAACAACATGAATTATATAATTGTTGAAGGATTTGAAGTTGAAGGACCATCTCAAAATATTGATTATGATATGGCTATGGCTGATAGGGCATATAAAGTTTTGGTAGCAGAAGATGAAAATGACAATACAAATTATAATCATAGTTATTTTTCAGGTAAAGGTATATGGGGAGGATATGGAGCGCATCACCACATAATAATTCGAAATAATATAGTACATGACACACCTGGTTCGGCTATTCGTTTTAATGACTCAGATCATATAACAATTGAGTATAATGAAGTTTACAATTCAACTTGGTGGACTTCTTCTGCATCAAGTGCTGTTGTTTTTGCTGAGACAATATCTTCATCTGAAGAAGATAATGGTAATGAAATAAAGATGATCATGCGAGGTAATACAGTCTATAATAATTGGAATCGAATACCTTTTTATGTAACTCAACTTCCCGATAATTCAGGAAATACTAACCCTGATTATGGCACAGCAACTTATAACAATATACTAGATGGTCAAGGACTATATGTAACTAGAAGTGATCCTGACTACAACGGTACATTTTTATTTGAAAATAATCTTTGTGTCAATAATGGTAAGAATGGGATTAATTTTGATAATTCATTATCGGCCTCTGCAATTTTTCAAAACAATACAATATACTACAATGGTGTTCATGAAATAATTCAAGATCTTTCTGTTGCTAATGGTAACACCGCACATAGAGGTCAAAAAGTTGGTGGAATAAAATCCAATAGAGTATTAAATGCAACTGTTGTTAATAATATTATTGTAACCCGTGATAATCTATTTTCAGCATTAGAACTTCCAAATGTAAGTGGGTCTAGAACAGTTTCAAATAATATATTTTTAAATGGAAATCTTCCCTCAGACGAAAACGGAGATCCATATAATTATATTTCTTGTTGTAATATGATCGATATTGATCCTCTTTTTGCAAATTCGCCATTGATAGTAAATGGTGCTATTGATATGAGTCAAACAAATTTTGAATTAACTCAGGATTCTCCTGCAATTGATGCTGGTGATCCTAACTTTTCACCTTTGGATGATATTTTAGGTAATCCAAGGCCAGGTACTACAAACGGTATTTCCTCAACAAGTTTTGAAAATTCAACTGGTGGTTGGACTGCTTTTGGATCTAATATTGCAATAAGTAACCTTGATTCAAAAACTGGTGATCAAAGTTTGATGATTACTGATCGTGAATTGAATTGGCACAGTTCAAAATTGGTTTTAGATAATTTATTAGAGTTGGGTGAAAGTTATACTTTTTATGTTTGGGTAAAATTAGCCGAAGGTTTTACAGGGACTTCTCAAATTACAATTAAAAATACTTCATTAAATACTTATACGAGTGTAACTCCCAATGTAGTTGTTTCTGATCAACAATGGACTTTACTATCAGGCGACTACACCTACTCTACACCAGATAATTTATTTGTTTATGTTAAAGGTCCATCTATGGATGATGGTGGCGGTGATTATTTTATTGATGATTTCTCACTTGTTGCTCAAGGGTCTCCTGAGGTTGATTTTTCTAATGTTGGAGATTTAGTTGATATAGGTGCTTACGAATATACCGGAGCATCATTGAGCACAATTACAGAGGATATAGAAATAGATAAAACTTTTATTTATCCCAATCCTGCAGCAAATAAGTTGTCAATTTCAAAATTTCAAAATGATGTAATTTTTTCTGTTTTTGATTTAAATGGAAAACGATTTGATTTGCCAAAATATCAAAATCAGCAAAGTATTGATTTAGATATTTCAAACTTAGACTCGGGATTATATATTTTGAGAATTTATGATAATGTAACAGGCTCTATAAAAACATTAAAATTTATAAAAGAATAATATTAAAAAATTATGATAAAAAAACTAAATGATATTGTTTTCTTAGTTCTATTTTGTGGAATAGTTTGTTTAATTGGTTGCAATAATATTTTAGCTGATAAATCAAATAAATCTCGATCTCTTTCCAATCATTTTAAAAATCATTTTCATGTAGGAGCTGCAATAAATGAAAATACAATATTAGGCAATGACAATAAGTCTAAAGAAATTGTAGTTTCAGAATTTAATTCAATAACACCTGAAAATTCTTTAAAATGGATGTTTGTTCAACCACAGCCAGGGAAATTTGATTTTAAAGTTTCTGATAAATATGTAAATATTGGATCTAAAAATGGTATGTACACTGTTGGTCATGCTTTAATTTGGCATGCCCAGTTGGCTGAATTTATGCAAAACATCGACAATGAAGAAGAAACTTTATTTCATGTTAAAAATCACATTAATACATTGATGAATCGTTATAAAGGTAAAATTGACGCCTGGGACGTAGTAAATGAAGCTTTTGAGGAAGATGGAAGTTTCCGAGAATCTGTATTTTATAAAAACTTGGGGCAAAATTACATTGAAGATGTATTTTTATTAGCTGCAGAAGTTGATCCTGAAGCCGATTTGATTTATAACGATTATAATTTATATAAGAGAGAAAAAAGATTAGCTGTAATTAATATGGTTAATAAATTTAAAACTAATGGGACTAAGATTGATGGAGTTGGTGTTCAAGCACATTGGGATCTACATACCCCTAGTATAAATGAAATTGAAAATATAATTTTAGATTTTCACAAGATTGGAATTCCTATTTCTTTTACGGAATTAGATATTTCAGTTTTACCTAACCCTTGGGAAATGGTCGGTGCTGAGGTCAATCAAAATTTTTCAAAATTTGAAGGAGATCCAAAAATGAATCCATATCCGGATGATCTTCCAAACAATATTCAAGTTAAATTGGCAAAGCGATATGAAGATATTTTTAAATTATTTATCAAACACAGCGATAAAATTAATAGAGTAACTTTTTGGGGGGTCATGGATAAATATTCTTGGCTCAACGATTGGCCCATTAAAGGGCGTACCAATTACCCGCTTTTATTTGATAGAAATTACCAACCTAAAGTAGCCTATGAGCGCCTTTTAGGTGTTAACACTAAGCCATAAACCATTATGAATTTAATTATGAAATCAACTTCCGATAAATTATCAATAATTGAAAAAATTGGCTATAGTCTTGGAGATTTGGCTGCCAATTTAGTATTTCAAACTCTGATGACTTATTTGGCCTATTTTTATACAGATATCTACAAGTTAGATGCTAATGACGCAACGGCCATTATGCTTGTAGTTGGATTTGTTGCAGCGATTGGATTTAACCCAATTGTGGGTGCTATCGCTGATCGTACAAATTCTAAATGGGGAAAGTTTCGGCCTTGGATTCTTTGGACTGCAGTGCCCTTAGGAATTATTTCTGTCTTAGCCTTTAGTACCCCAGATTTTAGTTACAAGGGTAAAGTTATTTATGCTGTTGTAACCTATACTTTATTACTTTTGCTATACGCTACAAGTAACTTGCCTTATTCCGCACTTAGTGGAGTTATTACTGGGAATATGAAAGAACGTAATAGTATTTCTTCATACCGATTTGTTGCTGTGATGTTTGCCCAATTTTTTGTACAAGTTTTTATGCTGCCAATTATCATCTATGTAGGTGAAGGTGACAAAGCAGTCGGAATTGAAATTGTAATGACTTGGTTGGCTGTAATAGGAACTATTTTGTTACTGATTACTTTTTTAACCACTAAAGAGCGTGTTGTGCCAACCCAGGACCAGAAGTCTACGATTTGGGAAGATATATTAGACTTGGTAAAAAATAAACCTTGGATTATCATGCTGCTTATTACGACACTAACTTTTGTGTCTTTAGCCATGAAAGGAGGTAGTTATGTGTATTATTTTGAAAACTTTATTGACGCTTCTAAATTGACAAGTTTCATTAATCCTGTTTTAGAGCTTTTGTCCAGCGTAGATATTAATTTCTTTGGGAATGATCCAGTATCTGCTGGCTTTGGTTTGTTTAATGCGGGTGGTATCATCTTTATGATAATTGGAATTGGACTATCCAAGACCTTGGCTGATAAATATGGAAAACGTAATATTTTCGGATTATTTTTATTCATTGCGACACTTTTTATCGTATTTTTTAACTTCTTCAAACCAACTTCAATTGGGCTTATATTTGGAGCTCAAATTTTGCATGGATTTTTCTATGGGATCACTATTCCTTTGTTATGGGCTATGATTGCTGACGTAGCGGATTACTCTGAGTGGAAAAATAACCGCAGGGCCACAGCAATAATTTTTTCAGCAATGATGGTTGGCTTAAAATTAGGGTTGTCAATTGGGGGAGCTCTAGTAACAAAAATATTAGATTTTTATGATTATGATGCCAGTATTAGTACTATTCAATCTCCCGATGCAATCTTAGGAACAAAATTATTAGTCAGCATTTATCCTGCAATTCCCTTTTTTATTGCTGTTGGATTGCTGTTTTTTTATGAAATTAATAAGTCTATGGAAAATCAAATTGAAATAGATTTAAAACAAAGGAGAAATAAATAATATGCCAGAAGATAGTATAGATCACATTGATTTTAGTGTATTGAATGAAAAGGCACTGTCTGCGCCTTTGGTAAATCATATTTACACGGCTGATCCATCAGCCCATTATTTTAATGGTAAAATATATATTTATCCCTCTCATGATATTGACGCTGGTGAGGCTTTTGACGACCTTGGAAGCCATTTTGCAATGGAAGACTATCATGTCATTTCCATGGATAATATTACTAGTAAAGCCATTGATAATGGTGTTGCCTTGCACGTTGACGATGTTCCTTGGGCTGAGCGTCAAATGTGGGCTCCTGATGCTAATGAAAAAGATGGAAAATTTTATCTTTTTTTCCCTGCCAAAGATTATGATGGTATTTTTAGAATTGGAGTTGCTATCAGTGATTCTCCAATTGGTCCTTTTAAGGCTGAGCCAAATGCAATTAAAGGTAGTTTCTCAATAGATCCAGCCGTTTTTAAAGACGATGACGATTCTTATTATATGTATTTTGGTGGTTTGTGGGGTGGTCAATTACAACGCTGGAGGACAGGATTATTTAATGCTGAAATGCCAGAGAGTCCTACAGCTTTTATACCCAAAGATAATGAACCTGCATTGTTACCACTGGTTGCAAAGATGCGTGATGATTTGTTAGAGTTTGATGAAGAGCCTAGACCTGTGAAAATCTTGGATAGTGATGGTAAGTTATTGCTTTCTGGTGATAACGATCGTCGTTTTTTTGAAGCAGCTTGGATGCATAAACACAATGGAAAATATTATTTTTCATATTCAACTGGAGATACACATTATATATGTTACGCAATTGGAGATAATCCTTATGGACCATTTACTTACATGGGGAAAATATTAAATCCTGTAGTAGGATGGACATCACATCACTCAGTTTGCAAGGTTGATGGAAAAACATATTTATTTTATCATGATTCATCATTATCAAAAGGAGTTACACATTTAAGATGTATTAAATTAACGGAAATTGAATACCGTTCAGATGGAACAATTATTACAATTGATCCTTATAAAAAATAGAATTTAGATATATTTATGCTATACAAACTAACCAATGACTAAAGAATACTTTATAGGATATGATTTAGGTAGCTCATCTGTTAAAGTTGCTATTGTGGACTCCATAACGGGAGAAAACATATTAAGTATCCATGAACCAAAAGGAGAGATGTCAATCATATCTCAGCATGCTGATTGGGCTGAGCAAAATCCAGATGATTGGTGGGATTTTGTTTGTACAGCCACTAGGCGCGCTTTAAATGAATCAAATATAAGATCTACTGACATTAAAGCTATTGGAATTTCTTATCAAATGCATGGATTAGTAGTTGTTGATAAAAATAAAAAATCACTGAGAAATTCAATAATATGGTGTGATAGTCGAGCAGTTAATATTGGAGAAAAGGCATTTCAAGATTTAACCCCTAAAACTTGCATAAACAAACTACTTAATTCTCCTGCAAATTTTACAGCTTCAAAACTAAAATGGATTAAAGATAATGAACCAGAAGTTTTTGAAAAAATTTATAAGTTTATGTTACCAGGAGATTACATTGCTTTGAAATTATCTGATAAAATTTCTACAACAAGTAATGGTTTGTCCGAGGGCATTTTTTGGGACTATGAATCTGATACAGTAGCAAGTTGGTTATTAGATTATTTTGAATTTGATACAGGACTTGTACCTGATATTGTAGAAAATTTCACTACTCAATGTTATGTTTCAAAAAAAGCTTCAGACGAAACAGGTTTACCTGAGGGAATCCCAATTACTTATCGTGCTGGCGATCAGCCTAATAATGCACTCTCATTAAATATTTTCAATAAAGGAGAAGTGGCAGCAACTGGTGGCACTTCAGGTGTTATTTATGCAATCACTGATAATAAAAAATCAAACGAAGCTAGTAGAATTAATCATTTTGCACATGTCAATTACACTCAAAATAATCCAAGTATTGGAAAATTGTTATGTATAAACGGTGCAGGTATAATGTATAGATGGTTACGAAACCAAAGCTCAGCTATTTCATACGAAGCGATGAACAAGGAAGCCTCTAAAATACCAATTGGTTCAGAGGGATTAATTATTTTACCCTTTGGTAACGGCGCTGAAAGAATGTTAGGTAATTTAAATATTGGTACTCAATTTTGTAATATTAATTTAAATCAACATTCAAAATCTCATCTATACAGAGCAGCATTGGAAGGAATTGCTTTTTCATTTGTTTATGGAATGGAAATATTAAAAAACGATAATGCCGAGATAAACGTTATAAGAGCTGGTAATGACAACCTTTTCAGATCAGAAATTTTTGCAAAGACATTGTCTACTTTGATAGGTTATGACATTGAAATTTATAATACTACTGGGGCTGTTGGTGCAGCTCGTGCAGCAGGCTTGACTGATAAAGATTTTTCTCGTTTTGGAAAAAATATTAGTAAAAATGATCATGTAATGACTTTCAAGCCTATTGAAAATAAAGCTCCTTATCAGAGGGCTTATCAAAATTGGAAAATTGAATTAGAAAAACATATTAATATATAAATAATGATACTTACAGGAAACAAAGAATATTTCAAAGGAATTAATGCTATTAGTTATGAGGGTAGAGATTCTGATAACCCTTTAGCATTTAAATATTATGACCCTAAAAAGGTAGTTGCAGGCAAAACGATGGAAGATCATTTTAAGTTTGCAATAGCTTATTGGCATACATTCTGCGGTCAAGGTTCTGATCCTTTTGGGCCTGGTACTCAAAGTTTTCCATGGGATCAATCTAAAGACCCATTGCAAGCCGCAAAAGATAAAGCAGATGCAGCATTTGAGTTTATCACTAAAATGGGTTTTAATTATTTTTGTTTTCATGACTATGATTTAATAGCTGAAGCTCCAACTTTAATTGAATCAGAAAAACGTCTATCTAATATTGTAGATTACATAAAGCAAAAACAACAAGAATCAGATGTAAAACTTCTTTGGGGAACTTCTAACTGTTTTTCTAATCCACGTTTTATGAACGGTGCTTCTACAAATCCCAATTTTGATGTTGTAGCTCGTGCCGGTGCTCAAGTAAAACTTGCCTTAGATGCAACTATAAACTTAAATGGTGAGAATTATGTTTTTTGGGGAGGACGCGAGGGGTATATGTCTCTTTTAAATACTGATATGGGGCGTGAGCTTGATCATATGGCTCAGTTTTTAACTATTGCAAGAGATTACGCAAGGTCTCAAGGATTTAAAGGAACATTTTTTATTGAACCAAAGCCAATGGAGCCAATGAAGCATCAATATGATTTTGATTCTGCAACAGCTATCGGTTTTCTTCGCGAATACGGATTGGATAAGGATTTTAAATTAAATATTGAAGTTAATCATGCAACTTTGGCACAACATACTATGCAACATGAATTGGCTGTTGCAGCAAAGGCTGATATGCTTGGAAGTATTGATGCAAATAGAGGTGACTATCAAAATGGATGGGATACAGATCAATTTCCAAATAATATCCAAGAGACTACTGAAGCAATGTTAGTATTTCTTGAAGCTGGTGGTTTACAAGGAGGTGGAATAAATTTTGATGCAAAAATTCGAAGAAATTCAACGGATATGGAAGATGTTTTTTTAGCTCACATAGGAGGTGCTGACACATTTGCTCGTGCTTTAATCACTGCTGATAAAATCATTAACTCATCACCTTATAAAAAACTTAGACAACAACGTTATGCTTCATTTGATTCTGGTAAGGGATTGGATTATGAAAAGGGAAATTTGAATCTTAAAGATTTGTATGAAATTGCATTGGACAATGGCGAATTAGAATTGCAAAGTGGTAAACAAGAACTCTTTGAAAATATAATCAATCAATACATTTAATTTGAAATAAAACATTATGATGTCTCATTTATTTTTACCAGTTTATTCTGTACTGGAAAGTTTCGATTGGTTAGTTTTAGGTATTTATTTTCTCGCACTTGTAGCAGTAGCTGTTTGGGTTGTTTTACAAAAAAACAAGAATACTGAAGATTATTTTTTGGCTGGTAGAAATGTTGGCTGGTTTGTTATTGGAGCATCAATTTTTGCATCAAATATTGGCTCTGAACATGTTGTTGGACTTGCTGGCACAGGCTTTGAATCTGGGACTCCTATGGCTCATTATGAGTTGCATGCTTGGATTGTTTTATTACTTGGCTGGTTATTTTTACCATTTTATATTAGAAGTGGAGCTTTCACAATGCCAGAATTTTTAGAAAAGCGATTTGATAGCCGTTCAAGATGGTTTTTGTCAGTTTTTTCATTAGTTGCATATGTTTTAACAAAAGTTTCAGTTACTATTTATGCTGGAGGAATTGTTGTTTCTGAATTATTGGCAATTCCATTTTGGTATGGTGCTATAGGTATTGTAATTTTTACTGGAATTTATACTGTCATTGGAGGTATGAAAGCTGTTATTTACACTGAAACTCTTCAAACTGTTGTATTAATTTTAGGTTCAGTTATTATAACTTATTTAGGTTTGCAAGAAGTTGGTGGTTGGAGTCAATTAAGACAGACAGTCATTGCAGTAAGTCCTGATCATTTTAATATGTGGCGTCCAATGTCTGATCCAAATTTCCCATGGACTGGACTTTTAATTGGCGGAACTATTGTAGGTATTTGGTACTGGTGTACTGATCAATACATAGTCCAGCGAACTCTAGCAGCTAATAATATTAAAATTGGAAGGCGTGGTGCTATTTTCGGAGCTTATTTAAAATTGTTACCTATATTAATTTTTTTAGTTCCTGGTATTATTGCTTTTGCATTATCAATACAAAATCCTGAGGTTTTTTCTATTGATAAAGCTGATCGTGCCTTTCCAATGCTAGTTAAGACATTATTGCCAGTTGGATTAAAAGGATTGGTTGCAGGAGGATTAATGGCTGCGCTGATGAGTTCTTTAGCCTCAGTTTTCAATTCTTGTTCAACTATTTTCACTATTGATATTTACAAGAAATTAAAACCTGAAAAATCTGAAAAATCTTTATTACAAATTGGTAAAATAGCTACTGGATTTATTGTATTATTAGGAATTATTTGGATTCCAATTATGGAAAAAATTGGTGGAGGGGTAATGTATCAATATCTTCAAAATGTACAGTCATATATTGCACCTCCTGTTACAGCTGTATTTTTATTAGGAATTATTTGGAAACGAGTTAATTCATCAGCTGCAATAACAACATTATTAGCTGGTTTTGTCTTACTTTTAATTCGATTAGGATCAGAAATTTTTTATCAGAGTGAAATTTCGTCTAATCAGGTTGTTTCTAATTTAATGTATGACTTTGCTACAATTAATTTTGCCCACATGGCTATTTTTATGTTTATTTTTTCAGTGATCCTATGTGTTTCAGTAAGTTTAGTGACTTCACCTCCTGATTATAAATTAATAATTGGTTTATCTTTTGGTACACTGACTGATCAGCAAAAACAGGATCAAAGAAATAGTTATGATAAAGTTGATGTATT
>JAYNFX010000017.1:0-28622 GCA_038106885.1 Flavobacteriaceae bacterium | reverse complement strand
CCAGTAATCGTAGTAAGACCAGTAACAAAATCTACATCAAGATTTTCAATAATAGCATAATTCTTTATGTGTAGTTTTGTTAGCATTTAAAATTTAATTTTCTTCCAGTTACTAGAATAAATAGGAGCCACTTTTGTTAGCATAGAAACCAAATCAGAGATTTTTACACTAGGGCCACCACTAAAAATATCAGAAATCTCATCTACTTTGGCATCAAAAAAAACTCTTGCAACAAATGAATTTGGCCTTCTTTTGTAAAGATTATCAAAACTCAACAATGTATTTGCAATTGAATTTTTTGCTTCCTTAATATCACCAGACATATTATCTAAACCATTTCTATGGTAATCATAAAGAACGGATCTAAATTCAGAATAGGTCTTTGACATTATTTGATCAATTAGTGCTCTTCTTGATTGATCTCCTCCTCTAGCTGGTTGCCATCCCTCAACATTTCCTATTTGAGAATAATTAGCAATATCTCTAGCAATATCAAAATAATTTTGCCCACCATTAAGTTCAAAAGTATCTGCGTCCATACCTAAAATGATGTAAGCATGAAATGCAATGACCGATATAAGATTTGATTCAAATTGTTTAGAATTAAAATTTAAATTTTGATATTCTAAATATTTAAAATTAAAATCTCTATCGTTAAAATTATAAACTGGTGTGGAATAATTTGAATTATGAACAGGTCTTGCAGACTGAATTTGAATGGTAGCTTGAAATGAATCAGAATTGTAATCAATTATTGTAATTACCATGCTACAATCTATTCTTTCAAAGGGCTCGAATTCTTTATTAGTCCATGTAGTATTGTTTACAAAATCAGATAATTGTTTTTCAAGAGTCTTAAAAACTTGAACATTCTCATTACCAGTCTGTTGAGCATTAACAACTAAATTACAATTTAACTCTTGAGCTTTTACAAAACAAAAACAAAAAAGAAAAATCAATAAAAATATCTTTTTAAACATCTATTTTTTTTATAAGCTCATTAATAATATCATCTGCAACATCTTCCTTGTTTTTTAATGGGAAAGCAATTTGATTAAAATCTTTATCAATAATAGTGATTTTATTTGTAGTATTTCCAAATCCCGCTCCTTTATCGTTTAAAGAGTTCATAACTATAAAATCTAAATTCTTTGATTTAATTTTAAGTTTTGCATTTTCAATTTCATTATTAGTTTCTAGTGCAAATCCAATTAAAAATTGTTTGTTTTTTAATTTACCCAAGGAAGCGAGTATGTCTTTAGTTTCTTCTAATTCTAAATTTAATGACCCTGATGACTTTTTTATCTTTGATGAATATGTATTTACAGGTTTATAATCTGCTACAGCAGCAGATAAAATTGCTACGTCTATTTTGTCAAAATACTGATGTACGCTATTGTACATTTCTTCTGCAGTAGAAACTTTAATTGTTTGAACGCCACTTTCATTAGGCTCAAAGTTTGTTGGACCACATATAAGAAATACACTTGCTCCTTTTCGGGCAGCACTATCTGCTAGTTCTACACCCATTTTCCCTGTAGAATAATTGCCTATAAATCTTACTGGATCAATTTGCTCATAAGTTGGACCTGCAGTGATTAAAACTTTTTTACCATAAAGCGGGAGGCCAATTAATATATTATTTTCAACAGTTTTTAAAATATCTTCTGGTTCAGCCATTCTTCCTTTACCAACTAATCCGCTAGCTAACTCGCCATATGCTGATGGAATTAAAATATTACCATAAGATTGAAGGGTTTCAAATCCTTTTTGAGTCGTTGGATGTTTATACATATCTAGGTCCATAGCTGGAGCAAAATACACTGGGCATTTTGCAGATAAATAAGTCGCAATCAGAAAATTATCGCTAGTACCATTTACCATTTTTGAAAGAGTGTTAGCAGTAACTGGCGCAATAATAAATAAATCAGCCCAAATGCCTAGTTCAACATGATTGTTCCAAAGATCATTTTCGTCATCTAAATTTGTAAAATCTGATACAACAGGATTTTCAGATAGGGTAGAAAGAGTTAAAGGAGTAACAAAATCTTTTGCTGCCGGTGTCATAACAACTCGGACATCAGCTCCAGATTTCTTTAAAAGCCTTACTAAAAGAGGAGATTTATACGCGGCAATACCAGCTGTGACACCTAGAATGATATGCTTACCGCGCAGTATAGACATTTAATATATATTATTCTTCAGAAGTGTTTCTGTGATGAATTTTCCCTTCTAACCATTCTTGTACTGCTAAAGCATGAGGTTTAGGTAAGCGCTCATAAAATTTTGAAACTTCAATTTGCTCTTTGTTTTCAAAAACTTCCTCAAGGCTATCATTGTATGTAGCAAATTCTTCTAATTTGTCTATCAATTCTTTACGGATATCAGTATTTATCTGTTCTGCCCGTTTAGAAATTGCTGAAATAGCTTCGTATATATTTTCAGTTGGAGCATCAATTTCATTTCTATTGTAAGTAATTGATGTTAATGGTGCTTTTACTTTTTTTAAGTCCATAGTTACTAACTTTTTTGTATAATATTATTTTTTAAATTTTCAAGTTCTTCATGCATCGAATTAGCCTTATCGAGATATTTTGATTCGGGAAAGTAACGCAATAAACTTTTGTAATATTTTAACGCTTTATCAGTTCGTTCTTGCTGTTTCCAAACTACACTGTTGACAGCTAGTTTGTAAGCTGAATCGAATTTATAAAAAAGTGCGTCTTCCCTGTATATTGATCCAGGATAGTTATCCAAAAAATTATTAAATGCTGTTATAGCAGAATTATAATCTCTGTGAAAAGGACCAGTAGTATTATACTGGAGAGCAATTTCGTAAGCTTTTTTTTCAAGTTTCAAATCCAACTCTTGGGCTAGATCATTTGCTTGATCAAAATATTTTGAGTTAGGATAGCGATTTATAAATTCCTGAAGCTTCTCAAGAGCTTCAATTGTTTCAGTCTGATCTTTGGAATATTTGGGTGAAAGGTAATAATAACTTTTAGCTGCGAGAAAGGCCATCTCATCAACTCGCTCACTTTTAGGATATGATTCAACAAACTGTTCCATTTTATAATTTGATGTATAAAAATCGTTAGTTTGGTAGTATGACTTAGAATGCATATACATTAGCTTCTCTGCCTGAGGTTTACCACGATATTTAGGAACTATTTGTAAAAAAAGCCTATTAGCTTTTTCAAATTTTCCAGCTTCATATAATTCAGTACCCAGTTTAAATTTGGCAGAAATATCATCATTCTTTAGTACATTTTGATACTCACTACAAGATGTTAAGTATAAAACAACTAATATGTATGTAAATTTTCTCATCAAACTATATAAAATTGAGGGGGACAAAAATACATTTTTTATACGGATAATAAAAACTCCTTTTAATACAAGTTAATTGAATAACTTAAAAGAGGAAATATTTTTTTCAATTTCAAGTCTCAACTTATTTGAGGCAGGCACAAGAGGCAGTCTTACCACGTCATTACATAAACCCATTAAATTAAGAACTGCTTTAATCCCTGCAGGATTATTTTCTTTGAAAATAAGTTTAATCAAAGGCATTACCTTTTTCTCAATATTTTTCGAAGCTATTTCATCACCATCTAATCCTTTATGAATCATTTCTGAAAAATCTTTAACTAAGGCTTGTCCAATTACTGATATCACACCTGCTCCTCCTTTTAAAACAACATCTAAAACTAAATCATCATCACCAGAAATGATTAAAAAATCTTTGGGTTTGTTATTAAGTAGCTCTAAGTATTGATCAGGGTCATTACCAGCTTCTTTAACAGCTATAATATTTTTAAAATCTCTGGCTAGACGAAGTGTTGTTGATGGCTCCATGTTTTTTGATGTGCGCCCTGGAACATTATATAAAATCAAAGGAATTGAACAAACCTTGGCAACTTCTTTGAAATGTTGATATAATCCTTCTTGTGTAGGCTTATTGTAGTATGGCGCTACAGAAAGAACAGCTGCAAATATCGACAAATCAGTCTCTCTAATTTCCTTAACAACTGCTGCTGTATTATTTCCTCCAATACCAATTACCAAAGGCAATCTACCTGCATTAACAGTTGCAACAGTTTCAATAATTTTATGCTTTTCTTCTTTATTTATTGTTACACTCTCACCTGTTGTTCCACTGATTACTAAATAGTCAGTGCCATTTTGAATATTATATTCAACTAAACCTCTTAATGATTTATAATCTACAGTACCATCAATATTGAATGGTGTAACTAAAGCCACGCCCATTCCTATTAATTCATTCATTTATATTTTATTTAAAGTTTTTAAATATTTAATAATTTCAATTTTGAAGGTGTCCTTTTCTTTAGGATCTAATTCTAAAATAAAGTCGTGTAATCTTTTATCTTCAGATGACAAACCGACTTTAAACTTTGCCTTAGACATTGCGGTAACAATATTTAGTTCGTAGCAATTAGGCTTGTAGTAACTAATCAACAGATCAAAAGGAATATTTACAAATTCACTAACCTCAATATTTTTACAATGACCCAGCCAATCAAAATTTTCTTTACTGTAAAACGCGTCCCAACTGTTAGGAGTATTTTCAAGAGAATCAATCATTGAAATAAATCTTATACGATTAACACTTATCCCTAAATCCGTGAGCATAAGTTTAAAAAAATCATAGTCTTGAAAATTATTATAGTCAAAAATTATTCCAACAGAAACAATTTTTCCGGATTTAAATTCTTTTAATCTAGAATTTAAAACAGTAGTCAAAAACTTTTGAGATGAATTCGTTTTTAATCGTTTAAAAAACATGTACCTTTAGTGTAATACAAAGTTAATATAAATGCACTTTAATTTCATTAAAATATTCATTCTAATTTTATTGATCTTTTCTTGCAGCAAAAAAAATAATTACACTAAAATTGATAAAAAGCAAATAAAAATTGATAGTTTTTATTTAGCTGATTCAAAAATTCAATCTTTCATAAAACCTTATAAAAAAACTGTACAAGACTCATTAAGTCAAGTCCTATGCTATTCTTTAAAGTCTCACTCAAAATCTGATAGTGAACTTAATTCTGCAATTGGAAATATGATGGCTGACGCTGTATTCGAAATTGCTTCTCCATTATTTAAAAAAAATTACAACATTAATGCTGATTTTGTATTATTAAATTTTGGTGGTATTAGGTCTGGGCTACCGTCCGGTGAAATTACAATTGAAACAGCTTATAAAATTATGCCTTTTGAAAATACTGTTGTATTAGCTAAAATGAAATCTCAGGTGATAAAAGAGATGATAAACTATTTAATATCTGAACCCAAAGCACACCCAATCTCAGGTATGAAAATCGAAATTAGTAGTGAAAATGAATTAAAGAAATTTAAAATTCAAAATAAACCTTTAATTGCAAACAGAGATTACTTTGTATTAACTAGTGATTACTTACTAAAGGGGGGAGACAATATGAATTTTTTTAAAAAAAGTGATAGTATATTTACTTTAGAATTAAAAATTAGGGATATTTTAATTGATTTTTTCAGTAAAAAAGATTCTTTGGATATAAAATCAGATAATCGTTTTATTTACACAAATTAATAATGAAGAGAATTGATTTTTTAAAAAAAACAGCTGCTACAGCGACTATTTTATGCTCTGGTGCAATAAATTTTTCGTGTGATAATAAGAAATCAAAGAAAATTACAATTTTACATACTAATGACGTTCACAGCCATATTTTCCCTTTTAGTGCAAACGATAAAAAAAGAGCGAACCTTGGAGGAATTGCAAGAAGGTCAACAATTATCAATAGTATTAGAAAAGAAAACCCAAATACGTTACTTCTTGACGCTGGAGATATTTTTCAAGGAACTCCTTATTTTAATTATTTTGGTGGTGAGCTAGAGTTTAAATTGATGAGTTTGCTTAAATATGATGCTACTACAATTGGAAATCATGATTTTGATAATGGCATTGAAGGATTACATGCTCAACTCCCAAATGCGAAATTTGATTTTATTTCCTCAAATTATGACTTTACTAACACCATAATGGATGGCAGAGTTAATAAATTTCGTATTTATGAAAAAAATCAAATTAAAATTGGTGTTTTTGGTTTAGGAGTAGAACTTAATGGATTGGTTAATTCAAACGCTTATAAAGAGACTAAATATTTGGATCCTGTAGGAATTGCTCAAGACATGAGCTCAGTTCTTAAAAATGATAAGAAATGTGATTTAATTATTTGCTTATCACACTTAGGATATAAATACAATAACCCAAATAAAATTTCAGATGTTGTTCTAGCAAAAAAAACTAAAAATATTGATCTTATAATTGGAGGTCATACCCATACATTATTGGACAAACCAACTGAAATAAAAAACATTGTTAATAATAATGTAATCATAAATCAAGTAGGATGTTTTGGTACTCATTTAGGGAGAATAGACTTCCATATAAACAATGACACCAAATATTATAGTAGTCAAATCCTCTCTGTTTAAATTTTATCTAAGAACTCTTTTTCAGTTAAAATTGGAACACCTAAAGATGTTGCTTTTTGAAGCTTACTAGGCCCCATATTCTCACCAGCAACTAAATAAGAAGTTTTGGCTGATATTGAACTAACAACTTTCCCGCCATTAGATTCTATTAATTTTTTTAAATCTGTTCTTGAAATTTTTTCAAAAACTCCAGAAATAACTATCCGATCTCCCCTGAGAATTGACGATTTGTTTATCAATTCTTCATTTGAAACTTTAAATTGTAAACCAAAACTATAAAGTCTGGATATTAACCTTATATTTTCGTTTTTTCTAAAATAAGTGTAAACGCTTTCAGCAATCTTATTGCCAATTTCATCGATTGACTCAAGCTCTTCAATGCTAGCCTCAGATAAAGATTCTATATTTTTAAAATTATTAACTAAAGTTTTTGCAACAGTTTCTCCGACATATCTTATTCCTAATCCAAATAAAACTCTATTGAAAGGAATCTCTTTAGATGCCTCAATTCCATCGATCATATTTTGAGCACTCTTTTCTGCCATACGTTCTAAAGGCACCACAACTTCAGTTGTTAAATTGTAAAGGTCTGCAACATCGCTGATGAGCCCTGAATTAACTAATAGACTAACAGTCTCATCACCCAAACCTTCAATATCCAAAGCTTTCCTAGAAATGAAATGTTGTATTTTACCAATTATTTGTGTTGAACATCCATTCGAATTAGGGCAATAATGCTGAGCCTCACCAGCTTTTCTGATCAATTGATTATTACAAATAGGGCAATTTGATATGAATGAAATTTTTGAGGAATCAGTTGGTCTTTTATTTAAATCAACTCCAATAATTTTTGGAATTATCTCTCCTCCTTTTTCGACAAAAACTGTATCCCCTATTCTTATGTCTAATTTCGCAATTTGATCTGCATTGTGAACAGATGCTCTTTTTACAATGGTGCCAGCTAGCTCTACTGGCTCAAGATTAGCTACTGGGGTAATAGCACCTGTTCTACCAACCTGGTAAGAGATGTTTTTTAATAGTGTTGAAACTTGGTCTGCTTTAAATTTATAGGCCATTGCCCAACGAGGTGCTTTTGATGTAAAACCTAATTCTTCTTGTTGTTCCAAATCATTTACTTTCACAACAATACCGTCAATTTCAAAGGGTAAATCATGCCTGGCACTGTCCCAATAATTTATAAATTCTATCACTGAATCTATTGAGCTGAAGCACTGGGCTTCTTTTGGAACTTTAAATCCCCATGAACGAGCTTTTACCAAACTATCAAATTGAGAATTAATGCCTGTTTTTTCGCCAACCACAGAATAAAGAAAACACTCAAGAGGCCTCTTAGCGACCTCGCAACTATCCTGTAGTTTTAGACTTCCCGATGCAGTATTTCTTGTATTCTTAAATGGCTCCTCTCCATTTAAAATTCTCTGGTCATTCATTTGTTTTAAACCATCAAAAGGAAGAATAATTTCCCCACGAATTTCAAAAAAATCAGGATAATCACCTGTCAATTTCAAAGGAACAGATTTAATAGTTTTTACGTTAGCCGTTACATCATCTCCCTGATTTCCATCACCTCTTGTTAATGCACGAAATAGAGATCCATTTTTATAGGTAATACTTATTGAAGCACCATCATATTTTAACTCACATGTGTATTTTAAAGGAGTGTCAATTAATTTCTTTAAACGTTTTTCCCAATCAAATAAATCTTGTTTAGAATATGAATTATCCAAAGAGTACATTCGTTGAGCATGTTTAATGGTATTGAAATTTTTAGTAACCTCTCCTCCGACTCTTTGGGTAGGTGAATCAGATGTTTGCAGCTCTGGATATTGAAGTTCTAAATTTTGTAATTGTTTTAATTTAATATCAAAATCATAATCTGATATAGTAGGTTCGTCAAGAACATAATAGCTGTAATTATGTTGCCTTAATTCATTTTGTAATTGAATAATTAATTCTTTATCAGACATTATATCAAAATATTTTACTTTACTAAAATACTAAATAAAGCTTATTTTTTTTTGATTTTTATCATTCTGTTCTTATTAAAAATATCTTTTTTTAAAACAACACTATCAAAACTCAAATCTTCATATAATTGCATTAACTCTTCACCATATGCCTCATTAATTTCTAAAAAACAATGCCCATTTGGAGATAAATTTGATAGAATAATTTTCTTAATCGATTTATAAAAAATAAGTGGGTTTGAATCCTCAACAAATAATGCCAAATGAGGCTCGTAATCTAAAACATTAGGAGACATTTTTGATATTTCGCCTTTACCTACATAGGGAGGATTTGAAACAATTATATCATAATTTTCATCCAAAACTTCAAGATTCAAAATATCAGCCTTGAAAAATACGACATTAGTATTATTTAATTCAGAATTAAATCGAGCAACTTCTAAAGCATGATCACTTATATCCAAAGCAAAGACTTTTGAGTTAATAAAATGCTTTGCCAATGTTATAGCTATACAACCAGAACCTGTGCCAAGTTCTAAAATTTTTAATTTCTCAAATGGTTTGTAGTGTGCAAAAATCCAAGAAATTAACTCTTCTGTTTCAGGTCTTGGAATTAAAACTGATGGTGATAACTTAAATTTATTTCCAAGAAAATAACTGTGACCTATTATGTACTGAATTGGTTCATCTAATTTTAATCGATTTATAGCATCAAAAAATAAATTTAAATCAGAATCTGATACTTTATTTGCAGCATTAATTATAATTTGATGTGGCTTGATTCCAATAATATC
Source organism: Flavobacteriaceae bacterium (assembly GCA_038106885.1). Taxonomy (GTDB): domain Bacteria; phylum Bacteroidota; class Bacteroidia; order Flavobacteriales; family Flavobacteriaceae; genus UBA3537. The sequence continues at coordinate 19,336 of JAYNFX010000017.1, read as the reverse complement.
TTCACATAATAATTTAAAAAAAGTATTTATTTCCGACTTTGAAAAGTCATTTAGCTGGTTGAAAAAATAATACCTAAGATCTTTTAATTTCATTTTAAGTCTTTTATCATCCAAATTTTACAATTATTATGTCCAGTGGTACCAAGTGGAGATGATAATGTATCAAATCCATTTGATTCGTATAATTTAATAGCTCTATTTAACGATGGAATAGTTTCTATGTAACATTTATTAAAATTAAATGATTTGGCTGATTTCAAACAGTTTTTTAATAATTCTAGTCCAATTCCCTTACCTCTCATTATAGGTAAACCATACATTTTTTGAAGCTCACATATATTTTCTAAACTTCCGTTAAGGGGTCTTATGCCAGCTCCACCAATTACTTTTCCATTATATTCGGCAACAAAGTAAATTGATCTAGGCATTGAGTAGGCTTCATACATACTGGAAGTTTCAGGATCTTCATATGCAGTTCCAATTAATGGAATATTAAGCTCATGAAAAACTGACCTAATAACCGATTCAATTTTAAGATCATCATCTTTTACAATTTTTCTAATTCTTACTTCAAGCATCCAGATAATAAATATTATTTTTGTAGTTCAAAAATAAAAATAGTAATCCAATAAAACTATATCATTAGTATAGATTCTAAATACATTAAACGCTGCATTGAGATAGCAAAAAACGGATTGGGAAATACAGCCCCAAATCCAATGGTTGGATGTGTAATTGTACTTAATGATAAAATTATTGGTGAGGGTTATACAAGTCCATTTGGAGGAGCTCATGCTGAAGTTAATGCAATTAATTCTGTGATCAATAAAGAGGATTTAAAGAATTCAACTTTGTATGTGACCCTAGAGCCTTGCAACCATTATGGAAAAACACCCCCTTGTTGTGATTTAATAATTAACTACAAAATTCCAAAAGTAGTGATTGGGTGTTTAGATCCTAACGAAAAAGTTAATGGAAAAGGAATTGCTAAGTTAAAAGCTAGTGGATGTGAAGTAATTACAGAATTTGAAAGTGAGTTATGCAATAGACATCACAAAAGGTTTTTAACTTTTTTTAAAAAGAAACGTCCATATATTATTTTAAAATGGGCGCAAACTAAAAATGGTTATGTAGCTCCTAAATCCAAAATTAAAGAATCACCAGTCTATATAACTTCTAAATCATCAAGACAGATAGTACATAAATGGAGGTCAGAAGAACAAGCTATTCTGGTTGGGTTTAACACAATAATCCAAGATAATCCCAAACTAACAACAAGGATGGTTAAAGGAGGTAACCCAATTCGAATTGTAGTATGTGATGACAGAAAAATTGTAAAAAAATTTAATGTTTTTAATGATGAGGCTGAAACAATAATTATAAATTTAGATAGCTGTAATAAAAACATCTCTGAGGCTAAAAAAATATGTGATGACCTTTTTAAAAATAATATCATTTCAGTAATAGTTGAAGGCGGACCAAAAACTTTGAATTATTTTTTAATGGAAAATTTATGGGACGAAGCCAGAATTTTTATTGGTGAAAAAGAATTTAGTAATGGAATCAAGGCACCAGAAATTGAATTAAAAAATTCACTTTTTAAATTGATTGATAATGATAAACTTTACATTATTGAAAATGAATACAATCAATAATTTAAAACTCTGCTATAAAGCATATGAGGATGCTTAAAATTTGAACGATTAATTTTGCAGTTTGTCTAAAAATTTTTGAGGACATCTTATAGGTAAACGTGTTTTAACATCAACAAAAACTAACTTTGAATACGCTGTAGTTATCAATGTATTTTCAGAATTATATATCTCATAATTAAATTCAATTGACACCTTAGGTAATTTCATTAAAGTTGTCTTTATAGACAATACGTCGTCGTATAATGCTGGCTTACAGTATGTTATATTTAAGACAACAACCGGTAGCATAATACCTTGCTCCTCCATTTGCTTGTATGAAATGCCTAAATCTCTCAACCACTCAATCCTACCAATTTCAAAATATTGTGGATAATTACCATGATATACTACACCCATTTGGTCGGTCTCACCATAACGAACTTTAACTTGTGTTGTATTAGAAAACATAAAAAAAAATACTATATTTAGCTAGTGCAAAATGTAAAATAAAAAAAAATAAAAATCACTTAATTTTAATTTTTTTTTTTGAAATTTTGTTCACATATTTGTGAAGTCAAAAATTTTTTTCACTAGCTAAACGTGATTGATTTTTAACCACTAACTAACTAAAATTTTACACCAATAATGAATAATACTGCGGAATCAGTTTGGAGGGATTGTTTGTCATTTATAAAAGACAATATACAACCTCAAGCATATAAAACATGGTTCGAACCAATAATCGCAGTTAAGCTTTCCGAAAACTCTTTAAGTATTCAAGTTCCAAGTAAATTTTTCTATGAATGGCTTGAAGAACATTATGTAAAAATTCTTAAGGTTGCTTTGACCAAAGAACTTGGTGACCAAGCAAAACTTGTGTACATAATAAAAATGGAAAATACTTATGGAAATAAACAGCCATTTACAGAAAAAATTCCAAGTATTAATCGATCTGCCATCAAATCACAACAGGCAGACATACCTTTAAAGAATAAAAATCCTGAGTTAAAAAACCCATTTATTATTCCTGGGATAAGGAACGTTAAAATTGAATCTCAGCTTAATCCCACTTATACATTTGATAATTTTTTAGAAGGTGATTCAAATAGACTTGCTAGAAATGCTGGAATTGCAGTCGCTAACAAACCTGGTGGCACTTCATTCAATCCGTTACTAGTGTTTGGTGGAGTTGGTCTGGGTAAAACTCACTTAGCCCACGCAATAGGAGTTGATATTAAAGATAAATACCCTGAAAAAACTGTTCTTTACATTTCTGCAGAGAAATTTACTCAGCAATATATTGAATCTGTAAAAAAGAACAATAGAAATGATTTTATTCATTTTTATCAAATAATTGACGTATTGATAATTGATGATGTTCAATTCCTTTCTGGAAAGTCCGGAACTCAAGATGTCTTCTTCCATATATTTAACCATTTACATCAGAACGGAAAACAAGTGATCTTAACTAGTGACAAAGCACCTGTTGACATGCAAGATATTGAACAGCGATTATTATCTAGATTTAAATGGGGGCTTTCAGCTGAACTTCAAAAACCAGATTTTGAAACAAGAGTTTCGATTGTAAAAAATAAACTTTACAGAGATGGAGTTGAAATGTCAGATGAAGTTGTGGAATACATTGCAAAAAATATAAAAACTAATGTCAGAGAGCTTGAGGGAGCAATAATATCTCTAATTGCACAGTCGTCATTCAATAAAAAAGAAATAACTCTTGGTCTAGCAAAAGAAATTGTTGAAAAATTTGTTAAGAACACCAAGCGTGAAGTATCAATTGATTATATCCAAAAAGTTGTTTCTGATTATTTTCAAATGGATGTTGACACTCTACAATCGAAAACAAGAAAACGCCACATTGTGCAAGCTCGTCAGTTAGCAATGTTTTTTGCTAAAAAATTCACAAAAGCTTCCTTAGCTAGTATCGGTTCACAAATTGGTCAACGCGATCATGCCACCGTTCTGCATGCATGCAAAACAGTAGATAATCTATCATCAACTGACAAACAGTTCAGAAAATACGTTGAAGATTTAACAAAAAAACTATCAGTATAATTTAATCTAATGATTAAAATTTTAATGGTCTGCCTAGGAAATATTTGCCGTTCTCCTCTAGCAGAAGGTATTCTCAGTTCTAAATTATCAGATGAAAAATTTATAGTTGAATCGGCTGGAACAAGTAGTTTTCACTCTGGATCTAGTCCAGATCAACGATCAATCGAAATTGCAAAAAAACACAATATCGATATTTCTGAACAAAAATCGCGTGTTTTTAGTGGCTATGATTTTGAAATTTTTGATTATATTTTTGTTATGGATTTTGCAAATTATAATGACATTGTAAAACTTGCAAAAGATCAATCGGAAATAGATAAAGTAAAACTAATATTAGATTACCCTAATTCTAATCTGAGTGAAGTACCAGACCCTTATTTTGGTGGAAATGAAGGATTTAAAAAAGTTTTCAAACTTATCAATGATGCTTGCGATTACCACTCTAAAAAGTTACAAAGTATTTAATGACAGGAAATTTATATTTAATACCAACAACGCTAGGAGATGTTGCTCCGCTAGAAGTATTACCAATTTCAGTAAAAATACTTATTGAAGAAATTGATACTTATATTGTTGAAAGTGAAAAGTCAGCTAGAAGATTTATCAAGTCTATTTGCCCAAGTAAATCACAATCATCATTAAAATTATTTACATTAAATAAATTTACAGATAATTTAGATTTACCAAAGTATATTGAACCTTGCATGGCTGGTATTCCTGTAGGCGTATTATCAGATGCCGGTTGTCCAGCAATTGCTGACCCTGGTGCTAAAATAATTAGGTTGGCCCATGAGAAAAAAATAAAAATAGTTCCTGTTGTTGGACCTTCATCAATATTGCTTGCTATGATGAGTTCAGGTATGAATGGTCAAAACTTTGCCTTTAATGGGTATTTACCTATAGACAAAATTGAAAGAAAATCTAAAATAAAATTTTTAGAGAAAAGATCAAAAAACGAAAAACAGGCTCAAATATTTATTGAAACTCCTTACAGAAATGATTCTGTATTAAAAGATTTATGCCAATTTTTAAAATCAACGACTAAAGTCTGTATAGCATCTGATTTGAGTTTATCTACTGAAACTATTATCATGAAAACAGTAAATGATTGGAAAAAAATAAAGACATCAATCAACAAACGTCCAACAATTTTTATTATTGAAGCAATTTAATAAGAATTAATTTTTGGATATCTCTCAGGAAAAATATTAGATAAATCATATTTGGAAAAACTTATCAGATATGATTCAATACTTGTGCCAAAGACATCTTTAAATTTGAGTTTACCTGAGCTTCTTAAATATTTCTTTACATTACCAGGGCCTGAAAGATGAGCTGCAGCTAAAATTCCTGATTCAGTTACAAGAATATCATTAATTTTTTTTCCTTCAAATCTTAATATATCACGCCTTAAAACCCATTTATTCCTTTTTAAATTGGCAAAAAACACTTCTTCTTGAAGCTTAGGGTTGGACAAAAAATATTGTGAATCGTCAACTCCAAGTAGCATTAAAGTAGATACTCCAAATTGATATTTACCTAAATATCCTAATTTATTAACAGCATTGTATTTTCCGCAAGACTCCTTGAAGGCAAGAGCCTCTTTAAACCCAAAATATGACTTGTCTAAAACTACATAGTTAATGTATTCAAAATTATTAGATTTTAAAGATGGTGTATCATTAATAATCTTTTTTGAACTGAAAGAACCAGTGTAAGGAGAAAATGAAAGTAATAAAAAACTCATCAAAGTAAGCAAAATTGATCGATTTTTAAGAAACAACATATCTATCATTTGTATTACAAATTTTGTTAAAATCCGTGCAAATATACAACATATTATAAATAGCTGTAAATCAGTAGTTTGAATTATTTTTTTATTCCTCTGAGATTAAGGTAATTTTGATATCTAGCTGCATTGATATTATGCTTTTTCAATGATTTTGAAAAATTATGAAAACCTTGTCTTTTAGGATCAGCAGCAAAATAAAAATATGAATGTTTTTCATAATTTAATACAGCATCAATTACATTCAAATCTGGCATTGAAATCAGACCTGGTGGTAATCCCTTGTTGGAATATGTATTATATGGAGAATCAATTTTTTTATGAATATTCAAAACACGCTTAATGATGTCACCTTCATAATTATTTGATTTATAATGTGCAAATTTCAAAGTTGGATCAGCCTGTAAAGCCCAATTGTTTTTTAATCTATTAATATACACTCCTGCAATTCTTGACTGCTCAGTAATTTCTTTTGATTCCTCTTGAACAATTGAAGCTAAAATAGAGACCTCTACAGGTGATAATCCTAGATTTTTAGCTTTTGTTCTTCTTTTTGAATTCCAAAATTTATTATATTCTTTTTGAATCTTAGACCTAAACTTTACAGCAGATGTATTCCAAAAAAAATCATAGCTATTGGGAAGGTACATTGCTAAAATATTTTCTTTGTTAAAACCATTAGAGTTTAAAAAAACAGAATCTCTAAAAGCATTAATTAAACTCAAACTATCAGCTTCAATTTGCATGGAAATTCTTTTTGCTAACTTTTCTAATGAATTTTGATTATTAAATGATACAGTAATTGGAATATTTTTACTCCTAATAGTATTGATTATATCATTATTAGTCATATTCTTTTCAATTATATATCTGCCAGCTTTAACATTATTAATATATTTTTTTTGCTTTGCAAGAATGTCAAAAGTTTTAATATCATTAATTAACGGCAATAAATCTTCTCTTACTTGATCGTATTTAGAATTTGATTTGATGTAAATAAAAGCCTGTTTAGATTCAAAAGCAGTGTTAGAAACTAACATTACGTTGTAAACAAAATAAGAGAAATAGGCAAAACATATTAAACCAAAAACTACAATAATAAAAGCAAATTTTCTGAAATTCATTTTATTTCAAGCCTAATAATTATAATTTAAAATTCCCTCAAAAATAAATTCAGAAGGTCCACATAGCCAAATATCTGTGTAAATTGATTCATTTTTATTAAAATGCACTTCTAGAAATCCACCTAAAGTATTTAGTCTAATTTTATTTCCAGATGTTTTACCTGATAAATGCATAGCAATGGCTACAGCTGTAACTCCTGTGCCACAAGATAGTGTTTCTGATTCTACTCCCCGTTCATATGTTCTTACAAAAAAAGTGTTGTCTCCAACATGTTCAACAAAGTTTACATTTATCCCCTTTTTTTTAAAAATATCCATATTTCTAATTGCAGAGCCCTGCTTTTTCACATCAAGGTCTGAAACATTTTTCCTTAAACTAACAAAATGTGGAGAACCTGTATCTAAAATGTAATCACCGTTATTAATTTTTATTTCATCAACATCATTCATTTTTAATTTAATAAAATCATCTTCAATAAAAGCTTGGTGAATTCCATCTATTGCCACAAAAGTTGCAGTATTTTGAATAATGTCTAATCGCTTAGCAAAAGAAACTATAGATCTTCCTCCATTTCCACACATTGAACTTTGCTTTCCATCAGAGTTAAAATAAACCATACGGAAATCAAATTCTTTTTCTTCCTCAACTAAAATTAAACCATCGGCTCCAATACCAAAATTGCGATTACATAACCTAGATATAAGTTTGGTATCATTTTTGTCGAAAGTTTTTAAACGATTATCAATTAAAATAAAGTCGTTGCCCGTTGCTTGGTATTTATAAAATTTAGTTGACATATTTTGCAAATATATAAATATTTAAAAGCATAAATTATTTTAAAAAATTTGTTAATTTTAAATATAGCACTCAATAAAAAATTATTTTTGATGTTATATTTTCAAACTAAAATTGAGAAAAATGAAAAAATTTATTTCACTTTTATTTATATCTGCTTTAAGTGCTTCAATAGCATTAATAGCTTACAATGAATTATTTATAACTGAATCAAATGAAAATAGTGGTTCAATAGCAAAAACTAATACTTTTCCTGTTAATTATATTAATGAATCAAGTGGAGGATCAAATATTGACTTTTCGGTAGCTGCTGAAAAAACTCTACATGCTGTTGTACATGTGAAGAACACTACAATTAGCAAAGGATATACTAGTTTTGAAGATTTATTCCTTGGCAGATCTCAAAATAGATTCCAAGTTGGTACTGGATCAGGAGTAATAATATCACCTGATGGTTATATAATTACAAACAACCATGTAATTGATGGTGCTGAGTCGATTGAAATCACTACAAATAACAATAAAACTTATAAAGCTGAAATTGTTGGGTCTGATGCTTCAACAGACATAGCTTTACTCAAAGTTGATTCTGACGAAGAGCTAAATTACGCAACATTTGGTGATAGCAATTCAACAAAGGTTGGCGAATGGGTTTTAGCAGTCGGAAATCCGTTCAATCTTACCTCAACTGTTACCGCAGGTATAATTAGTGCAAAATCAAGGGACTTGTCAGGAAATAACACACAGTCTTTTATACAAACAGATGCAGCTGTAAATCCTGGTAATTCAGGAGGTGCCCTTGTTAATATTTATGGGGACTTAATTGGAATTAATACTGCTATTTCTTCTCAAACTGGTTCTTACATCGGATACTCATTTGCTGTTCCTAGTAATATAGCACGAAAAGTTATTGAAGATATAATGGAATTTGGAGATGTTCAAAATGGAATTTTGGGGGTTATTGGAACAGAACTTAATAGTAAATCTTCAGAAGAATTAGGAATTAATGAAACTGAAGGGTTTTATGTAAGTGATGTACAAGAAAATAGTGGAGCTAAAAGTTCAGGCATAAAGAAAGGTGATGTAATAAAAAGTATTGATGGAATAAAAATTTCAAAATTTTCAGATTTAAAAGGATTTCTGAATACAAAGAGCCCCAATGATATTGTAGAAGTTAAGATTTTAAGAGAAAATGAAATAAAAAATATCAATGTTAAGTTAGAAAAGCTTTCAACTGTATACGTTCCAATAATTGGGACCTTAAAAGAGCTCAACAACAAAGAACTAAAAGATAAAGGAAGTGAGTATGGTCTTGAACTACAAGAACTCTCAGATTATTATAAACAAGAATGGATTTCTGATGGAGTAGACAAAGGAAGCTTAATCATTGCTTTAAATGACACAAAAGTTAATTCTGTAACAGATGTTAATAAAGCATTGAGCAAAAATTCCAACAGGGTAAGCAGAATTTCTATAATAAAAAATAATGGTGAGAAAATGGTTTACCGCTTTAGATAAGATAGTCCCTGCGAACAAATTAAAAAATCATCCTCTATTTTTTTGGATGATTTTTTTTTAAATAATTTACGAAAACGTTGTAGTTGTTTTACATTTGTTTTAAAATAAACAAAATTAAATGGTTGAATCCTACGAAAATGAAATTTCATTTCAAACAAACTACAGAAAGGCAGCTATCGAGCTTATTAAAACAATTAATGACCTTTGGTATGATGAAGCTATTGAATTAGTCATATTCAGAAATGCTTTAATTGATAAAAATGTTGATGAAATACTAAAATTACATCAATACTCAAGTAATTTTGTAAACAAACCTATTTCTATTTTTGATACTGTAGAAGTTGCCAAATCAATAAAAAAGCTGAGTCTTTCACCATCTAAGATTGATATTGGGAAACTTTCATTTGAATTTCATAAAATAAATCCCGATCACAATGATATTTTTACATTCATTTCAAAAAAATTAAAAGAACATAAAAAGCAAAAACCTATAAAGCCAAAAGATGTAGTTTTATATGGATTTGGTAGAATCGGAAGATTGATTGCTAGAGAATTAATGTTAAAAAATGGTAGAGGAAGTCAATTACGCTTAAGAGCAATAGTAACTAGAGGTATAATTAACGAAGACATTTTACGAAAGAGAGCAAGTTTATTATTGAATGATTCTATTCATGGCGAATTTAGTGGAACTGTAGAGGTTGATGCAAAAAAACAAGCTTTAGTCATAAATGGTACCACAGTATATCTAATATCTAGTGATGCTCCAGAAAGTACTGATTATTTAACTCATGGAATTAAAAATGCTTTATTAATTGATAATACTGGGGCATTTAGAACTGAAAAAGAATTGAAACGACATTTAAAATCAAATGGAGTTGATAAGGTTCTTTTGACTGCTCCAGGAAGTGGCATACCAAATATTGTTTATGGCGTTAATCACAAAATTTTTGACCCTAAAAAACATATCATTTTTTCTGCTGCCTCATGTACAACAAATGCCATTGCACCTGTGCTAAAAGTAATTGACGAAAATCTTCAAATTAACCATGGCCATTTAGAAACAATCCATTCCTATACAAATGATCAGAATTTAGTTGATAATTTACATAAAAAATATAGAAGAGGTCGTGCTGCTGGTTTAAATATGGTAATTACTGAAACAGGAGCTGGAAATGCAGTGAGTAAAACATTACCAAAATTAAAAGATAAATTAACTTCAAATGCAATAAGAGTTCCTGTACCAAATGGAAGTTTAGCTATTTTAAATTTAGAATTAAATAAAAAAACAAATTTTAAAAATTTAAATGCTTTAATAAAGAAAAATGCTCTTGAAGGTAATTTAGTTGAGCAAATCAAATTTGAATCTAATGACGAACTTGTTTCTAGTGACATAATAGGTAGTTCAGCTCCTGCAATATTTGATAGTAAAGCGACAATAGTGAGAGAAAATGGGAAAAATGCTATAGTTTATGTTTGGTACGATAATGAATATGGTTATAGTCATCAAGTAATACGTCTTGCCAAATATTTAGCTGAAGTACGCCGGTTTACTTACTACTAAACAAACTAAGTTCTTCACATATTTAATTTATATTTGTTTTAAAATACATACCAATGCGTATCGATATTATTAGTGTAGTTCCTGAACTTCTAAAAAGTCCATTTGAAGCATCAATTCTAAAGCGTGCAATATCAGATGGAATTGTAGATATTCACATTCATAACCTCAGAGAATTCACCTCGGACAATTATAAATCAGTTGATGATTATCAATATGGTGGTGGTGCAGGAATGGTGATGACTGTTGAACCAATCGATAAATGTATTTCAAGATTAAAATCTGAACGTGATTACGATCATGTAATTTACATGACACCTGATGGTGAGAAATTGAATCAATCATTAGCAAACAAATTTTCATTATTCAATAACATAATTATTTTATGTGGACACTACAAAGGAGTTGACCAAAGAGTTCGTGATCATTTAATTACTCACGAAATTTCCATTGGAGATTTTGTACTCTCAGGTGGTGAGTTAGCAGCAGCTGTACTTTGTGATTCAATAATAAGATTAATCCCAGGAGTTCTTGGCAATGAAACCTCAGCATTAACAGATTCATTTCAAGATAACATGTTAGCTCCTCCAATTTATACACGCCCAAGATCTTACAAGGGTTGGGATGTTCCAGAAGTACTATTTAGTGGTAATTTTCCAAAAATAGAAAAATGGCGAGAAAAAGAAGCACTAAGAAATACTAAAATCAGACGCCCTGATTTACTAGATGAATAAAAATCCTTTTTAAAATTGTACAAATTTAATTATTGATTATATTTGCACTCGATTTCGGCTTAACCTCTAGCGATGGACGTACATGTTAATCCGAATAAACTGATTAAATAGCTATTATGGAATCATTAATTAAATTCGTTCAAGACGAATTTGTAACAAAAAAAGACTTTCCAGATTTTTCTGCTGGAGACACCATTACTGTTTATTACGAAATTCGTGAGGGTCAAAAAGTAAGAACTCAGTTTTTTAGAGGTGTAGTACTTCAAAAAAGAGGATCTGGCTCATCTGAAACTTTCACTATCAGGAAAATGTCAGGAACAGTTGGTGTTGAGCGTATTTTCCCTGTAAATATGCCTGCCTTACAGAAAATTGAAATTAATAAACGTGGTAAAGTCAGAAGAGCACGTATATTCTACTTCAGAGAATTAACTGGAAAAAAAGCTAGAATTAAAGAAAGTAATCGTTAATCTCTACACCTTTTTAAAAAAAATCTAAAAAGCGCTGTAATACAGCGCTTTTTTTTGTTAAAATATTATCATTTATTCAAATTTTAAACTACTAAATAACAATGTTATCAAAATGTTAAAAATCCTGCCATTTTGGAATAAATAATAGTAAGCTTTTTAATATATTTGAGTGCTTTTTTTTAGTACTCCAAAATATACACCAACCAAAACAAAGCTTATTTATGGCTCAAATTATTTACACAATTACAGATGAAGCCCCAGCTCTAGCAACAAGATCGTTTTTACCAATTGTTCGTTCATTTGTTGAACCTTTTGGAATTTCAATTGAAACAAAAGATATTTCTTTAGCAGCGCGAATCTTATCTTCATTTTCAGATTATTTATCTGAAAATCAATGTGTTGAAAACTCACTAAAAAGCCTTGGCAACCTTGTTAAAGAACCCCATGCAAACGTGATAAAATTACCAAATATCAGCGCTTCAATTCCTCAACTTAAAGAAGCTATTTCTGAACTTCAATCTAAAGGATTTAATTTACCTAAATACCCTGAGCAACCAACTAATGAAAAAGAAGTTGAAATTAAATTTAGATATGATAAGATTAAAGGTAGTGCAGTAAATCCGGTTCTAAGAGAAGGTAATTCAGATAGACGAGCTCCAAAGGCTGTAAAAAATTACGCTAAAAAAAACCCACACCCTATGGGGGAATGGGAAAAAAATTCTAAGACCCATGTAGCTAGTATGTCATCTGGCGATTTTGCTAATAATGAACAATCTATAACACTAGAAAACGCTACAAGTGTAAATATTCAACACCTAAATAAAATTGGTAAAAAAACAATTTTAAAGAAAAATATAAATCTTTTAAAAGATGAGATTATCGATGCTTCAGTAATGAGTGTTGAGTCTTTGTCAAGCTTTATAAAGGAACAAATAGTTGATGCTAAAAAATCAAATGTTTTACTTTCATTACATATGAAAGCGACAATGATGAAAGTTAGTGATCCAATAATTTTTGGACATGTTATTCGTCTATTTTTTGAGGATATATTTAATAAATATAAGTCTGAATTTACTAAAATTGGGGTAAATCCAAATAATGGATTGGAAAATATTTTTGAAAAATTAAATAAACTTGATTCCGCTAAACGTGATGAAATTAAATTAGCCTTTGAAAAAGCTCTTTTAATTGGCCCAGATTTAGCAATGGTGAATTCATCAAAAGGAAAAACAAATCTACATGTTCCAAGCGATGTTATTATTGATGCTTCAATGCCAGCAATGATTAGAACTTCAGGAAAAATGTACAACTCTGATGGTAAGCTTCAAGATACAAAAGCCATAATACCAGACAGTAGTTATTCAGGGATTTATAAAGCTACAATTGATTTCTGTAAAGAAAATGGAGCTTTCAATCCATCTACAATGGGTACTGTACCAAATGTAGGTCTGATGGCACAAAAAGCAGAAGAATATGGATCCCATGACAAAACTTTTGAAATTAATGAAGACGGGGTTGTTCAAATTGTCGACGAAAACGGAATAAAACTTACTGAGCATAAGGTTAAAAAAGGCGATATATGGCGAATGTGTCAAGTAAAAGACGAACCCATCAAAGATTGGATTAAGCTAGCTGTTTCGCGTTCTCGTAGTTCTAAAACACCTGCTGTTTTTTGGTTAGATAAAAATAGATCTCATGATTTTGAATTGATAAAAAAAGTAAATAAATATTTAACTAATTACGAAACAAGTGACTTAGACTTTAAAATTTTATCACCTATTGATGCTACAAAATATACTTTGGAAAGAATTAAAATTGGTCTAGACACAATATCTGTTACTGGGAATGTATTGAGAGATTACTTAACGGACTTGTTTCCTATTTTAGAGGTTGGGACAAGTGCAAAAATGCTATCTATAGTTCCATTAATGAATGGAGGTGGTTTATTTGAGACTGGAGCTGGTGGATCTGCTCCAAAACATGTTGAACAATTATTAGCAGAGAATCATTTAAGATGGGATTCTCTTGGAGAGTTTTTAGCCTTAGCCGTTTCTTTAGAGCATTATAGTCAGACACACAATCACTTAAAAGCTTCTATAATTGGTGCTGCTTTGGATGATGCCACTGAACAACTATTAATACAACAAAAATCACCTTCACGAAAAGTAAATGAACTTGATAACAGAGGAAGTCACTTTTATTTATCTTTATTTTGGGCTGAAGCTTTATCTAATCAAGATAAAGACGAAGAGCTAAAAATTACATTTAGTTTAATTGCGGAACAACTTAAAAATAATGAAGCCATTATTTTAAAAGAACTAGATTCCATACAAGGAATGAAAGTTGATATAGGTGGTTATTACTTCCCTGACAATAATAAAGCGAATAAAGTTATGCGTCCAAGTAAGACTTTCAATTCAATTTTAGATCAATAATTAAACATCAAAGTTATGTTAAAGAGTTCATAGAGAACTTCATTTTTGTTTAGTTTTACTGAGTAAAATTGACTATGACTTCTCGGTTTATTTACTTAATATATTTTTACTCTGTCTTTGGATTTTCTCAAAACCAATTTACTCTTAGTGGTTCTATATATGAGAGTGAAGGACAAGAAACGCTAATTGGAGCTAATATAATTTTTCCAAAAGTGAATACTGGAGCTACTACTAATGAATATGGCTTTTACTCAATTACGTTGCCAGAAGGAACTTATGATGTAAAGGTAAGTTACCTGGGATATTCTTCTATTTCTAAAACCATCATTTTAAATCAAAATTTAAATCAAAATTTTAGTTTGGAGGCTAATACAGACACTCTTGATGAAATTGTATTAAAAACGGATGCTGAAGGTGTAAACATCAAAACAGCTCAAATGAGTGTCAATACTTTAAATTCGAATACCATCAAACAAATTCCAGTAGTATTTGGAGAAGCTGATTTAGTTAAGGCCATAACCTTACTTCCAGGCATTTCTAGTGGTGGTGAAGGCACTCCAGGATTCAATGTTCGCGGGGGATCTAATGATCAAAATTTAATTCTATTAGACGAAGCAACCCTATTTAATTCCTCCCACCTTTTTGGTTTTTTCTCAGTTTTTAATCCTGATGCAATTAAGAATTTAAAACTTTACAAAGGTGGCATTCCTGCAAAATATGGAGGACGTGTGGCTTCTGTATTAGATATATATCAAAAAGAAGGAAATAAAAACGAATTTCGCGCTAATGGAGGTATTGGTTTAGTATCTAGCCGTGTTCTGTTTGAAGGACCCTTAAAAAAAGAAAAGGGATCTTTTTTATTTGGAGGTAGATCTACTTACGCTCATTTGTTTTTACCGCTATTTGATATTGATAATATTGCCTATTTCTATGACATAAACACCAAATTAAGCTATCGCTTAGACGTAGATAACAAAATTTATTTATCAGGTTATTTTGGTCGAGATGTCTTTAATGTGTCCAATAGTTTTGAAAATACATATGGAAATACGGTAGTTAATTTTCGTTGGAATCATTTATTTTCTGATAAATTATTTTCAAATTTATCCTTAATATATTCCGATTATTATTACGGATTAGATTTGAATTTTGTAGGATTTAAATGGAATTCAGGCATACAAAATATGAATGTCAAATTTGATCTGAAACAATACCTTAATGACCACTTCAGCCTAGAATATGGCTTACAAAGCACCTACTATGGTTTTAACCCTGGTATCATTCAACCCAATGGACCTACATCAGGTATTAATAGAGAAGAGCTAACTAAAAAAAATGCTTTTGAAAACGCAGTTTATCTGGATATAAAACAACAAGTTTCAGAAAAAATATCGTTGAGATACGGTGCAAGACTTAGTAGTTTTCTTCGGCTTGGTCAAGATGAGTTAAACAGCTATGATGATGATAACCCTTTGATTTTTAATCCTGAATTACAAATTTATCAAGCTGTAGATCCTACAGGGACAATTAATAGATCAAGTGGTAGTGTGGAGGCTTCATTTATTAATATAGAACCAAGATTATCTTTATCTTATTTATTTAACGAAAATAGCTCCGTGAAAGCTAGCTATAACCGAATGGCACAATACTTACATTTACTGTCAAATACGACAGCACCAACTCCGCTAGATGTTTGGGCTCCTAGTGGAAAATATATTAAACCACAACTTTTAGATCAAATTGCCTTAGGTTATTTTAAGAATTACAATGATTACAGCTTCGAGATTGAAGCCTATTACAAGAAAACTAAAAATCGTATAGACTACATTGATGGAGCTAATCTAATAGCTAATAAAGCTATTGAACAAGTTATACTTAATGGGCGTTCTAGAGCCTATGGTTTGGAAGTTTTACTTCGAAAAAATGACGGTAGACTTAAAGGTTGGTTAGCCTATACACTGTCAAAATCTGAACAGCAAACTGAAGGTCGCAACCCATCGGAAACTGGAATTAATAATGGAAACTGGTACAACACTCCATTCGATAAAACACACGACATTTCAGTAACCTCAAGTTATGATCTTAATAAAAAATGGACATTAAATGCTAATTTCCTTTACCAAACAGGACAACCTACGACTTATCCCAATGGACAGTATATATACAATGGGTTGGTTATACCTACGTATGAAGCTCGAAATTCAAGTCGATTACCTTCTTATCATAGATTTGACTTATCTGCAAAATATATTCCAAAGCCAAATAAAACCAAAGCATGGCGCGGCGAATGGGTTTTTAGTGTCTATAATATATATAACCGAAAAAATGCCCAATCATTGAATTTTAGACAAAACACAGATACGGGTCAAAATGAAGCTCTCAAACTCTCCATTTTTGGAGCGATTGGCTCGATAACATATAACTTTAAATTCTAAATCATGAAACGATTTTTAATATTATTAAGTATTTATTTTTCAGGAACATCATGTGAAGAAGTAATCGTATTGGATTTAAACACTGCAGAGGAACGATTAAGTATTGATGCCCGAATAAAAATGAACCCTGAAAATACAGATACCCAAATCATAGTATTGAGCTTAACAGGTGGTTTTTATGATGAAAATATTCAATGGGTTACGGATGCAGAAGTCAAAATTTTAGAAGTTGAAAATAGTGTAACTCATACATTTTTACATGATCCTACGAATCCCGGACACTATATTTTAGATTTTACTCCAAATTTCGATGTAAATTACAAGCTTATGATTTTTTATAATGGTGAAACTTATGAATCATCTGTAGAACAATTGAACCCAGCCACTCCTATAGACAATTTATTACAGGGAGATGAAACTTTATTTGAAGGAGATGAAATTGAAGTCATTGTAACTTTTACAGATAATGGAAGCCGAGACGATTTTTATGTCCTTGATTTTGGATATAATAATTTTTTAGCAACGAAAGACGAATTCTACCAAGGTAATCCCTTTACTTTCTCATTTTTCTATGATGATCTAGAAACTGGAGACACCGCATTTGTAACACTTTATGGAGCAGATGAAACTTATTTTAATTTTATGAGTGCTGTTATTGAACAAACTGAAGAAGGAGGAGATCCTTTTAAGACCATACCAACCTCAATACGTGGTAATATCTATAATACCTCAGATTCAAGCCATTATCCTATGGGGTATTTTAGTATTTCAGAAATTTATCGTGCTAGCTTGTTGATTGAATAGTTTAAGAATTTAAAGTATTTTAAAAAAATAGTATTTTTATACATGGCTTTTACTAAAACAACAGAACAAGATTCCCATTACAATCATTTAGAGAAAAAATCCATTTCAAATCTTTTAATAGCAATTAACAACGAAGACGAAACGGTACCAAAAGCTGTAAAAAAAATACTCCCTGAATTAGAAAACTTGATTACTAAGGTAGTTACACAATTAAAATCTGGAGGTCGTCTGTTCTACATAGGCGCAGGTACTAGTGGTCGCATGGGTATTTTGGATGCATCAGAGTGTCCCCCAACATTTGGGGTTTCCAAAGGTTTGGTTGTTGGGTTGATTGCAGGTGGTGACACTGCAATTCGTAATGCAGTAGAGTTTGCTGAAGATGATCCAAAACAAGGATGGAAAGACCTTGAAAATTATCAAATCAACACAAAAGATATTGTGATAGGCATTGCTGCCTCTGGTACAACTCCATATGTAATTGGCGCCTTAAAAAATTGTCAAATGAGACAAATTACAACGGGATGTATAACCTGTAATAGTGAAAGTCCACTAAAAAAGGTTGCAGATTATCCCATCGAGGTTGTGGTAGGTCCAGAGGTTTTAACAGGAAGTTCACGGATGAAAGCAGGAACTGCTCAAAAACTTATTTTAAACATGATAACTACCACTACTATGATTCAACTGGGATATGTAAAGGGTAATAAAATGGTAGATATGCAACTTAGCAATGATAAACTTATAATCCGTGGTGTAAAAATACTAGTGAATGAACTAAAGATTAAAGAGGTTGAAGCAAAAGCATTACTTATGAAATATCAAAGCGTTCGCGACGCTATTAATTCCTACAAAAATGAATACTAAACGCACTAACAAAGCAGTACTTGTAAGAGGTCTTAAAATCATGGGGGTCACATTACTTACTTTATTTTTGGGACCATTTTTATTGCATGCGGGTCTATCTAATCCCGATAAACCTTTATCCTTACCGCTTGTAATCATGGGTCTATTAGTTTGTGGAGCTGCAATTTATTTAGGTTTTAAAGGAATTAAAATCATTATGGACAGTATTTTTAAATAACCATTTGTTTATATAAATTCTTTATAATGCCTTTTTTAATCTTTTGAAAGTAATCTTTAATATTAAATCGAAGGGAGAAAAAACTGAGTATAAAAAAACCCTCACATTACTGTGAGGGTTTAAAAAAAGGCGGTGACCTACTCTTCCACAAGTGTAGTACCATCGGCGCTAATGGGCTTAACTTCTCTGTTCGGGATGGTAAGAGGTGAGCCCCATTGCAATAACCACCTTAGGGTTATTTGATTTAAAATCAAAAAATTGATGTAAATCATATTTCAGAATTAACTGAACAATAAGTTAACATATTGAAAAAATATACATGAATAAGTAAAATAAACTTCATAAAAAAACAGCCGTACAATAAGCCTATGGATTATTAGTACTACTCGGCTATGACATTACTGCCTTTACACCTGTAGCCTATCAACGTGGTCATCTCCCACGATCCTTTAAAGAAATCTCATCTTGTGGTAGGTTTCGCGCTTATATGCTTTCAGCGCTTATCCTTTCCCAACGTAGCTACCCAGCAATGCTCCTGGCGGAACAACTGGTACACCAGAGGTTAGTCCATTCCGGTCCTCTCGTACTAGGAACAGATCCACTCAAATTTCTAACGCCCACTGTAGATAGAGACCGAACTGTCTCACGACGTTCTGAACCCAGCTCGCGTGCCACTTTAATGGGCGAACAGCCCAACCCTTGGGACCTTCTCCAGCCCCAGGATGTGACGAGCCGACATCGAGGTGCCAAACCCCCCCGTCGATATGAGCTCTTGGGGGAGATCAGCCTGTTATCCCCGGAGTACCTTTTATCCTTTGAGCGATGGCCCTTCCATACGGAACCACCGGATCACTATGCTCTTGTTTCCAACCTGATCGACTTGTAGGTCTC
>JAYNFX010000016.1:0-28846 GCA_038106885.1 Flavobacteriaceae bacterium | reverse complement strand
AATATGTACCATTGGAAAGTATAATTAGTGCAACACAAGTAATCTGTGAAATTGCCGAACTAACACAAAAAAGATATAAATAAATTAAATTATTTTTTTACCATATTAAGTTTCTCTGACATTTCAATGGAAATAGCTGAACGTTCAAATTTAATCTTACCAGCCTGAGTCTCTATTACGCAGGAATTATCTTTGTCATTTAAAGCTGAAATTTTCCCATGCATACCCGATTTTGTTATTACTCGGTCACCTTTAGCCATAGAAGCTAAAAATTTTTTCTCTTTCTTACTTCGCTTTAATTGCGGAGATAGAATAAAGAAATAAAAAATTACTGCAATTAGAATTAAAAAGGTAAAATTATTTAATTCCATAATTTATTGCTTTTTTAGAGTAGGTGTATTTGAAGCAGCTTTAGGGTCAGGCTTAATGAATGCCGTGATACGAACCTGCTCTCTTCCTTTTTCAGTGTTTGTAGTTAAAGTAACTGTTTTTGAAACCTTGTTTGCTCCTTTACCGTTAAACTTTACCGAAAACTGAGATGACTCTCCAGGCATAAGAGGCTCCTTACTCCAGCCTTGGGGTACAGTACATCCACATGTACTCTTGATATCAGTCACTACTAATGGTGATCTTCCAGAATTTGTATATGAAAAAACTGTCTCAACTGGAGTACCATTTTCAATTTCCCCAAAGTCATGTATAACCTTATCAAAACTAATAGTTGGAAATACTATTTGAGAATCGCGTTCAGCAGCACTTTCTACATTTTCTTGTTTAATCTTTTCAGTCGCTTTTTCTTTACAAGAGTTAAAAGGCACTAATGCAATTACAAAAAGAAATAATATTATTTTTTTCATATCGTTTGGTTTTTTTTGAAATTAGGGAGTAAATTTAATAAAATTAGATTAAACCACGGCCCTTCTTATTTAAGGTTTTATTGTTTCTATACTCCTTCTCTATTTTATCTAATATACCATTAATAAAAACATTGCTTTTAGGAGTTGAGTAATCTTTAGCCAACTCTATATATTCATTGATTGTAACTTTGGTTGGAATACTTGGGAATTCTTGAAATTCACAAATAGCCATTTGTAATAAAACAAAATCAATATTTGCTATTCTTTCAATATCCCAGTTTTTTGTTTTTAAAATAATTTCTTCATTATAAGAACTTCCATTTTGTAAAGTTTTTTTTAATAGTTTAAAACCAAAATTTTCATCATGCTTATCTTTGAATAAGTTAGGAGTAAAAAAGTCTTGTTTTGATTTTAATTTCACTTTAGCTAGAAGCTTGACTAAAAAAGTATTTACAACTGGGAAATCATCAACCCAAGTAATATTTTTATCTTGCAAATAATCATATAATTTAATGTTAGGCGCAATAATACTTTTAAAAAATTCAATAATAAAAACAATATCACTTTTTAGAGATTCATCTTTAGATTTTAAAAATGTTTTGTAAAGATCACTACTCACCAAATCTTTATAAATTAACTCTATATATTCTTTGTCCTGATCCCAATTAAATATTTCATGATTTTCTAACTCTGATCCTAAAAGAGAATTCTCATCTAATTTTTTTAAAACTATATTATTTACAAAACGCATACTTGGCTTTTCGTCTTCATTAGTTTTGATGAATTTATTTTTGGCTTTTTTTTGATGCTCAATGGCGCGATGCCTTAGCTTTATTAGCATAGACAACATTAGTAGATAAAGCTTATACATACTTTTCATGCTTTCTTCAAGATTATTATTTAACTGCTCATGCATTAAATTGCTTTTGTTAGAAAATAAAACTTGCATTACTTTAGCACGTATGTGTCGGCGATTGAGCATAATTTAAAGAACTTATTTAATCAAAGTATGTTATTATAATATAGATTCTAACTTTGTTGAACAAAAGTAATGTTATTTTAGACTTAAATAATTGAAAAAATAGTTTTTTTATAACATAATTAATAATTACTAAAAAGTATATTTGTCTCACAACAGTGATGAAAGAATTAAGATATTTAAATAAATACTTTTTCAAATACAAATACAAAGTCGCCCTAGGTATTTTAATAGTTGCTTGCGCAAAAATATTTTCACTATTTACTCCACAGTTAGTTGGCGATATAATTACTTTAGTATCAAATCAAATCGAAAACCCAATCTCTGAGCACGATTTTAAAAAGGTTATTCGTTTAAAAATTCTTTTGATTTTAGCGGCAGCTACAGCTACAGGTTTATTTACTTTTCTAATGCGACAGACATTGATTAATGTATCTAGATATATTGAGTTTGACTTGAAAAATGAAATTTATAATCATTACCAAAAACTTTGTTTAACTTTTTATAAAAAAAATAGAACAGGTGATTTAATGAACAGAATCACTGAAGATGTTGGTAAAGTAAGAATGTATGTTGGACCAGCACTTATGTATACCATTAATACAATCACGCTGTTTTTCGTTGCCTTAACATACATGTATAATAAAGCACCTACATTAACTTTATATACTATACTCCCTTTACCAATTTTATCAATTTCAATTTATTTTTTGAGTAAATTTATTCACAGAAGGAGTACTATAGTACAAGAACATTTATCTAAATTATCTTCTGAAACTCAAGAAATTTTTAGTGGTATTTCTATAACGAAGTCGTATGCAATTGAAGAGTCAATATTTAAAAATTTTAAAAGCTTATCAAATAATCAAAGAATCAAGCGCTTAAATTTAACTAAAATACAGGCCTTTTTTTATCCCTTGATGTTGTTATTAATTGGGACAAGCAACTTGATAGTGATTTACATTGGAGGAATGCAATATATTAATGGGCAAATTCAGGAACTTGGGACTATCGCCGAATTTATAATATATGTGAATATGCTAACTTGGCCTGTGGCATCAATTGGTTGGGTAACTTCACTTGTACAGGAGGCTGAAGCTTCACAAAAAAGAATTAATGAATTTTTAAATCAAAAGCCAAGTATTGAAAATAAAATTAATTGTCAAACTCCTATTAAAGGGAAAATTACTTTTGATAATGTTCATTTGACTTACGATGATACTAAAATTGAAGCATTAAAAGGAATTACTTTTGATATTGAAGAAGGAAAAACTCTTGCAATAATAGGAAAAACGGGAAGTGGTAAATCTACTGTTCTAGAACTTATTGGAAGAACATATGATTGTGATAAAGGCTCTGTTAAAATTGATAATACAAATATCTTAGATATTAATTTAAATAATTTAAGAGATAGCATTGGATATGTTCCTCAAGATCCTTTTCTTTTTTCAGATACAATTGAAAATAATATTAAATTTGGAAACAAAAATGCTAGCCCCGAAGAAATTATCTTTTTCGCTAAAAAAGCTGTTGTCCATAAAAATATTTCACAGTTTAACAAAGGTTATAAAACTGAACTCGGAGAACGTGGGATAAATCTTTCAGGTGGCCAAAAGCAAAGAATCTCTATAGCAAGAGCTTTAATAAAAAATCCTAAAATTTTACTCTTAGATGACTGTCTTTCAGCTGTTGATACTGAAACTGAAGAGGAAATATTGAACAACTTAAAATATTTAACAAAAAATAAAACAACTGTTATTGTTAGTCACAGAATATCATCAGCCAAAAATGCAGATCATATAATACTACTTAATGAAGGACAAATAATAGAACAAGGTAGCCATGAAAAATTGATCAAAATTAATGGTTACTATAAAGAATTATATCAAAAACAACTTCAAGAAAGCACAATAAATTAGACAAATATTTAATACAATTTGTCTTTCAAAAAGTTGTCGAGGTCATATATTTTTTTCATTTTTGAAAAATTAAAATTAATCTTAAAAAAATAAACATGTACGATAGAGAACAGGATATATTATCAAAAGCCCTTAGAGCAGGAAGAAGAACATATTTTTTTGATGTTAAAGCTACTAAAGCAGGTGATTATTACTTAACTGTAACAGAGAGTAAAAAATTTACAAATGAAGATGGCTCATTTCACTTCAAAAAACATAAGATTTATTTATACAAAGAAGATTTTAATGAATTTAAGTCTATTTTAAACGAAATGACAAAGTTTATCATAGATGAAAAAGGTGAAGAGGTAATTAGTAATTATAATCCCAATGAAGATAATGACTCAGATGAATCAGCGAACAATCAGTTTACGGATTTGAATTTTGAGGATATATAATTTTTTAGCTTATTAATAAAACCACCAATTACCATGGTGGTTTTTTTATATTTATAAAAATCATACAAATGAATGTTTTACGTTTTTTAATATTTCTTCCTCTTTTTGTTTGCTCACAATCAAATCTATTAACAGATTTTTATTTTCCGGAAAATGAACAATTCAATTCAAAAATACCAACTCCTGAATCCGTAATTGGACACCAAGTTGGTGAGTTTCATATTTCACATGACAAACTTGTTCAATATATGCAAGCTCTTGCCCAAAGCAGTGATAGAATTAAAATTGAAAATAGAGGACTAACTTTTGAAGGTAGACCTTTAATATTACTAACAATCACTTCGATAGAAAATCATAAAAATATTGATCAAATACGCCAAAATCATATTAATGCCACAAATGAAGATTATGATTATGATTTAAAAAATAGACCTGTAGTTGTATATCAGGGTTTTTCAATTCATGGAAATGAAGCAAGTGGCTCAAACGCCGCTGTTTTGTTAGCATATTATTTAGCTGCAAATGAATCAAAATACGTTCAATCTTTATTAAATAACACTGTCATTCTATTTGATCCAGCCCTTAATCCAGATGGATTACAACGATTTTCACAATGGGTTAATAGCAATAAAAGTAAAAGATTAAATCCTGATCCAAGAGATAGAGAATATAGCGAAAACTGGCCTGGAGGTCGAACTAATCACTATTGGTTTGATATGAACAGAGATTGGCTTCCGTCTCAATTACCAGAATCCAAAGTAAGATTAAATACATTTCATAAATGGCTTCCTAACATACTTACAGACCACCACGAGATGGGGACAAACTCAAGTTTCTTCTTTCAGCCTGGAGTTCCATCTAGAACACATCCTTTAACCCCAATTGAAAATCAAAACATTACTAGAGAAATTGGTCAATATCATGCAAAAGCATTTGACAAACTTGGATCATTATATTACTCTGAAGAAGATTATGACGACTTCTATTATGGTAAAGGATCTACATTCCCAGATGTTAATGGCAGTATAGGAATATTATTTGAACAAGCTAGCTCTAGAGGTCACATACAAGAAAGTGATAATGGTTTATTATCATTTCCATTTACTATAAAAAATCAAATTACAGCTGGATTATCAACATTGGAAGCAGCATTTAATATGCGTGAAAAATTATTAAAATACCAATTTAATTTTTTTAAGAATAATCGTGAAAAAGGTCGTCTTGAATCTAACTCTGTATATGTTTTTAAAGACGATAATGATCCTGCTAAGTCTTTTCATTTTACAGAGCTTTTAAAACGACATAATATTCAAATTCATGAATTAAAAAATGATATTGAAATTGACGGAAATTTTTACAAGAAATCGTCAAGCTATGTTATTCCAAAAAATCAAAAAAATAATTTACTGCTAGAAGCAATTTTTGAAAAAAGAACAAAATTCAAAGACAGTTTATTTTATGATATTTCTGCTTGGACAATTCCACTAGCTTTTGGTATTGATTTTACTGAGAAGAAAAAATTTAAAAATATTGGCGAATTAGTTTATCCACAAATTCCTGTAGGTAAATTAATTGGAGAAAGCAATTACGCATATATAATGCCTTGGAGCAACTACTATTCACCTAAAGCATTATACAGTTTGATGGAAAAAAATATTAGAGTTAAAGTAGCTCTTGAGCCTTTTTCAATTGAAGGAAGAAACTACGATTTTGGTAGTATTTTAATCCCTGTACAAAACCAAAAATACTCAACAAGTACACTAATTGAAATTTTAGATCAAATATCATCAAAAAGTAATTTAAGTATATATGGCATTTCAAGTGGTATGGCTCAAGGACCTGATTTGGGAAGTAATAAATTTAGAACATTAAAAAAACCTTCAGTTGGATTAATAGTGGGAGATGGAATTGATTCATATGATGCTGGTGAGATATGGCATTTAATGGATATTCGTTACAATATCCCAATAACTAAATTAGATAATTCGAAAATTTTAAATCATGATTTAGAACGTTATAATTGTATCATTCTACCAAATTCATTTGGTTTAAATCAGGCTGTTGCAGAAAAATTAAAAATCTGGATAAAAAAAGGTGGTAATTTAATAGCATATCAAAACAGTCTTAGATGGTTAAATAAAAACGATATTTTTAAGATAAAAACAAAAAATAATAATCTAATAGCAAATAAAATTAAATTTAAAGATAGATCTAAATTTTATGGAGCTCAAAGAATTGGAGGTGCTATTTTTGAAGCAAAAATTGATAGATCACACCCAATAAATTTCGGATATTATAAGAAAAAAATAGCTCTATTTAGGAACACCACTATCTTTATTGAGCCTGAAGAAAATAGCTTTGACAATCCTATTGTTTACACTCAAAGACCTCTTCTCAGTGGGTATATCTCTGATGAAAATTTAAACCTTTTAAAAGAAACTGTCCCTCTAAAAATCTCATCTTATGGAAATGGACAAATTGTAGGATTTACTGACAATACAAATTTTAGAGCATTCTGGTATGGAACAAATAAACTACTGATGAATGCAATTTTTTTCAGAAATCAATTTTAGCCCTATTGTACAATAGATCCATTTGGCACTTTTTCACTGGTGCTTAATAATATAACTGAACTACCATCAACTGCCCCCAAAATTAAACATTGACTTTTAAAATTTGCAATTTGCTTATCATGGAAGTTAACATTAGCTATTATTTGCTTATTGATGAGATCCTCTATTTTATATAATTTGGTGATTTGGGCTGAGGATTTTTTAGTTCCCAATGGACCAAAATCAATAGTTAACTTATATGCAGGTTTAGTTGCTTCAGGGAAATTAACAACATTAATTATTGTACCAACTCTTAAATCAATTTTTTGAAAATCTTCAAATGAAACTTCTGACATTTTAAGTAACTTTACAACCCAAATATATAATTAAAAACTAAAATATGGCTCAAACTCCTTCAAATATGATAGCGCTTGGCACTATTGCTCCTAAATTCGAATTATTGGATACTATTTCTAATTCTAAAATGAAATTAGATAATTTAAAAGGATCTAAAGGAACTGTAATTGCATTTATATGTAATCATTGTCCATTTGTAGTTCATATAAATGATGAATTTGTTAAAATTGCGAATCAATATCAAAAAAAAGGAATAGGTTTTATTGCTATATCTAGTAATGACATAGATAAATATCCACAAGATGGACCAGAAAAAATGCATTTACATGCAGTGGAATCAAAATTTAGTTTTCCTTACTTATTTGATGAAACCCAAGAAATTGCTAAAGCATATGATGCAGCTTGTACTCCAGATATTTATTTATTTAATAATGACTTAAAACTTGTTTATCGTGGTCAATTTGATGATTCCAGACCTGGAAATAATATTAATCCAACTGGAAATGACTTAAAATATGCTATAGATTGTTTATTGAGTCAAACTCAAAATAATCAAACTCAAAAACCAAGCATTGGATGTAATATTAAATGGAAATAATTTAATCCTCAATTTTAATTAAAAAAAGATCTTGATATTGTAAAATAAATCCAGATTGATTAACATACCCACCACTTGGACTTTCAATGTATTTGAATTTATTTTCTAAATATTGAGTTTGAACTGTAGTCAGTTCGTCATAAATTGAATTTGATGAGCTAAGGCGTAATAAGATATCTAACATCAGATCAAATCCACGTTTTGAGTAACGTGAAGGATAACTTCCATATTTCGTCTTGTACTTTTCATCAAATGAATTAGTTGTTTCACTATCAAAATAAGTTGAGGAGAATTGAAAATTTAAATTTGATAAATCTTCATTAGAAATATTATTTCCTAAGAATGCTTTATTATAATTTGTTGTCATTAAAATTATTTCCCTCTCAACTTCTATTTCAATTTCTTCATCTGGATCATCTTCAGAAACTTCTTTTTCAATGGTAATCCCATTCAAACCACTCAGCATACTAGTAATATTTGAGGCGAAACTTTCATCAGATGTTTCCAAAAAAACTAATGTTCGACCAGGGTTTAATTCTTTCTGAAGCACCTCAAATGGTATATAAAATTGTTCAACTCCATTTTCATCAAAACCAGATTTAATAGTTTTAGAGTCATTAAAATAGGATCTAATTCTAGCTAATCTACCTAAAGATTTAGAGTCTGATATAATCAAAGTCTCATGAGCAATAGTATCTTTAACCGCATGAGTTAATAACTTGTCGGATATCCACTCATCATTAGGAATTGTTTGTATTAGATTTGAACTACGTTTATCAAATTTCACAAATGGAGAGAATAAGGCAATTTTGTTAAGCTCTAGAGAATTTGACAAAATTTTACAATTTTGAGCTGTTACAGGACCTAAAATTAAATCGTATTTAGAAAATTCTATTTCACGAATTAAGCTTCGAAGCTTAATTGGATTGGCCTCAGTATCATAAACATCTAAATTAACAGAAATCCCTAAAGCTTTTGCAGAGTCTAGTGCCATTTCAACACCTGAATAAAACTCAGTTGAAATTCTTACATATCCATCACGTTTAACCTGTTGTTTGGCAATTTGTATTGAGTCAAAATTAATGGAGTTGGCTTTAAAAGGAAGAAATAACGCAATTGTCTTTGAATTTAAATATTTAATTTTTGAGGATAATTGAATACTTTTTGGATCATTATTTTTATTTATTGCCAACTTCAAAACCATTCCATTTAATAGACCTGTATCCTTTAAAATAGGATTTAATTTTTCAAGACTATCTTTGCTGACACCAAACTTTTTATAAATAGAATAAAAGCCTTCTTTAGGTTGAACTTCATAATAATCAAAATTATCACCTGTGTTACTAAATGTCAATTCTATATTTGGTACATTTATTAGTTGACCATATGATAATACAGAATCTAAATCTGGATTTAATGCCTCTAACTGTTTTACAGTTATTCCAAAATTGTGAGCTATACGCCACTTGCCTTCTTTAGCTTTAACACTATATAGCTTTAAATTTGTATGAGGAACTAAAGCTCTGGTCTTGTATTTTGGTATGTATAATTTCTCTTTATATTTAATTGGATAGTCATATAGCTGTTTATTATTTTGCTTAATATCATCGATTGATATGCCATACTTTTTTGAAATACTATATAAGGTTTCGTTCTTCTTTACTCGGTGAATTTTATAGGAAACTACATCTTTAACTTTATTAATAGACTTTTTATGTATTGGATTTGGAATAATTAAATTATCTCCAGGAATCAATTTTTCAGATGAGTTTGGATTTAGTTCAATTATATCTTCTACAAGGACACCATATTTTTGTGCTATTTTATTTAAACTGTCAAGAGAATCAACTGAGTGTTGTCTCAATGATTGTGCTGAAATTGAAGAAACTATGAATATAAATATGTAGGTCGTATAAAATTTATTCATTTTTTTATATCAAATGCTTTTACTAAATCAATTAAGCTATATTAAAGAAACCTATTTACTCCCATTCAATGGTGGCTGGTGGTTTGGAACTTATATCATAAACAACCCTATTGACTCCTTTAACTTTATTTATAATATCATTAGAGATTTTTTGTAAAAATTCATATGGTAAATTTACCCAATCTGCAGTCATTCCATCAGTACTTTCAACTGCTCTTAAAGCAACGCATTTTTCATATGTTCTTTCATCCCCCATTACTCCAACACTATTTACTGGAAGTAAAATTGCACCTGCTTGCCAAACATCATCATAAAGATTCCATTCCCTTAGACCTTCAATAAAAACAGCATCTACTTCCTGTAATATTCTAACTTTATCGTGAGTTATATCACCTAAAATTCGAATTGCCAATCCAGGGCCTGGAAAAGGGTGTCTGCCTAATAATTCTGAATCAATTCCCAGTGACGAACCAACCCGTCTTACCTCATCTTTAAACAATGACTTTAGCGGTTCTATAACTTTTAATTTCATAAAATCTGGTAATCCTCCAACATTATGATGACTTTTAATAGTAGCACTTGGACCTCCAGTAGCAGAAATACTTTCTATTACATCTGGGTAAATTGTACCTTGAGCAAGCCACTTTACGTCTTCAATAAGTTGAGATTCGTCATCAAAAACTTCTATAAATTCACGACCAATGATTTTACGCTTTTTTTCAGGATCATCGATTCCAGAAAGAGCTTCTAAAAAACGATCTGAAGCATCAACCCCCTTGACATTCAGCCCCATTCCCTCATATTGCTTTAATACACTCTCAAATTCATTTTTACGTAAAAGACCATTGTTGACAAATATGCAATATAGATTTTTACCTATGGCTTTGTTTAATAAAATAGCAGCAACCGTAGAATCCACTCCCCCCGACAAACCCAAAACAACTTTATCATTAGATAATTTTTCTTTCAAATACAATATCGTTTCTTCTACAAAAGAATCAGGAGTCCAATCTTGATTAAGATTAGCGATATCAACTAAAAAATTTTTTAACAATTTTTTTCCATCTGTTGTATGATATACTTCTGGATGAAACTGAATTGCATAGGTAATTTCTCCATCAATTTTGTAAGCGGCATTTTTAACATCACTTGTACTTGCTAATAAAACTCCTTTGGTAGGAAGATTTGTGATGGTGTCACTGTGACTCATCCATACCTGACTTCCTTTGAAAATATTTTCAAAAAAAGGCTCATTTGTTTTTACATAAGACAAATTAGCCCGTCCATATTCACGTGTATCTGATGAAGCAACTTTGCCACCCGAAAAATGTGCTAAATATTGAGCACCATAACAAATAGCAAGTAAAGGTTTTTTTCTGCGAATTTTAGTCAAATCTGGATGTAATGCATCAGAACCACGGACTGATTGCGGGCTACCAGAAAGAATTACTGCCTTAAATTCTTCAATAGCAGTTGGAATTTTATTAAATGGATGGATTTCGCAGTATATATTCAACTCTCTAACGCGTCGTGCAATAAGTTGAGTGTATTGCGATCCAAAATCTAGAATTAAAACCTTGTCATGTTGCATGCTCAAAATTAATACTTATCTATAAATTGTTAGTATTTTTTTTTTAAAACTTATAAAGAAATAATTGAAAAACTATTTTGAAAAGGATTCATTTCAGATTTTAATTTTTTAATAAATTTTTCCCCATGAAAAGCATAAAAAGTAGTAAAATTTAATAATCTCTCTTGTAAATTACCACTTGGAAATAAAAGGCTTTGAAGTATTAAAGCTTGCTCAATTGAACTTTTATATTTCTTTTTCTCAGCTTTTAATAATCTTTTTTCTAGATATAGAAGTCCATTAATCTGTTTTTTTTCTTGAGCTGCAACTGCCCCTGTAAAAGAAGCGTCTGTTTCTTTAGCTAGGTCATATAATTTATTAAACTGTTTTCTTAAATGAGTTATTTGAGAACTAAAATCGATTTTTTGACTACTTTTTAATTTAGTGATTTTAGTTATTAAATCTTCTCTTGATAAAAATAAATCTGAAATACTTAAATCTAACTTATCTAACTTATGAATTTGTTTTGTTGTTGTAATAACTGCTGAATTTCTATGCATTAAAATTGGAAAACACACCTTAGAAATATCAAAATAGGATTTTAGCTGAAGCCAATAAGATAATTCACTTCCACCTCCTGTATAACTCAAATTTGGTAAAATACACTCTTGAAATAAAGGACGCATAATTACATTTGGAGAAAAACGCTCAGGGTGCTTTTCAAGTTCTATAAGTATTGATTCTAAATTAAAACTAAGATCTGTATTTAATACTCTAAATAAATCTTGTTTTTGAATAATTCTTTCTCTAAGACCATCTTTAATATAAAATAAATTAATAGGCCTTGGATTTACTTGGATTTTAAAATTTTTATCAATTTTCTTTAATCTAATATTAGTATTTGTAATTTCACTATCTACAAGTTTATTTATAAGTTCATTTTTAATGTGAGGAGAAAATAAAGCCTTAAAACTAGAATCATCTCCATCAACCACAATAACACCATCTTTTCCGAAAATTCGATTTACCAAAAACCTAGTTGCATTAGATAAATTTTTAGATGAAATGTAAGAGTCTTTAAAGATCTCATTTAATTCATTTTCATATGGAGTGTTCTGAATAATTTTTTTAAAATTCTCTAACAATGATTCTAAACCCTGTGTGGATAATCTTCCAACAGGGCCGTTACATTTTTTTTTCCATTGAATTTTTTCTTCACCTACACTAAAATGATTAATTTCTTCAAAATCATGATCTTCACTTGCCATCCAAAAAATAGGAATAAATTTGTTATTTGGATATTTTAACTGAAGTTGTTCTGCTAAATTAATTATTGATACAATTTTATAAATAAAATATAAAGGACCACCCATTAAATTTAGTTGATGTCCGGTTGCAACTGTGAAAGTATCTGGATGTCTTAATAAATTAATTCGTTCAAAAATAGAACTATTAGGATAAAGGTGGTCATACTGCCTGTGTAAAACATCAACTAAAATTTGACGTTTTTCAAGAGAGAAGTTTTTTGATTTAGTAATAATTTGCGCTTCAAAATCTTCAATTTTTGATTTATTGCCATAAAAAGAATCAAGTTCAGGGTTACCTTCTAAAAATTGAATTAGAAGTTTAGACAATGTTTTTGTAACATCATATGAAATATATTGATTTGACATCGAAATTTATATTAAACAAAGATAATTGAATAAATATTATTGAAAAAAACTACACAACTTTGGCATATAAATCAAAATCAGCAGCATCTGTAATTACAACATCATAAAACTCCCCGGTCTTTAAATATGTTTTGGAAGCATTAATCAGAACTTCGTTATCCACATCAGGTGAATCAAACTCTGAACGACCAATAAAATACTGACCCTCTTTGCGATCAATTACAACCTTACAAACATTACCTATTTTTTGTTGATTTAATTCCCAAGAAATCTGTGATTGCAACTCCATTATTTCATTGGCACGTTCTTTTTTTACATCGCTATTAACATCATCTTTTAAATTAAAGGCATGAGTGTTTTCCTCGTGAGAATATGTAAAACAGCCTAATCTTTCAAAGCGCATTTCACTAACCCATTCTTTTAAAATTTTAAAATCTTCTTCAGATTCTCCAGGGTAACCAACAATCAATGTTGTTCTTATAGCCATATTTGGAACTGTATCACGAAATTTTTGGATTAATTTTGTTGTTTTTTCCTTTGTAGTACCACGTCGCATGCTTTTCAATATTTTATCTGAAATATGCTGTAAAGGAATATCAATATAATTACAAATTTTAGGCTCACTTTTCATGACTTCTAATACATCTATTGGAAAGCCAGTTGGGAATGCATAATGTAATCGAATCCATTCAATTCCTTCAACTTTAACTAAACATCTGAGTAATTCCGCAAGATTTCTTTTTTTGTATAAATCAAGTCCATAATAAGTTAAATCTTGTGCTATTAAAATCAGCTCTTTTACACCGTTAGATGCTAACTTCTCAGCTTCAACGATTATATCTTCAATTGATTTTGATCGATGTTTTCCTCTCATAAGAGGAATAGCACAAAAGCTGCATGGTCGATCACAGCCCTCGGCAATTTTTAAGTAGGCATAATTTTTAGGTGTTGTAGTTAATCTTTCACCTATGAGTTCATGCTTATAATCAGCTCCCAATGCATTAAGTAGCTGAGGAAGTTCAGTAGTGCCAAAGTATTGATCAACATCTGGAATTTCTTTTGTTAGGTCTGGCTTATAACGCTCACTCAAACATCCTGTAACATATACTTTGTCAACTTTTCCTGATTTTTTCTTCTGTACAAAATCTAAAATAGTATTTACACTTTCTTCTTTTGCATTATCAATAAAGCCACATGTATTAATTACAACAATATTCCCATCCTGTTCATGTGCAACTTCTTTACCATTAGCTTTGAGTTGACCCATAAGAATTTCGCTGTCATAAATATTTTTACTACAACCTAATGTAATAACATTAATTTTATTGACTTTAATTGATTTTGTTCTCATTAAAAGATCTAATTATAGTTTAATTAATAAGATATTATTTTTTAAAGAAAGAATCGATAAATTCATACTTGTTAAATACTTGGAGATCGCCGATACCCTCCCCAACGCCAATGTATTTGACTGGAACTTGAAATTGATCGCTGATGCCAATAACAACACCGCCTTTAGCTGTTCCGTCTAGCTTAGTTATAGCTAAAGCATTAACTTCTGTTGATGCAGTGAATTGCTTAGCTTGTTCAAATGCATTTTGACCTGTTGACCCATCTAAGACTAAAAGGACTTCATTGGGTGCATTAGGAACAACTTTTTGCATAACACGTTTAATTTTTGTTAGCTCATTCATTAAATTAATCTTGTTATGCAATCGACCAGCAGTATCAATAATTACTACATCGGCATTTGAAGTTACTGCACTTTGTAGCGTGTCAAAAGCAACTGATGCAGGATCACTACCCATTTGTTGTTTAATTAAGGTCACATCAACTCTATTTGCCCATACCTGTAATTGATCAATTGCTGCAGCTCTGAAAGTATCTGCAGCACCCAAAACAACTTTCAAGCCTTGATTTTTGAACTGATGTGCAAGTTTACCAATAGTAGTTGTTTTACCAGCACCGTTAACTCCTACAACCATAATTACATATGGAGTTGAGAGGTTAGATGATATATTGAAATCAGTATTATTACCAAAATTTGTCTCAGAAAGTAAAGATGCTATTTCTTCTCTTAGTATTAAATTTAATTCATCTGTACCCATATATTTATCTTTAGCAACACGTCTTTCAATACGTTCAATAATTTTTAGTGTAGTTTGAACACCAACATCACTTGTTACTAAAACTTCTTCTAAATTATCTAAAACACTGTCATCAACCTTTGATTTACCAATAATCGCTTTACCAAGTTTGTCAAAAAAACTTGTTTTAGATTTCTCAAGTCCTTTATCAAGAGTTGCTTTTTTTTCTGATGAAAATATTTTTTTAAAAAAGCCCATATATTATTAAGTTATGCATGATTACAATTTAATGAAAAAAATAAAAGCTGCTTTCAAAAAAGCAGCTTTAAAGTTCATGGGGAGATTTAAATTATTTTTTACTTAAAAAGTCATTCACTCTGTCAGGTGACATTATAGATTCCACAAAAGTGTATGCACCAGTTTTTGGAGATTTAACCATCTTGATGGCTTTTGTTAATCGCTTTGATCCTGTTTGAAGTGTTGCTACTGATTTTTTTGCCATGGCTTAGTTTATTTAATTTCTTTATGTACCGTCATTCGTTTAAGTATGGGATTAAACTTTTTTATTTCCATACGATCTGGTGTATTCTTTTTATTTTTTGTAGTAATGTATCTGGATGTACCTGGCTGACCAGTTGCTTTATGCTCTGTACATTCTAAAATTACTTGAATTCTATTACCTTTCTTTGCCATAATAGTTAGTTATAATTCTTTAGTCTATTTTAAAAACCCTTTTGATTTAGCTTGTTTGATAGCAGCTGAAATACCTATTTTATTTATTGTTTTTAAAGCTGCTGTTGACAACTTTAAGGTAATCCATTTATCTTCTTCAGGAATATAAAAACGCTTTTTGATAAGGTTTGCATCAAATTTACGTTTAGTTCTATTTAGTGAGTGAGAAACATTGTTTCCAACCATAGCCTTTTTACCAGTAAGTTCACAAATTCTAGACATGATCTTTAATTTTACTGTTTTGTTATTTCAAAACGAGGTGCAAAAATACGAAATCTAATCAAGTTCACAAATTTTGTCTAGTCATTTTTAAAAATTTCTTTTTGTATCATTGTTAACGCCATATTCAATGTTTTAATTAAAACTCGCTGGCGCTTATCTCCAAATGTAAATTTTTGTGAATAAACCTTGTGTGGAGTGGCAACAGCAATAAAAACTGTTCCAATTTCTGCATTAGATTGACCTTTAGAAGGCCCAGCATTTCCTGTAGTAGCAATAGAATAATCTGAATTAAATATTTTTTTTGCCCCTAAAGCCATTAACTCAGAAACCTCCTTACTTACTACTGAATATTTATTAATGATTATGGGATCAACTCCAAGAATACTTTCTTTTACAGCGCTATTATAAGCAACAATTCCTCCTTTAAAAAACTTTGATGCTCCCGCGTTTGAAGTGAATTTTTCAGAAATTTTACCCCCTGAACAGCTTTCTGCAACAGAAAGTGTTTTGCCTAACTTAACAAATTTATTGGCAATGATTTGCTCTAATGTGTTATCCTCTTCAAAACCTACAAAAATATCAGATATTAATGGAAGTAAATTCTTAATCTGAAAATTAATTTCATTTTCAACTTTATACTTATTAAAACCCTTTGATGATAAACGCAATCTAACTCTACCTAAATTTGGTAAATAAGCTAATTTAATAGAGCCAGGAAGATTGTTTTCCCAATCAGAAATTCTATCCGCTATGACGCTTTCACCAAGACCATAGGTTAGTAAAGTTTTATGCACAATAAATGGTAAATTATATGAATTTGACAATCTTGGTAAAACTTCATTTTTTATCAAGGCCTTCATCTCAAATGGCACACCTGGTAATGAAATAAAAATTGTGTTACCTTTCTCCATCCACATCCCTGGCGCAGTTCCAGAAGAATTCATTAAAATGTTGGCTTTTGAAGGGACTAGTGCTTGATCTAAATTTACTTGTAAAAGAGGCTGTTTTATGTACTTTTTCCATATTTCTCGAATATGATCTTCAACTCTTTTGTTAACGATTAATTTATCTTGAAAGAACTCTACAAAAGTTTTTTTTGTGATATCATCCTTAGTTGGTCCTAAACCACCCGTTATTATAACCAAATCTGATGATTTTGAAGCATTATTAAGAGCTGATAAAATATGATCTTTGTTGTCCTGAATTGAAATTATCTGGTTAACCGAAACACCTATCCTATTTAAGGCCTTGGAAATAAAAGCTGAATTAGTATCAACTATTTGACCTATTAAAATTTCATCTCCAATTGTTATAATTTGTGCTTTCAATTATCTGATTTTAAGATCAAAAAATTCATCACCATTAATAAAACCTTTAAGTTTGTCATTTTCCTTCACAGCTCCTACTCCAGCGGGAGTACCTGTAAAAATAATATCTCCAATTTTAAGAGTAAAAAAACTTGAAACATAGGCTATAATAGAATCAATGTCCCAAAGCATTTGAGAAGTGTTGCCCTGTTGAACAAGTTCATTATTTTTCATTAAGCTAAAGTTGATGTCATTAATGTCATCAAAGCTTGTTTTATTAACCCACTTGCCAATTAATGCCGAACCATCAAAAGCTTTAGCTTTTTCCCAGGGTAAACCAAATTGCTTTTGATTTTGCTGAATATCTCTGGCGGTAAAATCAATACCTAATCCAATTTTATCATAATATTTATGAGCAAATTCTTTAGAAATATATTTACCAACTCGATTAATTTTTACTATTACTTCAACCTCGTGGTGTATATCATTTGAAAAATCAGGTATAAAAAAAGGTTGTTTTTTTAAGATTATTGAAGTATCTGGCTTTAAAAAAATTACAGGTTCGGTCGGAACAATATTATTGAGTTCATTTACATGATTTTTATAATTTCTTCCAATGCAAATGATTTTCATCTACTATTTTTTTTATTAAAATCACGCAATTTTATAGATGTCAAAACTTTTTTTGTATATAATGGAAAATCAGCATCTAGCAGCCACCCATAATATCCTGGCTCGTCAACTAAGACATTTCTTACTTTTTTACCTTTATGCTTACCAAAAGAAAAGCACTCATCACCAACACTATCGTATCTGATAAACCCTGCAAAATCAGCAAATTTTTGACGAGTACTAAATTCAGCTAAGAACTTTGTGTCATTTTCAAGAGAACTATATTTATCCAATTGAGATTTTAAAACTTCATAAGTTGCAAGTGTATCTGCCTCTGCGCTATGAGCATTTTTTAGATCCTTATTACAATAAAATTTATATGCAGCAGTTAAAGTCCTTTGTTCCATTTTGTGAAAAATTGTCTGAACATCAACAGATTGTCTATTTTTCATATCAAAATCAATACCTGATCTTAGCAACTCTTCAGCTAAAATTGGTATATCAAATCGATTAGAATTAAATCCTCCTAAATCAGAATCCTTAATCCAACTGTAAACATCTTTCGCAATTGATTTAAAAATAGGTTTATCGGATACTTTTTCATTTGTAATTCCGTGAATTGCTGTGGCTTGTGGAGAAATTGGAATTTCAGGATTAACTAACCAAGTTTTTTTCTTGTCATTGCCATTTGGAAAAACTTTGAGAATTGAAATTTCAACAATTTTATCTAATGTTATATTAATACCTGTAGTTTCCAAGTCAAAGAAACAAATTGGCCTATTAAGATTTAATTGCATTGAACTTTATATCTGTCTGTTAACATCCCATGATTCAAGTATATCCTTGACTGTTTTCAAAAATTGACTTCCAAGAGCACCATTGACAACTCTATGATCATATGAGTGAGATAAGAACATTTTTTGACGTATTCCAATAAAATCACCCTCATTTGTTTCAACTACAGCAGGAACCTTTCTAATAGCTCCTAAAGCTAAAATTCCAACTTGAGGTTGATTTATAATCGGAGTGCCCATGATACTACCAAAGCCACCAACATTTGTAACTGTGTATGTTCCGCCCTTTATATCATCAGGATTGAGTTTGTTTTCTCTTGCGCGATGTGCTAAATCATTTACACGTTTTACCATACCTATTAAACTAAGCTGGTCTGCTTGTTTGATTACTGGTACAATTAGATTCCCATCATTTAAAGCTGTAGCCATACCAAGATTTATATCTTTGTGTTTTATTATTGATTCTCCATCAACAGAAACATTTAACATTGGATGCTTGGATAAAGCTATAGCAACAGCTTCCATAAAAATTGGTGTAAATGTTATTTTTTCAGCGTATTTTTTTTGAAATTCAAACTTTACCCCTTCTCTCCAGTCCCATATTTTGGTAACGTCAACTTCGATAAAAGATTGAACATGAGCAGATGTCTGTAATGAACTTACCATATGTTTGGATATCAATTTACCCATCCGAGTCATTTCAATGATTTCGTCACTTCTAGAAGCAGTGTTTGAACTTACAGTGTCTAATAATGAATTATCAGAACTTAAATGAATTTGATTTTGAGATAAATCTGAAGATTTTGAACGATCTGCGATATATTTAAGAATATCCTTTTTAGTTACTCTGCCATTTTTTCCACTTCCATTAATACTATTTAATTCATCATCTGAAACAGATTCTTTTTTTGCAATATTTTTAACCAGTGGAGAATAAAATCGATTAATTTTAGGATCATTGATCTGCGAATCTAAACTTGTCAAAGACATCGCTTGATTAAAATAATCATTAGCATTCGGATTGATTGACGTCAAATCAACATTCTCTGATTTTTCATCATCATAGGATTTTTCATCAATTGATACTTCAATAGAACTATCAGCGATATTTGAATCAGTTTCAATAATAGCAAAGGTTTCACCAACTTCAACAACGTCGTCAACATTAAATTTTTTTTCAATTAAAATGCCACTAACTTCACTTGGAACATCGCTATCAACTTTATCGGTAGAAATTTCAATTACAGATTCGTCAACTTCAACTTTATCTCCAATTTCTTTTAGCCATGAGTTAATAGTTGCTTCAGCAACACTCTCCCCCATCTTTGGAAGTTTTAACTCAAATTTTGCCATAATTTTTAATCTTTTAAGAGACTGTAAAGATGCAACAAAACTAATTAAAATTAGCGATATATTCAATAATTGCAAACTCCATTAAGCTCAAAGATGCTTAAATATTAATAACTTCTCCCATTTTATTATTAGCATCACTGCCTATTATGAAATTAGTGTTTTTAGGCCAGATTTTAAAAGTAACTTTATTACTTTTTAATCTTGAAATTGTTTTAATTATTTCAGAGAATGATTGAGTTGATGGATCAAATACTAAATCACAAAAATCATAATTCTTAATTAATTTAATTGAATTAATAATACTGTATTTTTTTCCAGGGAGCTCGAACGATTGGTTTCGAGGTTTTAAAAAAACAATTTCTTTACTTTCAGCATTGTAATAAACCCGATTTAAATTTAAAAATGGTAAGATATTTTTTGCTAATATTATAACAAGCCATAAACCTGATTTTATTATAAAATTTGAATTATAATGTTTGTTATAAAATACCTGCATGGCAGAGAAAAAGTTTTTGTAATATATTTTATTTTTTCTTGTACTTTCACCTTTAAAATGAATAATTGTTTCTTCACCATAATAATAATTGATTTTATTCATTTTTAATGCTCTAAAACTTAAATCAATATCCTCTCCATACATAAAAAAATTTTCATCAAAACCACCCAATTCTCTAAAAAAGTTATTCTTCATTAACATAAATGCCCCAGTTAATACAGAGACTTTGGCAATTTGATTTTCCGAAATTTCTGTTTCATAATAATTGTAGCCAAATCCAAGAAGTTTTTGAATAGCAGTTATAATAGTTGGAACTTTTCTCTTGGATTCAGCAAGAAAAGCCCCAGAGCCATCAACAAATCTACATCCAACAATTCCAATATCATTTTTAGAATCTGAAAAGTTTAAAATTTTATTAAAAGTATTTTCTGAAACAACAGTATCAGGATTTAGGATACAAACATACTCGCCGCTTGCAATTTTGACTGCTTGATTGTTTGCCTTAGAAAAACCAATATTTTCTTTATTCTGAATTAGTATTATTTCTGGGTAATTTAATTTTATTACAGAGCAACTATCATCACTAGAATTATTATCAATAACAATTATCTCTGAAGAAATATCTTTTGTGGCTGCTTGAACACTTTGCAAACACAATTCTAAATAATGACGAACATTATAACTTAGTATGACGACGGACAACTTCAAGAAAATCTATTTTAATGACATTTCAAATGGAATTCTATTTGTAATACTTCTTCCTAAAGTTATCTCATCCGCATATTCCAACTCGTCTCCAACAGATATCCCTCTAGCGATTGTTGAAATTTGAATTTCTGCAGATTGAATTTGTTTGAAAATATAAAAATTAGTAGTATCACCTTCCATTGTGGAACTTAGCGCGAAAATAACCTCGTTTACTTGCCCAGATTTAACTTTCGAAACCAAACTTTGAATATTAAGATCGCTTGGACCGATACCATCCATTGGAGAAATTTTACCACCTAAAACATGATAGATTCCTTTAAAAGTTGCTGTGCTTTCAATTGCAAGTACATCTCTTATATCCTCAACAACACAAATAGTAGCTTTATTTCTATTTTCATTTGAACAAATTTCACATATAGAATGATCAGAAATATTATGGCATGAATTACAAAAATTAATCTTTGAACGCATTTCTGTTAGAGATTTTGAC
The DNA here is from genome assembly GCA_038106885.1 of Flavobacteriaceae bacterium. GTDB lineage: Bacteria > Bacteroidota > Bacteroidia > Flavobacteriales > Flavobacteriaceae > UBA3537. The sequence goes on along the minus strand of JAYNFX010000016.1, from coordinate 7,176 downwards.
AATTGAATGGTTTGGTTTTCGGGTTGTCGCATCAAATGTAAAACAAGCCTCAATGCTGTTCGTCTACCGATCCCTGGCAGTTGAGCTACTTCATTGACAGCATTTTGTAATAGTTTTGATGAAAATTCCATTAATCCCTACAAATTTTTAATTCTAAGTATTTGAAACTTAATTAAAAAATCTTAAAATACATTATCTAAATGCTATTTTAAATTTTAAATTTACTTAGGTTTGAAATAGATCTATTTAGACATACAAATATAAATTTATTAAGTTGAAAGGACAACATATTCTTATACTGACTTTTTCATATTTTTTTCTTCTAGTTGTAATTGCTAAAATAACTGGGAAGAATGATTCTAATTATGATTTTTTTAAAGCCAGTAAAAACTCGCCATGGTATATAGTCGCTTTTGGAATGATTGGCGCTTCTTTATCTGGTGTTACATTCATATCAGTTCCAGGTTGGGTTGAAAGCTCAAAATTTAGCTATTTTCAAGTTTGTCTTGGATATATCGCAGGTTACATTGTGGTAGCATTTTTACTTTTACCAATTTACTACAGATTAAACTTAACATCAATTTATCAATACCTTGGACAAAGGTTTGGAAAGATAAGTCATTTAACTGGAGCATTTTTTTTCTTTATTTCCCGTGTAGTTGGCGCTGCGTTTAGGATGTATTTAATGGCTATTGTATTACAACAATTTGTTTTTAAATATTGGGGGATTCCATTTGAATTAACAGTAGTAATATCAATTTCTCTAATTTGGGTTTACACAAACAAAGGTGGAATCAGAACAATTGTATGGACAGATACTTTACAAACTTTATTTATGCTTTTTGCTTTAATTCTATCAATCTTTTCAATAACAAATGCCTTAGATTTAACATTTGTTGAGTTTTTAAGCTCTAAAGAGTTATCTAATTATAATACAATTTTCAATATTAATGATTTTAAAAGCAAAGACTATTTGCTTAAATCATTTTTTGGCGGAATGTTTATAACGATTTGTATGACAGGATTAGATCAAGATATGATGCAAAAAAATCTAACATGTAAAAACCTTAAAGAAGCTCAAAAAAACATGCTTTGGTTCAGCGTAATTCTTTCAGTTGTGACTTTTATGTTTTTATTACTGGGAGCACTGCTATTTATATATGCTGAAAGATTTGATGTTGCAATCCCTATGCTGGATAATAATGTCAAAACAGATTTGCTGTTTCCGGAAATTGCCCTTAATACAAATTTAGGATTGATCCTAAGCAGCTTTTTTGTACTTGGACTAATAGCTGCAGCCTACAGTAGCGCCGATAGTGCATTAACGTCTTTAACGACATCTTTTTGTATAGATATTTTAAATATTAATAACAGAAACCAAAATGATAGAAAAAATTTAAGAAAAAAAACTCATGTATTTATGAGTGTAGTTTTAATCGTTGTTATTATTTCTTTTAAATATCTTTTAAACTCAAACGTAATTGACAGCTTACTTACTGTTGCAGGTTTTACTTATGGCCCACTGTTAGGGCTATATTCTTTTGGAATATTTACAAACTTTAAAGTCAAAGACCAAATGGTATGGATAGTTGCATTAATTTCCGTTATATTATCATTTGGAATATCACAAATTCCATCTGAATATTTTGGAGGTTATATTATTGGCTACGAATTACTACCCTTGAACGGTTTTATTACCTTTATCGGTCTTATATTGATTCGTAGATAATAACACTAAAGTACATGCAGATTCAAAATATATATTTTTTGACATCAATATTTGTGAAAAATAATTATTTTCTGTGCCAGGATTAAAAATTATACGTTTAGGATTTAAAGATATAACATGATCAATGTAGCTTTTTTGATTATTTGGACTTAAATAAATTGTCACAGTATGAATATCATTGTAATTAATTAAATCTGACTCAATCTTAACTCCATGAGCTAAACCCTCTTTAATCCCAAATGCAACAGTGGGTATTTTAAACCTTTTTAGCATTAAAATTGCCTTATTTGAATAGCGTTGCGGATTTAAAGAAGCTCCAAGAACATATGTTTTAAAGCTCTTTACCATTTGATGATTACACTACCCCAAGTAAAACCACTACCAAAAGCAGCTAAAACTACAATATCATTAGACTTTATCTTGCCCTGCTCATAAGCTTCACTCATGGCTATAGGAATCGATGCAGCGGTTGTATTGCCATAGTTTTGGATATTATTAAAAACTTGATTATTGGAAAGTTCGAATTTTTTTTGAATAAACTGAGCTATCCTTAAGTTTGCTTGGTGTGGAATCAACATATCAATATCTGAAACTGATAAATCATTTGCTTGAAGACCTTGAAAAATTACCTCGCTAAAGCGTTTGACTGCATTTTTAAAAACAAACTTACCATTCATGTATGGTCTGTAGCTCATATCATTAGGGTTATTGTCAGAAATAATATCTGTAACCCATCGTTTACCCATTCCAGGGGCTTCAGCAGCAAGTTCTAAAGCATGTTCTCCTTCTGAGTGTAAGTGAGACGATAAAATTCCTTTTTTATTATCAGATTCTTGACTCAAAATAGCTGCACCTGCACCATCACCAAAAAGTACTGACAAATTTCGACCCCTAGTAGACACATCAAGCGCTAAAGATTGAAGCTCACTGCCAATAACTAGTATATTTTTATACATCCCAGTTTTTATAAACTGATCAGCCACAGAAAGACCATAAATGAAACCGGAACACTGATTTCTAACATCAAGAGCTCCTACAGTTTTTATACCCAAAGCTTCTTGAATTTGAACTCCAGGCCCAGGAAAATAATAATCAGGACTAAGAGTTGCAAAAATAATAAAGTCAATATCCTGTTTGTTTATACCTGAATTTGTGATAGCATTATTAGCAGCTTTTAGACCCATGGTAAATGTGGTATTACCATCTCCTTTTACTGCCCAACGGCGCTGTTTTATTCCTGTTCTTTCTTGAATCCACTGGTCATTAGTATCCATTAATTGCGACAAATCGTCATTCGTAACAATATTTTCTGGAACAAAATGCCCTAAGCCAATAATTTTTGAATTAAACATTAATTTATTTAAAATATTATTTACAAATATAAACTTTATATAATGTCAGTTTGTCACATTTTTTAAAATGGTATTCTTTTTGCAAATTATATATAAAATCTAAAAAATAAAATTATGAGTAAAGGAACTATAAATGTATCTGTTGAAAATATTTTCCCGCTAATAAAAAAATTTCTTTATAGCGATCAAGAAATTTTCCTTAGAGAACTTATTAGTAACGCGACAGACGCAACATTAAAACTTAAGCATTTGACAAACATTGGTGAGGCTAAGGTTGAATATGGAAATCCTTTAATTGAAGTTAAAGTTGATAAAAAAGGGAAAAAACTTCATCTAATTGACCAAGGAATTGGAATGACAATTGATGAGGTGAAAAAATACATAAACGAAGTTGCTTTTTCAGGAGCAGAAGAATTTCTAGATAAATACAAAGACAAAGTAGATGATGCAGGAATAATCGGACATTTTGGATTAGGTTTCTATTCAGCATTTATGGTAGCTGAAAAAGTTGAGATTATAACTAAATCTTACAAAGATGAGGATGCTGCTCACTGGATTTGCGATGGAAGTCCTGAATATAGTCTTAAAAAAGGAAAAAAATCTGATAGAGGTACTGAAATAATACTTCACATTGCTGAAGACTCAACTGAGTTTTTAGAAGAAAACCGTATTTCTGAACTTCTAAAAAAATATAATAAATTCATGCCAATACCAATTAAATTTGGTACGAAAGAAATCAACGATCCAGAGCATAAACCAAAAACGATCAAAGATAAGGATGGTAAAGAAACAACTGAGCCGCAAAGGAAGATTACTGTTGATAATTTAATAAACAATCCTAATCCGGCATGGACCAAAACTCCTACAGATTTAAAAGACGAAAATTATAAAGAATTTTACAGAGAGTTGTATCCGATGCAATTTGAAGAACCTTTGTTTAATATTCATTTAAATGTTGATTACCCTTTCAATCTGACTGGGATTCTATATTTTCCAAAATTGACAAATGATATGAATATTCAAAAGGACCGTATTCAGCTTTATCAGAACCAAGTTTTTGTAACTGATAATGTTGAAGGAATTGTGCCAGAGTTCCTAACTATGCTAAGAGGAGTTATAGATTCTCCAGACATTCCCTTGAATGTATCACGTTCATATCTTCAATCTGATGGGGCTGTAAAAAAAATATCATCATACATAACAAAAAAAGTAGCTGATAAATTAAAATCTCTATTTAAAGATAACAGAAAAGATTTTGAAGCAAAATGGAATGATATTAAAATAGTTATTGAATACGGAATGCTTTCTGAAGAAAAGTTTTTCGAAAAAGCAGAGGCATTTGCACTTTACCCAACTGTTGATGGAAAGTACTATACATATGATGAATTATATAAGAAAGTTAAAGCCAAGCAAACCGATAAGGACGATAAGTTAGTTATATTATATGCCTCCAACGCTGAAGAACAACACAGTTATATTGAAGCTGCAAAAGCAAAAGATTATGAGGTTTTATTACTAGATTCACCTATCATATCACATTTAATTCAAAAACTTGAAGGAAAAAAAGAGAAAGTTTCGTTTACAAGAGTTGATGCTGATCACATTGATAAACTTATTCAAAAAGAGGAAAACAACATTTCAAAGTTGACTGATGATGAAAAGAAAACTCTAGATTCTCAGCTAAAAGATGTTATTCCGTCAGAAAAGTTTATTGTTCAGCTAGAATCAATGGACAGCAACTCAGCTCCATTTATGATAACTCAACCAGAATTTATGCGCCGTATGAAAGAAATGCAACAAACTGGAGGTGGAGGTGGTATGTTTGGTATGGGTAATATGCCTGAAATATACAATCTTGTGGTAAACACAAACTCTGATTTAGTTATTCAAATACTCAATACGAAAACAGCAAAAAAACGAGAAAGATTGATAAATCAAAGTCTTGATCTTGCTCAGCTTTCTCAAGGACTACTGAAAGGTGAAGCACTAACAAAATTCATAAAAAGGAGTTACGATATAATTAAATAATAATCTATTTCAAAAAGGTGTTTTTATTCTGAAACACCTTTTTTTTTAAAAAATAATTTATCATATATTGATTTAAAATTAAAAATGTTATTAGACCTAGAAAATAAAAAAAAATTTAAAATCAAAGATGGTGAACTTTATTATGATCGCTTTTTTTTTAGCAATATAGAAGCTAATAAATATTTTAATTTACTTAAAAAGGAAATCCAATGGCGACAAGATAATATTAAAATTTTTGGAAAAATATATCCTCAACCAAGACTTACGGCTTTGTATGCAAATAATAATAAAAGTTATAGTTATTCAAACATTAAAATGCAACCAATAACTTTTACACCAACTCTCTTTGATATTAAATCTAAAATTGAAAAAAGACTTAATTCACAATTCACAAGTTGTTTGTTAAATTTATACAGAAATGGGCAAGACAGTAATGGTTGGCATGCAGACAATGAAAAAGAATTAGGATTAAATCCCGTAATAGCATCTTTAAGTTTAGGCGCAGAACGAGTTTTTCACATGAAACACCGAAACGATAAAAAAGAAAAACTAAAAATAAATCTTACAAATGGTAGTTTACTTGTAATGAGAGGAAAAACACAACATCATTGGCTTCACCAAATTCCAAAAACAAGAAAAAAAGTTGAAGAACGCATAAATTTAACTTTCAGGATTATAAAATAATTACATGAGACAAACAAAATACATAGCCTTAGCTATTATTATTTTAACTTTAAAATTAAATGCTCAAAACTATAGTGAAAGTAATATTTCAATAAATGAAAATATTTATGGATCAATAGTAGAACCGAAGAGTAGATCAAACTCAAGTCTAGTTATTTTTATTGGAGGCTCTGGTCCTATTGACCGTGATGGAAACCAATCGTTTATGAAATGTGATATGTTTAAAAAGTTAGCATATTCATTAAGTAAAAAAGGCATTTCAAGTTTTCGCTATGATAAAAGAGTAGTGACTCAGATTAGAAAAGGAAAATTAGATAAAAAAATAACTTTTGATGATTTTGTAAGTGACGCAATTGCAATTATAGATTTCTTTGAATTAAAATATAATAGCATTGTAATAGCTGGTCATAGTCAGGGAAGTCTTGTAGGACTTCTTAGCATCAAGGAAGGTGTATCTGGATTTATTTCACTTTCAGGAGCAGGAAGAACAATTGATATGGTTATAGAAGATCAGATTTCAAAAACGGCCCCAATGTTGCTAGAGGATACTAAAAAAATTTTCAAAATCTTGAGAAGCGGAAAAATAACTGAAGATTTTCCATTGCCATTATATTCGCTTTTTAATATTGAAATTCAGCCTTTTATGATAAGTTGGATGCAATACGATCCAAAAAAAATCATTGCTAAAATCCCTATTCCAAGTTTAATTATTAATGGAGATAATGATTTACAGGTTGATGAAAAGGAAGCTAAACTTTTATACAATTCAGCTCAAAATTCTGAAATATTAATTGTTAAAAACATGAATCATGTATTAGTTGAAATTGAAGGAGATGAACTAAAAAATGTTAAAAGTTATAATAATCCAGAATTAAAAATTAGTGAAATAGTAATTGAAAAAATGGTAGAATTTATTGAAACGCTATAAAAAAAAGCATCGGGAAATCGATGCTTTTTTATTACTAACCAACCAAAGTGTATTATTAAATACAATCTTTATAATACAAACATACAATCAATATATTATATTTCAATTAGGTTTAACAATACTTTCACAAAAAGGAAAAAGCATCGGGAATCGATGCTTTAACCACTAACCAACCAAAATATATTACTAACAAAAAAATTAAATAATACAAAATTTATAAAACAAGTACCGTGCCAAAGTAATTTCTTTAAATTATTATATTTACATTTATTAACTAACCAATCATATGACTGAAAAAATTCCTCTAATCACAGAAGACTCAATAGTATTTGGGCTATTAATGCTAGCGTTAGCTTTAATTTTTTATACTGAATCAAAAAAAACAGGCTTTTGGTATAAATTTTACAAAATTGTTCCTGGTCTTTTTGTAGCATATATGTTACCTGCTTTGTTCA
>JAYNFX010000015.1:0-30639 GCA_038106885.1 Flavobacteriaceae bacterium | reverse complement strand
GTATAATTAAAGCTGTTAAGCTACTTAATATTGCTGGCGCTTACTGGAGAGGTGACGAAAACAATAAACAACTTACAAGAATTTACGGTATATCTTTCCCAAAACAAAAAGAGCTAAAAGAGTATCTTGAAATTCTAGAAGAAGCAAAAAAAAGAGATCACAGAAAACTTGGTAAACAATTGGAGCTATTTACATTTTCAAAAAAAGTTGGACAAGGTTTACCACTCTGGCTTCCTAATGGAGCTGCTTTAAGATCAAGATTGGAAAATTTTCTTAAAAAGGCACAAATAAAAGCTGGTTATGAAATGGTTGTAACTCCTCATATAGGACAAAAAGAACTGTATGTTACGTCTGGACATTATGAAAAATATGGTGAAGATAGTTTCCAGCCAATTGAAACACCAAAAATAGACGAAGAATTCTTGCTAAAGCCAATGAATTGTCCTCATCACTGTGAAATATATAATTTTAAACCATACAGCTACAAAGAGCTTCCAAAGCGCTATGCAGAATTTGGTTCAGTTTACAGATATGAACAAAGTGGTGAATTACACGGGCTTACCAGAGTTAGAGGGTTCACACAAGATGATGCTCATATTTTTTGCACACCTGATCAATTGGATGAGGAGTTTAAAAATGTGATTGACCTTGTGCTATATGTTTTTAAATCTCTAGGTTTTGATAATTTTACTGCACAAGTTTCTTTAAGAGACCCCAAAAAACCCGAAAAATATATCGGCTCTATTGAAAATTGGGATAAAGCTGAAAAAGCTATTATTAATGCTGCAGAAGATAAAGGACTTGATTTTGTAGTTGAAACTGGAGAAGCTGCTTTTTATGGCCCCAAGCTTGATTTTATGGTGAAAGATGCATTAGGTAGAAGTTGGCAATTGGGAACAATTCAGGTAGATTATAACCTTCCAGAAAGATTTGACTTAACTTATAAAGGAGCTGACAATAAAAATCACAGACCTGTAATGATCCATCGAGCACCTTTTGGAAGCATGGAACGTTTTGTAGCTATTTTATTAGAGCACACTGGTGGAAACTTTCCAATTTGGCTCATACCAAAGCAAACCATTATTCTGACAATAAGTGAAAATTATGAGAAATACGCCCAAAAAGTTTTAAATTTGTTAGAAAATAACGAAATTCGCGCCCTCATTGACGATAGAAGTGAAACTATGGGGAAAAAAATTCGGGATGCCGAAGTTAAAAAAATCCCTTTTATGATTATTGTTGGTGAACAAGAAGAAAAAACCAATACGATTTCTGTGCGAAGGCATGGAGGTGAAAATTTGGGGAGTATAACTATTGAAGCATTCAAAAAACTAATTAATGCTGATATCAGTAATACTTTAGAGCAATTTTAAATTAACAACTAAAAAATTAAGTTATAGCAATACGTAGAAGAAGAAGTAGAGGCCCTATGAGGGTAATCCAACAGGATAAGCATAGAATTAATAGGAAAATAACTTCTGAAGAGCTTCGTCTTGTTGGTGATAATGTTGAAATTGGAGTATACAAATTATCTCAAGCACTTGCCATAGCAAATGAGCAAAACCTTGACTTAGTTGAAATTTCACCCAAAGCCGTTCCTCCTGTATGTAAGGTAATGGACTACAAGAAATTCTTATACGAACAAAAAAAACGTGAGAAAGCATTAAAATCTAAAGCTGCCAAAGTTGTTGTAAAGGAAATTCGTTTTGGCCCAAATACAGACGACCATGACTATAACTTTAAAAAAAAGCATGCTGAAAAATTCCTTAACGAAGGAGCTAAATTAAAAGCTTTTGTTTTTTTTAAAGGAAGGTCAATAATTTTTAAAGAGCAAGGTCAAATCCTATTACTTCGCTTGGCTCAAGATCTTGAAAAAATTGGAAAGGTTGAACAGATGCCAAAATTAGAAGGGAAAAGAATGATAATGTTTATAGCTCCAATAAAAAAATAAATAAAGAATAATTATAAACTGCACAAAATGCCAAAAATGAAAACGAAATCCAGTGCAAAAAAACGCTTTAAAATTACTGGATCTGGAAAAATTAAAAGAAAGCATGCGTTTAAAAGTCATATTCTAACGAAAAAGTCAAAAAAACGTAAACTTGCCTTAACTCACAGCACTCTTGTGCATGAAAGTGATGAGGCCAATATTAAGCAACAATTGCGATTAAAGTAATCGTAATGTAGAGTTAACATAATAATTAACCATGGAGTTAGGCTTATTTAAGACTCAATTTTTTAAGAGCGCCTACTACAAAAAATAAAACAAAAATGCCAAGATCAGTAAACTCAGTGGCCAAAAGAGCCCGAAGAAAAAAAGTTCTAAAACAAGCTAAAGGCTTCTTTGGACGTAGAAAAAACGTATGGACCATTGCTAAAAATGCAGTTGACAAAGCAATGCTGTATGCATACAGAGACAGAAGAAACAAAAAGCGTACTTTCCGTGCATTGTGGATAATGCGAATTAATGCAGGTGCCAGACAATATGGTATGTCATATTCTCAATTCATGGGTAAATTAAAAGAAAAAAACATAGGTTTAAACAGAAAGGTCCTTGCCGATCTTGCTATGAATGACCCAAAAGCCTTTGAAGAAATCGTAAAAAAAGTCAAATAATTTATTAAAGAATTACTTTTAAAAAGCTTACTTATACAGTAAGCTTTTTTTGTGTATAATTTTATGTTTTTTGTTTTTTCTTCTTAGCTGCAGGAAATAATATATTATTTAAAATAAGCCTATATCCTGGTGAGTTAGGATGTAATTCAAGTTCTGTTTTTGGATCTCCAACTCTGTGGGTATAATCTTCAGGATCATGACCCCCAAAAAAAGTAAAAAATCCTTTACCCTTAATTCCGTGAACATATCTAGCCTCACCATTAATTTTGTTTTCTCCTAACACTAAAACATTTGTTTTAATTTGATTTGGATTAAATGATGTGGTTTGCCCCATAAATCCTTTAACTATGGCGGTATGATTTTGATTAAGCATCGTTGGTATTGGATCCCATTTAGCAGAATAATCCATCAATATAAAATAATCACTTTCTTTAGCTATTTTTCGAACTGAGGTTAAATCAATAGATGAAAATTCATAAACATTAGGATCACGTTCTAAAATAAAATCTTTAAAAGCAAAAGTTTTTGAATAATCAAGTTTAGATTGATAATTAGGCGTAGTCTTATCACCATCAAACATAGGTTCGCATATATCAATTTCTTGTGAAGCCAATGCAATATCAAAACTATCAGTCGCACTACACATAGCGAACATGAAACCTCCTCCTAAAACATAATCTTTGATTTTTTGAGCTACAGCAAGTTTTTGCTTGGACACTTTATTAAACCCTAGTTCTTTAGCTAATCTTTCAGCCTCTTTTTTCTGATTAATATACCAAGAAGAATTTTTATATGACCTGTAAAATTTACCATATTGCCCTGTGAAATCTTCATGATGTAAATGCAACCAGTCATATATAAGTAGTCCGTCATTTATTACTTCAGTATCATAGACTGTATCATAAGGAATCTCAGCGTATGATAAAACTAAAGTAACTGCATCATCCCAAGGCTGTTTACCACTTGGTGAATAAACTGCAATTTTAGGAGCCTTCTCTAAAATTACAGCTTCCATATTTTGACTAGGACTATTAATTTGATTCAAAATCTCAGTCACTTTTGAATCAGTAATAACTTCATAAGAAACTCTTCTTAATTGACATTCTCTTGAAATTTGTTCTGAATTGGGAACAAGAAAAGCACCCCCTCGATAATTTAGCAACCATTTTATATTTTGATTTTGATTCAAAATCCAATAAGCAATTCCATATGACTTAAGGTGATTACTTTGATAAGTATCCATTGGAATTAAAATATAACTAGCAAATGATTTGAGGGATATACCAATCAATAAAAAAATTAGAATAATTCTACGACACATACAAATTAAAAATCATGTATTATTAATATGGCGTATCGTCATTGCCTGAACCAAAAACATCATTAGGATCCATTTGATTTAAATTGTCATCTGAAAAAGTATCATCGTTAGCAGCAGCATTCATTTTTGAATGAAATTCTGCATCAAATGGAGAATCAAAATTATCAAGATTGTCAAACTTACCAAGGTGTCCAATAAATTTTAATCTAATATTATCAAGCCCACCATTTCTATGTTTAGCAATAATAAATTCGGCTTGACCTTCACATGGAGTATGATCCTCATCATCCCATTCATCCATTTTGTAATATTCAGGTCTGTAAATAAAAGAAACAATATCTGCATCTTGCTCAATTGCACCAGATTCTCTTAAGTCAGAAAGTAATGGCCGCTTACTACCTCCTCTAGTTTCAACAGCCCTAGAAAGTTGTGATAAGGCAATTACAGGAACACTAAGTTCTTTTGCAAGAGCTTTTAAATTTCTTGAAATCATTGAAATTTCTTGCTCGCGATTACCAGACTTTTGACTAGTACCAGCAGTCATTAACTGAAGATAATCTACTACTATAAGCTTTATTCCGTTCTGGGAAGCTAGTCGCCTAGCCTTAGCGCGAAGATCAAAAATTGATAAAGATGGTGTGTCGTCAATGTAAAGAGGAGCTTTTTCTAATGATTTTACTTTGACATTGAGTTGCTCCCATTCATGCTTTTCAAGTTTACCAGTTCTAAGCTTATCCGAACTCAATCCAGTTTCAGAAGAAATTAATCTGGTAATTAATTGTATAGATGACATTTCAAGTGAAAAAAAAGCAACAGGAATATTTTGATTTACAGCTATGTTACGAGCCATTGATAAGGTAAGTGCTGTTTTACCCATTCCAGGTCGCGCGGCAACTATTATAAGATCACTTTGTTGCCATCCTGAAGTAATCTTGTCAACTTTATCAAATCCTGACGGTATGCCGCTTAGACCTTCTTTGTTTGAGATTTCTTCTATTTTCTTTTTAGCTTGAAAAACTAGATCCTGAGCTGTCTCAGTTGATTTTTTTATATTACCTTGAGTTACGTCATATAATTTCGACTCTGCTTTATCTAAAAGATCAAATACATCTTTAGTTTCATCAAAAGAGTCTTCAATAATTTCATTTGAAATTTTAATTAAACTTCGTTGAATGAATTTTTGTAAAATAATTCTAGCATGGAATTCAATGTGAGCTGAGGAAGAAACCTTTTGAGTTAAATTAATCAAATAAAAATCTCCCCCTACAATATCTAGTTTTTGATTTTTTCTTAATTTTTCAGAAACAGTTAATAAATCTATAGGCTGACTACTTTCAAAAAGCTGAAGAATGGCTTCAAAAATAAATTTATGAGAGTCTTTATAAAATGAATCAACACTTAAAATGTCAATCACTTCATCAACTCCCTTCTTATCAATCATCATTGCACCCAAAACAACCTCCTCAAGATCAACGGCTTGAGGAGGAATCTTGCCCTTTTCAAGGTTGATAACACTAGATTGTTGACTAGATTGAAAATTTTTATAGAGTTCTTGATTTTTCACAACTACTAATTTACACAAAAATTAAAGCCATCATTAAAAATCAACTTAATATAACTTAACATATTGATTGTTAATAAATCAAATAAATTGTTGACAAGGAAAAAAAAAGGACAAAAGTTCAAAATTAATTTCCAAAAAAATAGCTTTTGGATAGTTAATCGTTATAAACACCCATTTTAGCGTATTTATCCATTCTTTGCTGAACTAAATCTTTTGGTGATAAGTTTTTTAATTCGCTGTAATACTTAATAATGGCTTGCTGGGTCAACATATAAGTTTTTTCAGGATTTTTATGTGCACCTCCAAGTGGTTCTTTAATTATTTCATCAACGAGATTCATCTTCTTCATATCTTTAGCAGTCAATTTTAATGCTTCTGCTGCCTGTTCTTTATACTCCCAGCTACGCCATAATATCGACGAACAAGATTCAGGTGAAATGACTGAATACCAAGTATTTTCAAGCATTAAAACACGATCACCTACTCCAATTCCTAAAGCTCCTCCTGAAGCACCTTCGCCAATAATCACTGTAATTATAGGAACCTTCAGACGCGTCATTTCTAAAATGTTTCTTGCAATAGCTTCACCTTGACCACGTTCTTCAGCCTCAAGACCAGGATAAGCACCAGGAGTATCAATTAAAGTTACAACAGGAATCCCAAATTTTTCAGCGGACTTCATTAAACGTAACGCCTTTCTGTATCCTTCAGGATTAGCCATTCCGAAATTACGATATTGTCGAGTCTTTGTATTAAATCCTTTTTGTTGACCTATAAACATAAAGCTCTGGTCTCCTATCTTTCCTAAACCGCCAATCATTGCTTTATCATCTTTAAAATTTCTATCCCCATGAAGTTCAAGAAATGAATCTTTAAAAATTGCTTTTATGTAATCAAGTGTATATGGCCTGTTAGGATGTCTTGATAATTGAACTCTTTGCCAAGGAGTTAAATTCTTATAAATTTCTTTTTTGGTAGAATCTAACTTTGTTTGAATCTGTTTACATGTTTCAGTTACATCAACTTGACTTTCATCTCCAATAATTTGACATTTTTGAAGCTGGTCTTCTAACTCTTTAATAGGTAGTTCAAATTCTAAATATTCCATAAAAAGTTTATAGGTTAGTATGAGCTACAAATATATGAACTTTATCTTTTTTGATTAATTTAAAAAGTTAATTTTTGTTTTTGGTGTATTTAATGATAGCATTCAATAAAACTGTCAAAATAATCAGTGAAGATCCTATATAAAAAACGATAGGCATTTTTTCTTTATCAGGAAAGATAATAAATGCCATTATCATACCATAAACAGGCTCTAAGTTATAAGTAAGAACAACTGAAAATGGAGTAATGTGTTTCATAACATAAACAGAAGCTATGAAAGCATATGCTGTACATACTGATGCTAAAATTAATAGATAGATAAAATCACTAAATGTAATATTAAAAAAAGATGAAGAAAAACCATTTTCGTTATCAAATAGCAGAAATAATGATATAAATAAAATACCACTAATAAATTCATAAAAAGAGATAGTTAACGCATTATAATTCTGAACAAACTTACCATTCATTACAGCAAAAAGTGAAGACAAAAAAGCAGATAAAATTCCCAAAATAATACCATAAAAATATTCACCCTCAATTTGCACAATCATTGATACCCCAATCACAATGAGTAGGCCAAAAACAATTTCATATGAAATAATTCGTCTCCTGTAGAATAATGGTTCAATAAGTGAAGCAAAAAAAGCACCTGTTGAAAACATTGCTAATGTTATAGAAATATTTGAAGTCTTTATTGCTGCAAAAAATGTTATCCAATGCAATGCTATTACTACACCTGCTAAAAAAAATCTAATTTTTACATTTAAAGGAATACTCAGCTTTATTCTTTTATATCTCAGAAAAATAAACATCAAAATTCCAGCAATGGTCATTCTATACCAAACTAAAGGAATTGCCTGTATTGTTATTAATTCTCCTAAAATTGCTGTAAAACCAGCAATAAAAACCAAAAAATGTAAATGTAAATGATTCTTAAATTTAACGTTTGGCATTATACAAAAGGTATAAAGCTAGTATACCAAAAATGAAATTTGGAAACCATACAGCTATTATTGGAGAAAAATCAGATTGCTCAGCCATAACACCAAAGACCTTGTCAAAAAACACATATATCATTGCAATTATTATCCCAAATGCTAAATTAACACCCATACCACCTCGACGCTTTATTGATGAAACTGCAACAGCAATTATTGTTAGTATGTAAACTGAAACTGGCAAACTCCATTTTTTATATTGCACAACTTTATACCTGTTAATATTTGAAGAACCTCTAGCTTCTTCTCTTTTTATGAAATCTGAGAGTTCATTAATATTTAAAGTTTCAGCAACGTAATTTGGTGGAGTTAAATCTAATAAATCAAATCCTAATAATGTATCTATTGATCGTCTAAATATAATAGAATCGTTTGATTCTCCGATTTTTCTTAAATAGAAGTTAGATAATCTATATATGCTATCTTTTTGTATGTACCTAATAGCTGAAGCATGAATTTTATATTTCAACTTATTACCATCAAAATGCTCAAGTGAAAAATTGTTACCGCGCATTGATTTAGTATCAAAATTACTAACATAAATATATTCGTTATCATTAATTTGCTGGTGAATAAATTGTGTTTCTACAACTTTTTTATTTTTTAAATACTTATAAGTAAATTCATTAAATCCTTTGCTTGCTTTAGGAGCCCAATACATTCCAAGCATCAAAGCAATTAATGCAATTATTGTCCCACCTATAAAATAAGGCCTTAAAAACCTTGAAAATGAAACTCCAGAACTTAGAAAGGCTACAACTTCCGTATTGTTTGCTAATTTAGATGTAAACCAAATAACTGAAAGAAATAAAAATAGTGGAAAAAGAAGATTTGCAAAGTAAATTGTAAAATCAAAATAATATGAAGCGACTTCTTCAAATGGTACTTTATTCTCTAATATTCTATCAATTTTTTCAGCTAAATTTACTGTTATTCCTATAGGAATAAACAATAATAACATCAAAAAAAATGTAAGTAAATATCGCTTAAGTATGTACCAATCAAAAATTTTCATTTCATAAACGCTTATCCATATTTTTTATCATCATATTTTTCCATGACTTAAAATCACCATCTAAAATACGCTTTCTTGCCTCTCTAACTAACCACATATAAAATCCTAAGTTATGAATAGTAGCAATTTGTTTACCTAAAAGTTCGTTAACAGTGAATAAATGTCTCAAATAAGCTTTTGAATATTCTGTGTCCACCCAAGTAATACCCATTTCATCAATTGGAGAGAAATCCTCGCTCCATTTCTTGTTTTTAATGTTAATTGTTCCATTTGCAGTGAATAACATCCCATTTCTAGCATTTCTCGTTGGCATCACACAATCAAACATGTCAATCCCCAAAGCAATATTCTCCAAAATATTTATTGGTGTACCTACACCCATCAAATATCTAGGCTTATTAATTGGTAAAATATCACATACTACATCTGTCATAGCGTACATTTCCTCCGCAGGCTCACCTACAGATAATCCGCCTATTGCATTACCCTCTGCATTAGTATTAGCTACATATTCTGCAGATTGTTTCCTCAAATCTTTATAAACACTTCCTTGTACGATTGGAAAAAAAGATTGAGTGTAATCATATTTACATGGTGTGATATTCAAATGCTTAATACAACGATCTAACCATCTATGAGTCATTTGCATCGACCTTTTTGCATAATTATAATCACAGGGATAAGGCGTGCATTCATCAAAAGCCATTATTATATCTGCACCAATTTTTCTCTGAATTTCCATAACATTTTCTGGAGAGAAAAAATGATAACTACCGTCAATATGACTTCTAAATTTGACCCCATCTTCCTTTATTTTTCTGTTTGCTGATAATGAATAAACTTGATATCCGCCAGAATCAGTAAGAATATTTCTATCCCAATTCATAAATTTATGTAGACCTCCCGCTTTCTCAATTATATGAACTTGAGGTCTTAAAAACAAATGATAAGTATTTCCTAAAATTATGTCAGGATTAATATCATTTTTTAACTCTCTTTGGTGAACACCTTTTACGGTAGCAAGAGTGCCAACCGGCATAAAAATTGGTGTTTTTATCAATCCATGATCAGTTTTTAAAGAACCCGCTCGAGCTTTTGTAGATGAATCAGTTATATGTAAGTTAAATTTCAATGTCAAGCAATGAATGAAAGACAAAGTTAGCTTATTAAAATTAAATATTTACACTGTTGGAACTTGATATTTTTTAGTTAAATAATTTGTTAGTTAAATTATGATAAGTTAGAGGCTGAAAAATTTTGACGATTAAAAATTAAATTTATTTTTGAT
Source organism: Flavobacteriaceae bacterium (assembly GCA_038106885.1). GTDB lineage: Bacteria > Bacteroidota > Bacteroidia > Flavobacteriales > Flavobacteriaceae > UBA3537. Next base: position 20,727 of record JAYNFX010000015.1, on the reverse strand, counting down.
TCAATCAAATTTTAAAACAAAATGTCCACTACACATCTCAATAATTTAGTAATTCAAGTTCGTCGCGATATACTAAGAATGGTTCACAAAGTAAATTCTGGACATCCTGGAGGATCTTTGGGTTGCGCAGAATTCCTTGTAGCTCTCTACTCAAAAATCATGTTAAAAAAAGATGAGTTTGAAATGAATGGCCTGAACGAAGATATATTTTTTCTATCTAATGGACACATATCACCTGTATTATATAGCGTCTTGGCTAGATCTGGTTATTTCCCTATCGAAGAACTCAACACTTTCAGATTATTAGATTCAAGATTACAAGGTCACCCAACAACTCACGAAGGATTACCAGGAATTAGAATAGCTTCTGGATCTCTCGGCCAAGGTATGTCAGTTGCAATTGGTGCAGCTATATCAAAAAAATTAAATAATGATAATCATATTGTCTATAGTTTACATGGTGATGGTGAATTACAAGAAGGTCAAAATTGGGAAGCCATTATGTATGCAAGTTCAAATAAAATTGATAACATTATATGTACCGTTGATCTCAATGGGAAACAAATAGATGGAGCAACAGATGATGTTCTAAATATGGGAAACATTAAATCAAAATTTGAAGCATTTGACTGGACAGTTGTTGAAATTGAAAATGGAAATAATATTGAATCTATATTAAATGGTATGGAGATTGCAAAATCTAAAACTGGTAAGGGAATGCCAGTGTGTGTCCTTTTAAAAACAATTATGGGCAACGGTGTTGATTTCATGATGCATACACATGCGTGGCACGGAAAAGCCCCAAATGATGATCAACTGAAAATAGCTCTTGATCAAAATCCTGTTACACTAGGTGATTATTAATTCAAAACTAAATTCATGAAAACTTACACTTATACAGAAAAAAAAGATACAAGAAGCGGTTTTGGAGCTGGCTTAACTGAACTTGGTAATAAAAATACTAATGTTGTTGCACTTTGTGCAGACCTTACAGGGTCATTAAAAATGAATCAATTTGAAAAAGATAACCCTGAAAGATTTTTTCAAATTGGAATTGCAGAAGCAAATATGATGGGTATTGCTGCAGGGTTAACTATTGGGGGTAAAATTCCATTTACAGGAACATTTGCAAACTTTTCAACCGGTCGTGTTTATGATCAAATTAGACAATCCATAGCTTATTCAGGAAAAAATGTTAAAATATGTGCATCCCATGCTGGCGTTACTCTTGGTGAAGATGGTGCAACTCATCAAATTTTAGAAGATATTGGATTAATGAAAATGTTGCCTGGAATGGTAGTGATAAATCCTTGTGATTATAATCAAACTAAAGCAGCAACAATGGCAATCGCAGAACATTTTGGCCCAGTATATCTTCGTTTTGGACGTCCAGCTGTTCCTGTTTTCACTCCTAAAGATCAAAATTTTGAGATTGGAAAAGCAGTTAAATTAACTGATGGATCAGACGTTACCATTGTAGCTACTGGTCACTTGGTTTGGGAAGCTCTGGAAGCATCTAAAGAACTAAATTCTATGGGGATATCAGCTGAAGTCATTAATATTCATACCATAAAACCTCTTGATGAAGATGCAATTTTAAAATCTGTATCAAAAACAGGATGTTTAGTAAGCGCAGAAGAACATAATTATTATGGTGGCTTGGGTGAAAGCATATCTAGAGTTTTAGCTTTAAATAACCCAGTACCACAAGAATTTGTTGCAACTAATGATACTTTTGGTGAGTCAGGAACACCATCTGAACTAATGAAAAAATATGGATTAGATAGCCATGCAATAACAATGAAATCTAAGAAAGTGATCGCAAGAAAGTAGAAAACAATTAATCATCTAAAGTGCCAGTATCACTTGGATCTAAATAATTTGGAATACCATTACCGTTGGTGTCTTCTAATGTTATGAGTTTAATTGAATAAATTCCATCATCTTCTATCTCAATAGGTGTGAAAAATTGATCGGAATTTAGAGGCATTAGTCCTTGAATTTGACTTTCCAATCCCTGTAAAGATTGGTCTGTTATTTCAAGTGAATAAACCTCGCGATATGTGCTATATCCGTCTCCATCATCGTCAGTATCTGAAAAATTATTAAAATTATCAGAGTCAGTATTATCATTTAAAATATTTAGATCTCCATCAATATCTTCCATGTAAGTTGGAATATAATCATTGTCATGATCCATAACTTTATACTGATGTAATTCAAATTTAAATATTAAACACGAATAAGATGGTATCCCAGGTGCAGCACTATCGAAATATGATAAACCTGATGGTAGAAACATAACACCAAGACCATAATTATTAAATGTCACTGTTCCATCTTCATTAGTAGCATAGCCATCTGCTGTCTTAAAATCAGATAATACTCTGTTCCAACCGACAATCGAAAAAGCTAAATCTATATCAGTAGATGTAACAGATTCGTCAAAAATTGTATTATCTGTAAGGAATCCCTCGTAATTTACTCTGACTTGATCAGTGAAGTGAGGTTGATTCCCTAAACCTTCCTTTAACTCAAGAACGTAATATGTATAGTTTGTTTCTTCATAAATTGTAGATCTTTCATCAACTGCATCAATGAGTAAGGTAGTATTAGCGGGTAAATCCTCACCTTCAGCAAGTTGAGTGATTTCAATATCATCAATTGTAGGATAAGTTGGTAAATCATTAATATATCCTGAATTAAAAAAATGAGTGGATAAATAATTATGTAAGCTATCCAAATCAGAAGATTGTTGTTCAGTTCTATCACGTGCCGGTAAAGACTGAGATTGACTTTCTTCTTCATCACATGAATGAAACATTAAACTAAAAATGAAAATAGAAAGGATATAAAATTTGATTTTCATAATATTGTATTTGGATTTGCAAGATACAATATTATAGTATTTTTGAATAAACCAATTACAGATTTTAATTAAATATGAGAGTTGATAAATTTCTATGGAGCTTACGTTACTTTAAAACTAGAACATTGGCAACAAATGCTTGTAAAAAAGGTCATGTTAAAGTTAACAATAAGTCAATAAAACCAAGTCGTGAAGTTTATCCAAATGAAAAACTTACAGTAAGAAAAAGTCAAATTAATTATAGTTTAACAATTATAGATATACCAAAAAGTAGAGTTGGATCTAAATTAACAGATCTTTATAGAGTTGATACTACTCCAAAAAGCGAGTTTGAGGTAAAAGAACTCTCAAATCTTTCTAAAGAATATTACATTAAGAAAGGCTCTGGTCGTCCAACTAAAAAAGACAGGAGAGATATTGAAGACTATTTAGACTCTGAAAAATATTAGCAAAACTAACTCTAGACTAAAATTAAAAATTAAATCTATGGCATTATCACAAAATTGTATTTTAAATAGCTTAGAAATTGAACACAAAATCCTTAGGATGTCCTACCAGATTTACGAATGTAATATAAATGAAAAGGAAATTATTTTGGCTGGGATCTTAAAAAATGGATTCATTTTAGCTGAAAAAATCAAATCAAATCTTGAAAAAATTTCTGGAATAAAAATTATCTTATGTAGTATAGAAATTGACAAAAAAAACCCATTAAATCAAGTTAAAACAAACATAAAACATGAGCAATACAAAAATAAATCAGTAGTGTTAGTGGATGATGTTTTACACTCAGGAACAACACTAATTTATGGAGTTAAGCATTTTCTTGATCATCCACTTAAACAGTTTAAAACTGCTGTTTTAGTTAACAGAAATCACAAAAAATATCCAGTAAAAGCGGATTTCAAAGGGATATCTCTTTCAACTTCAATTAATAAACATGTTGAAGTTGTATTTTCTGAAAAAAAATCAAAAGTTACATTGGTTTAGTCAACAACTTTAGTCGATCAACAAGCTGTTTTGTTGTAAAAGAATCAATATCAACAATGTGGTTAGCTTTGTTATAAAACTTTGAGCGTTCAAATAAGTGCTTTGCTATAAATTCCTTCAAATTATTTTCGTCAATATTTGATATTAAAGGCCGCTTATTTTTATCAATTAATAGTCTTTTAAAAATAGTACTGATTGACCCTCTTAGATACACTGAAATAACAGAACTGTTTAATAGATAAGTCATTGTATTACCATAACATGGGGTCCCCCCTCCCAGTGAAAAAACAAGATTTTCACCTTTTTCACAAATTTCTCTTACACATTCTGATTCAATTTTCCTGAAATATATTTCTCCTTGATTATCAAAAATATCTGAAACAGAACTGTTATATTTATTTTCAATATAATTATCGAGATCTAAAAAACTGAAATTTAATTTTTTAGATAATTCTTTTCCAACTGTTGATTTACCAGACCCCATATATCCTATTAACACAATAATCATAACTATTTTTGATTTTCATTCAACTAAGCACAGACAAAAAAACAAAAAAATATTGAAAAAAAAAGATTGTATTATTAATTAAAGGCTTTATCTTTGCACCCGCAATATGCATACCATTTAGACTTGGTAGCTCAGTTGGTAGAGCATCTCCCTTTTAAGGAGAGGGTCCTGGGTTCGAGCCCCAGCCAAGTCACAAAAAGTTAAGCTCAGTCTTAACTTTTTTCTTTTAAATTGCGCACGTGGCGGAATTGGTAGACGCGCTAGCTTGAGGGGCTAGTGAGATTTTTTCTCGTGGAAGTTCGAGTCTTCTCGTGCGCACATTTTTTTCACTTCAAGTAACATATTTAGTTAAAGATTTGTAAAAATTAAGATAGTTACTCAATCTAAATTGTGTTTTCATTAATTTAGTGCTCGTATGGGTAAAAAAGTTAATATAATCGGATCTGGATTTTCTTCATTGTCAGCTGCTTCGTATCTAGCGAAAGCGGGTTTAGATGTAGAGGTTTTTGAAAAAAATCAAACTATAGGTGGGCGAGCAAGACAACTTAAAAGAGATGGATTTACATTTGATATTGGACCAACATGGTATTGGATGCCAGATGTATTTGAGCGTTTTTTTAAAGACTTTGGTAAAAAACCTTCTGATTATTATAAGCTTGAAAAACTTGATCCTGCATATAGCGTTTACTTCGGTAAAAAAGATTTTATAACAATTGAAAACACCTTGGAAAAAATATACTGCGCTTTTGAAAAAGAAGAAGAAGGCAGCTCAAAAAAATTAAAAAAATTTATAAAAGTAGCTAAAAACAACTATGATATAGCAATTAAAGATTTAGTTTATAAACCAGGTATTTCACCTTTAGAATTAATTACAACAAAAACTGCTTTAAAAGTAGGACAATTTTTTAGCACTATTAAAAGAGATGTAAGAAAGAAATTTAAAAATAAACGCCTTGCTCAGATTTTAGAATTCCCTGTTCTTTTCTTAGGCGCGAAACCTTCTGATACACCTTCATTTTATAGTTTTATGAATTATGCAGATTTTGGACTAGGAACATTTCATCCAAAAAAAGGAATGTATCAAGTTATATTGGCTATGGAAAATTTGGCAAAAGAACAAGGTGTTAAGTTCAACACTAATTCTAATGTTGATTCAATTTGTGTTGAAAATGGAACTGTTAACGGAATAGTTGTAAACGGTGAAAAACAAAGTTGTGACTTAGTCCTAAGTGGAGCTGATTACCATCACACAGAATCGTTACTAGAAAAAAAATATCGCCAATACTCTGAAAATTATTGGCAGAAGAAAATCTTTGCTCCCTCATCTCTTTTGTTTTATGTTGGATTTGATAAAAAATTAAAAAATGTAGATCATCACACTTTATTTTTTGATGTTGATTTTGATAAACATGCCGAAACTATATATGACAATCCTCAATGGCCCGAAAAACCACTATTTTATGCCAGCTTTCCAAGCATAACCGATGACTCTTGCTCACCTAAAGGTAAAGAAGCTGCTATATTTTTAATCCCTTTAGCTCCTGGATTGAATGACTCTGAAGAACTTCGCGATAAATATTTTGAGAAAATTATTAATAGATTAGAGTACCTAACTGAGCAAAATGTAAAAAATAATATTATATTTAAAGAGTCGTTTGGAGTAAAAGACTTCATAAATGACTATAATTCGTTCAAGGGAAATGCATATGGAATGGCTAATACTCTGTTGCAAACTGCATTTTTAAGACCAAAATTAAAAAGTAAAAAAGTAAAAAATTTATATTTCACTGGACAATTGACTGTCCCTGGGCCTGGAGTCCCACCGTCCCTAATCTCAGGAAAACTTACATCTGAACTTATTCAAAAGGTGATTTAAGCTTTTTTAGATTAAAAAAAAATAAAATGAAATCAATTTACGACATCGTTTCTAAGGACTGCAGCAAAATTGTAACCAAAACATATAGTACATCATTTTCAATGGCTACTAAGATGCTTTCAAGCAGTATTCGCCAAGATATATATAATATTTATGGCTTTGTAAGATTAGCGGATGAAATTGTTGACTCATTTCATGATTACCCAAAAAAAGAATTATTTTCAAAATTTGAAAAGGATCTTGAAATTTCCTTGAAAAATAAGATTAGTTTAAATCCAATACTAAATTCATTCCAGTATACTTATCATAAATATGATATTGATCATGAGCTTGTAAGTTCTTTTATGGATTCTATGCGATTAGATTTATCAAAGTCTAAGTACAAGACTGAAGAAGAATACAAAAACTACATCTATGGTTCTGCTGATGTAGTGGGTCTGATGTGTTTAAAGGTTTTTGTTAAAGGGGATCGTAAAAAATATGATGAATTAAAAAACTCTGCAATGTCATTAGGATCTGCATTTCAGAAAGTTAATTTTTTAAGAGATCTTAAAGCTGATTTCGATAATTTAAATAGAACTTACTTTCCAAACACAGATTTGGATAATTTAGATGAAAACTCAAAACAAAATATCATAATAGATATTGAAAATGACTTTTCAGAAGGTTTAAAAGGAATTAAATTACTTCCCATTGAGGCAAAGTTTGGAGTATTTATGGCTTACCGATATTATAGTCAATTATTGAAAAAGCTAAAAAAGACACCAGCTTTAGAAATAAAAAATACAAGAATTAGAGTACCTAATTACAAGAAAATAGAATTATTAACAAGAAGTTTTGTCAAATATCACTTAAACCTACTTTGAGAATGGATATATTACTTTGGATTATTGTTTTTTTAACAACATTCTTTTTTATGGAATTTATGGCTTGGTTTACTCACAAATATGTAATGCATGGGTTTTTATGGAGCTTACATAAAGACCATCACAAAAAAGATCATGACAGTTGGTTTGAAAGAAATGATGCATTTTTCATTTTCTACGCAATAGTTAGTATGATATGTTTCTATTTTTGGAGTTATGAAGGATTTTGGGCTGGACTCCCAATTGGGCTTGGAATAATGGGATACGGGGCAACATATTTTATTGTACATGACATTTTCATCCATCAACGCTTTAAGTTTTTTAGAAAAGCTAACAACTGGTATGCAAAAGGTGTTCGAAGAGCTCACAAGATTCATCACAAACACATAGGTAAAAAAGATGGAGAATGCTTTGGCATGTTGGTAGTACCTTTCAAATATTTTAAAAAATAAGTTGTGAATTCACTCTATTTGTGGCTTAATATTTGTTCTATTTCTATCCCTTTTTTGTACAGTTTTCATCCTAGGTTTCAATTACATAAAAGCTTCAAATGGCTTTTTTTATCTCTAATTTTAACTATGGGAGTTTTTATTCCTTGGGATGTAATTTTTACTGTAAATGGGATTTGGGGATTTAATCCAAATTACTTTTTAGGAGTCAAAATTTTTAGCCTTCCTCTTGAAGAATGGCTTTTCTTTATTTGTATTCCGTTTGCTTGTGTTTTCACTCATTATGTCCTTTTGCTGTATTTTCCAAAGATGAAACTCAATCAAAAAACAACAAAATATATTGCCTTTACTTTAATTATTCTGCTTACTATTATTGTTTCTTTAAATATTGATAAATGGTACACTTTAGTTAATTTCTCTCTAGCTATCCCTTTAACTTGGATTGTATTAAATCATAATATAAAATTACTTCAACATTTTTTCCTCACATTTTTGTTCATACTTATTCCCTTTTTTGTAGTTAATGGGATTCTAACAGGTAGTTGGATAGAAAGCCAAGTCGTTTGGTACAATAATAATGAGAATCTGGGCTTACGTATGGGAACTATCCCTGTTGAAGATAGTATATATGCTTACTCTATGATCTTGTTAAATTTGTTCCTTTTTGAATTTTTATCAAAAAGAAAAAACAAACATATATGATTAAAAAAACGCCAAATTAAAGGCGTTTTTTTTAAAATTGTTAGTGTTATGCATTCTGCTTTTTGATCAAATTAAGTGCAGAACCTTCATAAAACCATTCTATTTGAGAATAATTGTAAGTGTGATTAACAGAAATAATATCTTTAGAACCATCTGAATGTACAACTTCAATGCTTAGTGGGTTATTAGGAGCAAATTGGTCCAAATCCAAAAAGTTGAAAGTATCATCTTCTTGAATAATATCATAATCAGACTCATTAGCAAAAGTTAGCCCCAGCATTCCTTGTTTCTTTAAGTTTGTTTCATGTATTCGTGCAAATGATTTTACGATAACAGCCGCTACCCCTAAATGTCTGGGTTCCATTGCAGCGTGCTCTCTTGAAGAACCTTCACCATAGTTGTGATCACCTACGACAACTGTGTAAATACCTGCCGATTTATAATCACGCTGAGTTTTTGGAACTGCATCATAATCTCCTGTTAATTGATTTTTAACAAAATTAGTTTTCATGTTAAATGAATTTACAGCACCGATCAAACAGTTATTCGAAATATTGTCTAAATGCCCTCTATAGCGTAGCCAGGGACCAGCCATTGAAATATGATCAGTGGTACATTTACCGTGAGCTTTGATTAATAATTTAGCTCCTTTAATTTCATTACCTATAGGTGTAAAAGGTGTCAGTAATTGTAATCGTTCAGAATCAAGATTAACAACAACATCAACTTTAGAACCATCTTCAAGAGGAGCTAAATAGCCAGCATCTTTTACATCGAATCCTTTAATTGGAAGTTCAAATCCTGTCGGTTCATCTAATTTAACAGAAAGTCCATCTTTATTTGTTAATGAATCTGTAATTGGATTGAAATCTAATCTTCCAGAGATAGCAATAGCTGCTACCATTTCAGGTGACGCTACAAAAGCATGTGTATTTGGGTTTCCGTCAGCACGTTTTGCAAAGTTTCTATTAAATGAATGGACAATACTATTTTTTGGTGCATTCTTTGGATCTTCATATCTAGCCCACTGACCTATACACGGCCCACATGCATTAGTAAATATTTTAGCATTTAATTTTTGAAACACGTCTAAAATACCGTCTCTTTCTGCTGTAAACCTAACTTGTTCTGATCCAGGGTTTATTCCAAATTCTGCTTTTGTATTTAATCCTTTGTCAAGAGCTTGTTGAGCAATAGATGCTGCTCTAGAAAGATCTTCATATGATGAATTTGTACAGGAACCAATAAGACCCCATTCAACTTTGAGAGGCCAATCGTTTGATTTAGCTTTGTCAGTCATAGTTCCAACAGGGGTTGCTAAATCTGGAGTAAATGGACCATTGAGGTGAGGCATTAACTCAGATAAATTTATTTCTATTAATTCATCAAAATATTTTTCAGGATTTTGATAAACCTCAGGATCAGCTGTTAAATATTTTTTTACCTGATTTGCGGCATCTGCAACATCATTTCTACCAGTTGCACGCAAATATCTTTCCATGGAGTCATCATATCCAAATGTTGAAGTTGTAGCACCAATTTCAGCACCCATATTACATATGGTCCCTTTACCTGTGCATGACATAGATTCTGCACCAGGACCAAAATATTCAACAATTGCACCTGTACCTCCTTTGGCCGTCAAAATACCGGCAACTTTAAGTATGACATCCTTGGGAGCAGTCCAACCAGATAATTTACCAACAAGCTTAACACCAATTAATTTTGGAAATTTTAATTCCCAAGGCATTCCCGCCATCACATCAACAGCATCTGCCCCGCCAACTCCAATAGCGACCATTCCTAGACCACCAGCGTTAACAGTGTGTGAGTCTGTACCAATCATCATGCCGCCAGGGAAAGCATAATTTTCTAGTACAACCTGATGAATAATTCCAGCGCCAGGTTTCCAAAAACCAATTCCATACTTATTGGATACCGATTCCAAAAAATTAAAAACCTCATTACTATTATTCAAAGCGGATTGTAAATCTTTAGTAGCGCCAAGCCTAGCTTGAATTAAGTGATCACAATGGACCGTCGTGGGTACTGCAACCTTCTTTTTACCAGCCTGCATAAATTGTAATAAAGCCATTTGAGCAGTTGCATCCTGACAAGCAATTCTATCAGGTGCAAAATCAACATAATCTTCTCCTCTGACAAAAGCTTTAGTAATATCAGAATTCCATAAATGATTGTATAGAATTTTTTCTGAAAGTGTCAAAGGGTGACCAACTACTTCTCTGGCATTATCAATGCGCTGTTGCATTTGATTATACACTTTTTTTATGATATCAATATCGAAAGCCATGAATAAAAAATTTTAACGAAGGTAAATGTACGAATTTATAAAAAATGAACTAAGCAATTGAAGGAATTAAATTAATATAAACTTTCAATAATAGAATCTATTGTAATGTTTTCTGCTTCAGCTTTATAATTTTTAATAATTCTATGTCGTAAAACACTTTTAGCTACAGCTTGAACATCTTCAATATCAGGGGTAAATTTACCGTTGAAAACAGCATTAGTTTTTGCTGCTAAAATTAAATTTTGTGAAGCTCTTGGGCCAGCTCCCCAAGAAACATAATTTTTAATTAATTCAGATGCATTATTATCTGTTGGTCGTGATTTACTGGATAGAGAAACTGCATAATTAATTACATTATCTACTACTGGAATTTTGCGAATTAAAGTTTGAAATCTTAAAATACTTTCAGAATCAAAAATTATTTTTGATTCATGATTTTGTATTGAAGTTGTTTGATTTACCACCTTTACCTCTTCTTCAAAAGACGGGTAATTCAAATTTAATGAAAACATAAATCTGTCCAATTGCGCCTCAGGGAGAGGATAAGTACCTTCTTGTTCAATGGGATTTTGTGTAGCAAGTACAAAATAAGGTTTAGACAATTGGTAATTTTGCCCAGCAACTGTTACGGAATATTCTTGCATAGCTTCTAAAAGAGCAGATTGAGTTTTTGGAGGTGTTCTGTTAATCTCATCTGCTAATACTATATTAGAAAAAACTGGTCCTTTTATGAATTTAAAATTTCTATCGTTGTCCAAAATCTCACTTCCTAAAATATCTGAGGGCATCAAATCAGGCGTAAACTGAATTCTACTAAAGTTCAATCCTAATGCTCTTGAAATAGTATTTACGATAAGTGTTTTTGCTAAACCAGGTACTCCAATTAATAAAACATGTCCACCAGAAAAAATAGAGATTAATATTTGGTTAATAACAAATTCTTGACCAACTATAACTTTCGCAATTTCACTCTTTAGCTCATGATATTTGTTGCGAAATTCATTTATATCTTTAACATCTGACATAAACTATTACTTTTTAACTTTAAACCAATTACTTTTAAAATCACAATCTCTTAGATCTCCATTTATTTTAATGTAGGTATCCATTATTTTTTCCTCTTGCCATTCCGTAATTTCGATCAATTGTTTTTCTTGAAGGGCAAGTTCTTTAATTTTTAAATAGTCTTTTGCAAAATCAGCTTCATGCTCATTTGTCCTCTGTGTTACTGTTAAAATTTTAAATTTTATTGGGTTTGCTCGGTCTTCGTCTTGATAAACTGGACTAACTTGATTATCTTTCAAACTCTCAATCTGTGAATATAATTCAGGGTCCATTTTAGTAAGTTCAAAATTATAATCTTGAGTTTCAGGATTTCTTAATTGTCCACCATCATATTTAGTTTCCTCCTCATCACTTGCTTCTAATGCAGCATCTTTAAATGAAATTGAACCATCAACTATTCTATCACGTATCTGTTGCAATTTCTCTCTAGCAGTTTTTATAGCATCTTTTGTTAACTTAGGTTTTAATAAAATATGTCTTATGTCATATTCTTGACCTCTAATTTTTTCTAAATAAATAATATGATAACCAAAGTCAGTTTTAAATGGCTCAGAAATATCACCCTCATCTAGTGCAAATGCTACTTCTCTAAATTCTTTTGTCATCCTTGGACGCTTTTTATTTAAAGTGTATTTACCTCCAGTTCTTTTAGAGCCTGGGTCTTCGCTATACAATACTGCCTTTGTTGTAAAACTACTTCCGTTTTCAATAACATCAGCTTTAAATTCTCTCAAACGCTTTAAAACCTTATTCACTTCTTTTTCAGTAGTTTCTGGAATAATAACTATTTGAGCAACTCTAAGTTCAGTCCCAAAAAAAGGCCGCTCATTTTCTGGAATTTTATTGAAGAACTGTCTCACTTCATCAGGTGTAACTTCAATTTCCTCAACAACTTTTTGCTGCATTTTTGAGGCAAGTTGACCATTTTTATTTACTTCATACATTTCATCTCTAAGGTCTTGTTCAGATGACTTGTTATAATAAGAAATAAGCTTTTCCATTGATCCTATTTGTTCTGCAAAAGCCTCTAATTGTTGATCAACATATGATCTAATTTCAATATCATTAACTTCAATACTATCTTGAATAGCGTGGTGAACATATAGTTTATCTTCCATTAATTTACCAAAAAGTTGACAACGAGTTATATCTTTAGTGGAGATACCACTTGCTTCTAATTGAGCAAACTGTTTATCGATATCTGATTCTAATATTACAAAATCACCAACAACTGCTGCTACACCGTCAACTTTAACAAGACTAGTCGAATCAACAGTTTTTTCAATAAAATTATCATTAGTATTTTCTTCAATTATTTCTTGAGAGTTTACTGGTGCAAACGCTAGTATAAAAAACACTGCACATGCTGAAACATTTTTAATTGTATATTTCAAATTTTTTATTTTTAATGGCATCATTTACAATTTCACTTTTTAATTGATTTACTAGTTTGAGTTTCCTTCTATTCAAAATAATTTGTTTTATTGTAGGAAGAACATAAGATATTGGTGCTTGATCACCAGCTTCGATAATATCATTAACTTGAATCAAATATAACCCTAATGAATCTTTGAGTTGTATAAAATTTAATTTTTTTAATAAAACTTTATTAAAGCCTTTAGTCAATGGATTGATTTTTTTTAAAACATCTTCAGATTTAATCCATACTGAATCGTTCAGGAAAAATGAATTAAATTGAATTGATATTGTATCTAAAATTGCTTGATCCTCAAAATTATACCTTTTAAATCTACGCTTAATATCACTTGCATTGGGCATACTCTCTTCGTGATTAACATAACGAAGTTTAATTAAGTCTTCCTTTAAAACGAATAATTCTTTATTTTGTTTATATATTTCTTCATATTGATAATCTAAAATTATAGTGTCTAGATTATTTTTAACTAATCCCTCTAAGTAAGCAGAAGTGTATAAATCACTCCTGTATTGTTGTATTAATCTTTCAAACTCTTCTTGTTTTTTAATATTTATATTTACAAGTGCTCCATCCTCTAAAAGCGCTTTTGTAGCCCAATCATTAATAACATTTTGAATTTGAAAAAGGCTATCTTTTTTATCAAGGCCATAAAATAAACTTTGGTCAATATCATCAATTGTCAAATAAACATTATTAACACGTGCGATTGCATCAATATCAGAGTTTCTTACTGAAAGATCGCATGATCCAAAAAGAAAAAAAATTAATATGTGAACAGTAAACTTCTTCAAATTAATTTAAAAATCTTTTGAGTTCATCAAGCACATCATTATAAACAATAAGATTATACTTAGATCTTAATTTATCTATCCATTTGGACTCTAAAACTGTTTGAAAATCAGCAATAACTGATCCTTTCACCTCATCAAATGACAAGATTTTGGAAGGAATAACTTCATCAATATTTACAATAACATAACCTGTTTGAAGTTTGTAGATTTTACGTTTGTTTATATTTTGCTGAAACTTTGGATTTTGTGGTAACAAGGGATCATCTAAATTAAACTTTCCAGAATTTATTATAAGATTTTTTTTACTGTATTTTTTTATAATTGAATCACTACTTATTCCATTATCCAATTCTCTTAAAACTTCCTTTAGTAATTTTTTGCTTGGGGAATTAATAATCGTGGCCAAAATATTGAATTTTGATTTGTAACTATCTAAGTTTGAATGATAGTATTTCTTTAATCCTATTGTATCATTCTTTGCGCCATTCCATATTTTTTCTTCCATAATATCAAACAACAATAAGCCTTCTTCATATTCCTTTAATACATTAGCATAATCTTGGTTTTCATTAATTAGATTATCTTTTTTGTAATTAAAGAGAGATTGATCAAGGAAAACTGAATACTGTTTGTTTAAAAAATCTTCAATATTTTTTGATTTATCGTATGATCTGAAATTTGAATTCAAAAACACTAAAAAATCTTTAACATAATAAGACTTATTTTCAATTTTAATAAATATGCTAGAATTGGTTAAATTCCCATTTGATAAAATAAATTTATTTTGATCTATAGAAATTTCATTATTGATAAGTGACAATCCAGGCTCAAGAACATTATAAGTGTGTTTTAATTTATCTATCATTTTTTTTCTTATGATTCTGGATCTTGAATCACGTTTAATCTTTTGTCCCAAATCCAATTTAATTTCATCAAAGGGTTTAATTGGATTTTTAGAAATAAGCTTTACTATATGCCAACCGAATTTAGTTTTGATTGGTTTTGATATATCACCAATAGAATTCAAATTAAATGCTGTATTAACAAAAATCTCCGAGTTTATATCTCCTGAACTGAAGGGGTTCATCAAACCTCCCCTCGAAGCTGAACTTTTATCGTCAGAAAATTGTTTAGCTAAATCTTCAAATGAAGCACCGTTTAATATTGAATTATAAATCTGGTTAATTCTATCTTCGGGACTTATTTTAGTTGAATTCGAATTTGAAATCATAATATGAGAAACTTGAACAGACCCTTTTGATGGGCGTTTATCAAGAACCTTTAAAACATGATATCCAAACTGAGTTTTGAATGGGTTTGAGATTTCATTGATTGGGGTATTGAAAGCAACATTTTCAAAATCATAAACCATCTTAAATGCTGAAAAATATCCTAGATCTTCAACAAATATATCTTTACCATCATGCACAGATGACTTCAGATTTAAAAAAGTATCATCATTGAAACGTTTCTTCAAAAGATTGATTTTTTTATAAGCATCTAATGTATCCTGACCAGGGTTTAATTTGACCAGAATATGCTGAACTTTAACCTCATTTGCAGTACGGTAATATGCTTCTTCGACAAGATTATCAGTAACTTCCTTATCTGTTAAATATGATCTAGATAACTGCTTTTTGTATGAATCAAATTCTTTTATATAATCCTGCTTTTGATCATATTTTAAAGCTCTAGCTTCCTTTAATTTTAATCTGTAATTTGAATATAAGTTTAAATAATAATCAATTTCTTTTTGATTTTGATCTTTTACTAAATCTAAGTTTTTATTGTACACCCTTAAAAATTCTTTTACAGTGATTTTATCCTCATCAATTGACATCAATATCTTAGAACTTAAATCTTGTGAGTGTAAAAGATTATTTAATGAAAATATAAAGCAAATAAATAGATTTAAATTTCGCATATTCTTTAGCATTTAATAATCAACAAATGTAAATATTGTTTAATAATTTTATCATAGATAAAACGTCCAAAAAAATAATATATTATCTTGAATAATTTGGAGCCTCTTTAGTAATCATGACATTATGTGGATGACTTTCACTTATTCCGGAGGATGTGATTTTTACAAATTTTCCTGATTTTTTTAATGTAGATATATCCTTAGCTCCACAATAGCCCATACCTGCTCTAATACCTCCAACAAATTGATGTATACTTTCAAATAGATCCCCTTTGTAAGGAACTCTTCCAACGATTCCCTCTGGAACTAGCTTTTTAATATCATCCTCTACGTCTTGAAAGTAACGATCTTTACTACCTTCTTTCATTGCTTCAACTGAGCCCATTCCCCTGTAAGATTTAAATTTACGTCCTTCATAAATAATTGTTTCTCCAGGAGATTCTTTAGTTCCAGCTAGGAGAGAGCCAAGCATAACACTATCGGCACCGGCTGCCAAAGCTTTGGGTATATCTCCAGTATATCGAATACCACCATCAGCTATTACTGGAACTCCAGTACCTTCAAGGGCCTTAGAAACTTCTAGAACTGCAGAGAATTGAGGAAATCCAACCCCTGCAACTACTCGCGTTGTACAAATTGACCCTGGACCAATACCGACTTTTACAGCATCTGCTCCAGCTTCAACTAAATATTTTCCAGCTTCAGCAGTAGCTATATTACCAACAACAACATCAAGGTTAGGAAAATTAGATTTGATTTTTTTTAATACATCAACAACTCCTTTAGTGTGACCATGAGCTGTGTCAATAACAATTGCATCAACATCAGAATTCACAAGAGCGCTTGTTCTTTCCAATGCATCTTGTGTAACACCAATTGCAGCAGCGACGCGTAATCGTCCAAATTTGTCCTTATTAGAAATTGGTTTTTGTGTTAGTTTAGTAATATCTCTAAATGTAATGAGCCCAACAAGTTTATAATCATCATCCACAACAGGTAACTTTTCAATTTTATTTTTTTGAAGAATAACCTCAGCTTGTTCTAATGAAGTTCCAACTGGTGTAGTAACAAGGTTATCAGAAGTCATAACTTCTGTGATCATGCGTTCATTATTTTTTTCAAACCTTAAATCCCTATTAGTAACTATGCCTTTTAAAATTCCTTTATCGTCAACAATTGGTATACCCCCTATCCGGTGCTCTTTCATGTTTTTTTTCGCATCCGAAACTTTTGAATCAAGATCAAGAGTCACTGGATCTATAATCATTCCACTTTCAGCACGTTTAACTTTACGAACTTCGGTAGCTTGCTGATCAATTGTCATGTTTTTATGTAATACACCAATTCCTCCTTCTCTAGCGATGGCAATTGCCATTGCACTTTCTGTTACAGTATCCATAGCAGCAGAAACAATTGGAATATTTAATTCAATATTTTTTGTAAACTTGGTTTTTATACTAACCTCTCTAGGTAAGACTTCAGAATACGCTGGTATTAACAGAACATCGTCGTAAGTTAGACCTTCACCAAATATTTTAGAATTATGTGATTGCATGCAATTAGGTTTAATTGCATGCAAATTTAAACTTTTTTTTCATTGCAAACATCTTTAATTACGCTAATTAATCATCAATAAAGGTTTTTTATTTTTATTTATTCTAAATAAATATTGTAAAAACAAAAAATGATATTTAAATTTGCTTTGAATTTTAAACTTAATTTAAAATTAGTCTAAATAAATATAAATGAAATATTATATAAAATTACTAGCCTTATTATGCTTTGGCATAACAAATTCCCAAAACAAAAACAATAACAAACCATTAGACTCTGTTCAAAATCTTGAGCAAGTATTTATAAACTCTGATGTAATGTTTGGAAGCAAATACATTGCTGAAAATAGATCTGGTTCAGCACACTATATATCATCTAAAGAATTAAACAAATTTAATTATACTGATATAAATAGAGTCCTGAGAGAAGTACCAGGTGTGTCTATTTACGAAGAAGATGGATTTGGCTTGCGACCAAATATTAGCTTACGCGGAACGTCACCTGAAAGAAGTGCCAAAATTTCAATAATGGAAGATGGTGTTTTAATAGCTCCAGCTCCATACAGTGCTCCAGCTGCATATTACTTTCCATCAATAGCAAGAATGCAAGCTGTCGAAATTTTAAAAGGAAGTAGTCAAATACAATACGGCCCATTTACAACTGGAGGTGCTATTAACCTGGTCAGTACTGCTATTCCAGATGAATTATCAGGAAACCTTAGAACAAGCATGGGTAGTTTCAACACTCAACAAACTCATTTTAAAATAGGAGCTACAAAATCAAAATTAGGATTTGTAGTTGAGTATTTAAAAAACAATTCTGATGGTTTTAAAAATTTAATAAATGATAAAAATACTGGATTTAATAAAAATGACGTTGTCGCTAAAATTAAATTTAAAAGCGATAACAATTCAAAATATAAACAATCACTTTTATTCAAGTTTCAATATTCAGACGAAGTTTCAAATGAAACATATTTAGGTCTTAATAATTCCGATTTTTATTCAAACCCATTTGATAGATATGATGCTTCACAAATGGATAAAATGACTAATAAACATAATCAGTTTTTAGTTACGCATGAAATTAAAGTTACAGATTTTTTAAAAATAAATACAAATGCATATTATAACGGATTTTCAAGAAATTGGTATAAATTGAATGACGTTGTTTATGAAGGAGATAAGGTTAAAATCAGCTCAATATTAGATGACCCTGAGAGCTTTACTAACCATATGAATATTATTAATGGAAATATAAATTCTGATTCCGATGCACTGCTTGTAAAAGCAAATAATAGAAAATATATTTCAAATGGAGTTCAAACAAAATTTGATTTTCATTGGAATAATGAAAATATCTTTCATGACTTGGAAATTGGACTACGTTATCATTACGATGAAGAAGACCGCTTTCAATGGAAAGACGGTTATAGTATTACAAATGGTATTATGAATTTAACTAACGACGCAAATCCGGGTACCGATGCAAATAGAATTTCCAGCGCAAAAGCATTTGCAGGGTCTATCCTTTACAAGTTGAAATACAAAAATCTTACTTTAACTCCAGGTTTTAGATACGAAGATATTAAACTTGGCAGAGATAATTACGGAAGCTCTGATCCAGAACGAACTGGTAACGAATTATCGACGAGAGAAAATAATATTTCTTTTTTTATTCCTGGTTTAGGGATAAATTATAAATTCAACAATCTTACGTCAATATTTGGTGGTGTTCATAAAGGATTTTCACCACCCGGAAATTCACCTGATCAAAAAGCTGAAGAAAGTATTAATTATGAGCTAGGGACACGATTTAATTACAAAGGATTGAGAGGTGAAATTGTTCTGTTCTTTAACAACTACAGTAATTTACTGGGAAGTGATTTAGCTGCAAGTGGTGGTAGTGGATCATTAGACCAATTTAATGCTGGTGAAGCTCAAGTCAAAGGATTAGAATTAATGCTAAATTATAATCTTCTAGAAAAAAATAATAAAATATCACTACCGATAACATTTGGCTATACATATACAGATACTGAATTTTTAAATAATTTTGGTAGTGATGAGGATTTATGGGGTGAAGTTTCAAAGGGTGATGAATTTCCATACATTGCAAAACATCAATTTAATGCTTCTATTTCATTAAATCATAATGACTATGAAATTCACGTTAGTGGAAGACAAAATGGTGCATTTAGAACATTTGCTGGAAAAGGGTCAATTAACTCAGTTAATGGAGTAAACCCAAATTTTGTAGTTGATTTTTCTGGAAAATATCACTTAAAAAATAACTTAAGTATTACCGGTAGTGCTATTAACTTATTTAATAATACTTATGTAGCAGCCAAAGCCCCAGCTGGCTTGAGACCTGGACATCCGTTTGGAGTGTATGGAGGTCTTGAATACAGATTTTAAGAAAATTTTGAAAATAATTTTGAAGCCTCATTGTGCGCACTTTCAAAAGCTAGCACATTGAGGTTTGTTTTTATTTTTTCTGAATTTAAATAAGAAATTATTTTTTCAGTTGGCATATTCCCCGTCAAAGAATCACTTGCCATTGGACATCCTCCAAATCCCTGTATAGCTCCATCAAACCTATGGCATCCCGCTTTGTAAGCTGCATTCAATTTTTCGTACCAAGAATTAGGATGAGTATGTAGATGAGCACCAAACTCAATATGTGGGAATTTTGGTATTAAATTTGAAAAAAGATATGAAATTGATTCCGGTTTTGAACTTCCAATAGTATCACTGAGGGATAGAATTTCAACTCCCATTGATTGTAAACGATCAGCCCACTCACCAACAATATCAACATCCCAAGGATCTCCATAAGGATTACCAAATGCCATTGACATATAAACTACAAGTTTCTTATTTGATTTTTGAGTTATTTCCAATATATCTTTTAAAACAATCTCAGATTCAGAAATAGTTTTATGTGTATTACGCATTTGAAAATTTTCAGAAATAGAAAAAGGGAAGCCAAGATAATCTATTGAATCAATCGAGCAAGCCATTTCAGCTCCTCTTAAATTTGCAACGATTGACAATAATTTAGTTTTAGTACTACCTAAATAAAGTTTATCTAAAACTTCTTTTGTATCTCGCATTTGAGGTATGGCTTTTGGAGAAACAAAACTTCCAAAATCTAATGTATCAAAACCAACTCTGAGTAAAGATTGAATGTAATTAATCTTAAGCTCTGTTGGAATAAAAGTCTTTATACCTTGCAAAGCATCTCTTGGACACTCAATAATTTTAATTTTTTTAGGCATAATATAAGTTGAAGACTTATAATATTTAATTATGACTTATTAATAGTCCGGACAACCAAAACAATTATCATTGTTTAGGAAATCGTAAGAAATTGATAATTCAT
>JAYNFX010000014.1:0-32412 GCA_038106885.1 Flavobacteriaceae bacterium | reverse complement strand
TCGAACCCGCGACCCCCTGCGTGACAGGCAGGTATTCTAACCAACTGAACTACCAAACCGTTGCTTTATAGCGAATGCAAATATACGTTCCATTTTTAATACGGCAAATGTTTTTATTTGTTTTTTATAAAAATTTGTGACGCTTTTCAAAGAATGTAGTAAGGATTTTATCAAAACCTTGACGTATATCAACATCTACATAATTGATTTTATATTGTAAACATTTTAGTCTAAAAAAATCAAAATATTTTTTTACTTCTTTGTTGTATTCCTTTTTTAAATTTTGAGGAAAAATATCTATGTGCGAATTTGATTCAACATCAAAAAAACGTTTTGGCAAATTATCATAATTAAAATCAAATTCTGTTTTCTTATCATGAACATGAAATAAGATTAATTCATGTTTGTTAAATTTCAAATGTCTTATTGAATCAAATAGATCTGTTGAATCAATATCATTTTGAAATAAATCTGTGAACAAAAACACTAATGAGCGTCTGTGTAATTTTTCAGCAATTTGATGTAAAACTTCATAAGTTTTTGTAGTTGATTTATTTGGTTTAACGTTAATCGATTTTTGTAATTGGTTTACAAGCATACGGTAATGTGACTCTCCTCCTTTTTCAGGTGCGTAAAAATTATATTTACTGTCATATAAACTCAACCCGGCAGCATCTCGCTGTTTTTTTAGAATGTGTAAAAGAGCTGCCGATGCAAGTGCACAAAACTCAATTTTATTAAACTCTAAATCAATTTTAGACTTTGAAATTGGATAATGCATCGATAGGCTCTGATCAATTATTAAATGACTACGCAAATTTGTTTCGTCTTGAAAACGTTTAGTATAGAGTTTATCAGTTTTAGCAAATAACTTCCAGTCTATATGTTTAGTACTCTCGCCATTATTATAAATTTTGTGCTCCGAAAATTCGGCTGAAAAACCATGAAAAGGGCTTTTATGAAGTCCAGATATATAACCTTCAACAATTGACTTGGCCAGCAATTCTAGATTTGAAAAATAAGAATTTCCTTGATATATATTTTTTACCTGCATTTAATCAAACAAAAAAGGTTTGTCAATAAAACAAACCTTTAATTATTAAATTTTAAATATTATTAAAGTAAAGCATCAATAGCCTCTGCATATGTCGCTTTTGGTGCAACACCAACCTGGCGCGTTACAACTTCACCGTTATGGAAGACTAAAACTGTAGGGATATTTCTTACTCCATATTTAGCAGCGAACTCTTGATTAGAATCAACATCTACTTTACCTACTACTGCTTTGTCTAAATATTCATTACTAATTTCATCTATTATTGGGCCAACCATTCTACAGGGGCCACACCAGGCTGCCCAAAAATCAACCATAACAGGTTTTTTACTTTTTAATACTGTTTCTTCAAAATTTGCGTCTGTAATCTCAATAGCCATAATATATTATTAAATTTCAAAAACAAAATTAATCAAAATTTATATGATAAATTTTAAATAATATTAATTTTTCAAATTATGGTAGTGAATTTATCAACAGATCTAATTAAGTTTATAAAAAACTTTCCTAGAATCTAAATCAGAAAGGAGTTCTTGGGATATTTTAATTTTTTGTTTTCTACTTTTTAAATTGACTTTAATACTATCTTCATCATCGTAAATAACAAAATTTAGTGAATGATTGCCCTTATGCATTTTAAATAATTCTTGAAGTTCATCAATTTTTCCCTCATTTATACCATTCAAACTTAATTGAATTGATAGCTTTTTTGCATAAGCATTAATCACATCGTGCAATAACTGGAAATTATTAAATTGTAACCTTGGAGCCCCTTTTTTTCCAGTTTCCCTGTTAATCCAACCATCTCTCACAACAGAACGCACATAAACAAAATTATTAAGCATTAAAAAATGTCTGAATTTAAGGTATTCTTCTCCAAAGATTTTAAACTCATGATTATTTGTGTAATCTTCAATTGTGAAAGTAGCCCACCCTTTTCCATGACGGCTTACCCTATGCTCAACATCTGTAATAACTCCACCAAAAGTTATTTCTTTGTTTATTAGTAATTCTAAATTCTCAAATGATGTAATTGTTCCATTACAAAAATTTTTCATTTCAATTTTAAAATCGTCAAGTGGATGACCAGAAATGTAAATCCCAACTACTTCTTTTTCCCGTGCCAGTTTTTCCATTGCCCCCCAATTGTCACATGGAGGAATCTCAGGTTCTGGAAATTGTATTGAACTTGATTCACCAAACAAACTAACTTGTGCAGAATTTTTATTGTCTTGAAATCTATGAGCATATTTCAATGTTTTTTCTAAAAATGTAATTCCATCGCCTTCTTGATGAAAATATTGAGCTCGGTGTGTATTAGTAAAACAATCAAAACTTCCTGAATTAGCAAGATTTTCAAATGCCTTTTTGTTAGCAGCCCGCAAATCAATTCTTTTGGCTAAATCAAAAATTGACCTAAACTGACCATTATTTTTTCGCTCACTGACAATTGTCTTTACTGCGCCATATCCAACTCCTTTAACAGCCCCCATACCAAAGCGAATTGCATTACCCTTATTTACAGAAAATTTATAATAACTTTCATTTACATCTGGACCTAATACTTTTATTTTCATTCTTTTGGCTTCCTCCATGAAAAAGGTTACTTGTTTTATGTCATTCATATTATTTGACAATACTGCTGCCATATACTCAGCAGGATAATGAGCTTTTAAATACGCTGTTTGATATGCAATCCAAGCATAACAAGTAGAATGAGATTTATTGAAAGCATAACTTGCAAACTTTTCCCAGTCAGTCCATATTTTTTCTAATTTTTCTGAGCTTAATCCTTTTGCACTAGCTTGATTTATAAACTTAGGCTTCATCTTATCCAAAACAGCTTTTTGTTTTTTACCCATAGCTTTTCTTAAGACATCAGCTTCACCTTTAGTAAAATCAGCTAACTTTTGTGACAATAACATCACTTGCTCTTGATAAACAGTAATTCCATAAGTCTCTTTCAAGAATTCTTCCATCTCTGGAAGGTCATAACTAATTGCCTCATCACCATGTTTTCTTCTTATAAAACTTGGGATATACTCGAGTGGCCCCGGTCGATAAAGTGCATTCATTGCAATCAAGTCAGCGAACACTGTGGGCTTAAGATCACGCATATGCTTCTGCATTCCAGCGGACTCATATTGGAAAATACCTACAGTTTCTCCTTTCTGAAAAAGCTCATATGTTAATTCATCGTCTAAAGGAAAGTTTTCAGGATCAAGTAATATTCCATGTTTAGCCTTGACAATCTTAACCGTATCCTTAATCAATGTTAATGTTTTGAGCCCTAAAAAATCCATTTTCAAAAGACCTGCATCTTCGACAACAGCATTATCAAACTGAGTTACATATAAATCTGAATCTTTGGCAGTTGCTATTGGAACATAGTTTGTTATATCCCCAGGGGTTATTATAACTCCACATGCATGAATTCCAGTATTCCTCAGAGACCCTTCTAAGACTTTAGCTTGATTTACAGTTTCTGCCTCTAAATCATCGCCCTCAGATATGTTTAAAAGTTGATTAATTAATTCCATGTCTTCAGCCCTAAACTTTTGTCTCAATATTTTTTCCTCCACTCCAAAGATCTTATTAAGTTTAGTCATATTTGGAACTAATTTTGCCAATCGATCGGCATCTCCCAATGGTAAGTCTAAAACTCTAGCAGTATCACGAATTGAAGATTTAGCAGCCATAGTTCCATATGTAATTATCTGAGCAACTTGATTAGATCCATATTTTTTTATTACATAATCCATTACTTTACTTCTACCTTCATCATCAAAATCTATATCGATGTCAGGCATACTAACACGATCTGGATTTAAAAACCTTTCAAAAAGTAAATTATATTTAATAGGATCAATATTTGTTATCCATAAACAATATGCTACAACTGATCCTGCTGCTGACCCTCGTCCAGGTCCAACAGAAACACCTAAATCACGAGCCACTCTGATGAAATCTTCAACTATTAAAAAATATCCTGGATATCCTGTCTTTTGAATAGTTTGTAATTCGAAATCTATTCTTTCCTTAAGCTCATTTGTTAATTTTTTATAACGTTTTTTTGCGCCCTCATATGCAAGATGACGTAAGTAAGCATTTTCTCCATGTTTAGTTCCTTCAATTTCGTCTTTAGGGTTTTTGAACTTCTCCGGAATGTCAAATTTTGGTAATAAAACATCTCTTGCAAGTTCAAAAGATTCAATTTTATCAGAAATTTTCTGCATATTAATTATTGCATCAGGAATATCACTGAAAAGCTCCTTCATTTCAGAAGAACTCTTAAAATAGTATTCTTGATTCGGTAACCCATAACGATAACCTCTTCCACGACCTATGGGAGTAGATTGTTTCTCTCCGTCTTTTACACACAATAAAATATCATGCGCATTAGCTTCAGTTTTATCAAGGTAATATGTGTTATTAGTAGCAATTAAAGAAACATTATGTTTTTTTGAGAATTTAATAATTACTGGATTAATCCTATCTTCATCTTCTTGCCCATGTCGCATTAATTCTAAATAAAAATCTTCACCAAATTGGTTTTTCCACCACAACAATGCTTCCTCAGCTTGATTCTCGCCAACATTTAACAATTTTGAAGAGATTTCTCCATTTAAATTACCTGATAATACAATTAAATCATCTTTATATTTTTCAACTACACCACGATCAATACGAGGCACATAATAAAATCCATTTGTAAAAGCTAGGGAAGTCATTTTCACCAAGTTTTCATATCCCTTTTTATTCTTTGCCAAAAACACGACTTGATACCCATTATCTTTATGAGATTTATTTTCATGATCCTCACAAACAAAAAATTCACATCCAATAATTGGCTTTATTGGATTCCTATTAGGAATTTCTCCATCTAACTTAGAATCTTCAGATTTGGAAATAATGCTCTGATTATATTTATTAATCTCTTTAACAAAATGGAAAGCACCCATCAAATTACCATGATCAGTTAAAGCTACTGCTGGCATACCGTCCTTGGCAGTCGCATCAACCAATTTTTTGATACTTATTGTGGATTGTAAAATAGAAAACTGAGAATGATTATGTAATTGAATAACTGATGCATTTTTAAAATCAGTTAATGTTTTTTCAG
Source organism: Flavobacteriaceae bacterium (assembly GCA_038106885.1). Classification (GTDB taxonomy): domain Bacteria; phylum Bacteroidota; class Bacteroidia; order Flavobacteriales; family Flavobacteriaceae; genus UBA3537. The sequence goes on along the minus strand of JAYNFX010000014.1, from coordinate 27,235 downwards.
ATTGATTATTATTTATCTCTTTATAATCATTTTGAAATATTTTTGAAATTGACTTAGCCTGTTTTTTTAGGTTAACATGCTTTAATCCAATAGGGGAAATAGGTTTTAAATTTTGAGACTGAAACTTTTTTAAATATTCTGGAGATGCTTGCAATTGTTCATGCGAATAAACTCCTAATCTTAATAATTCTAAAAAACATCGTGAAGTAGCTTCGACATCAGCTGTAGCATTATGGGCTTCTGCAAATGGCTGGTCAAATAAATATTGATGTAATTCAGTTAAAGTTGGTAATTTAAATTTTCCTCCACGACCACCTGGTAATTTACATAAGTCAGCTGTTGTCTCTGTGCATGTGTCTAGAACTGGGAGATCGTTTAAAGATGTTTGAAATTTGTTTCGGTCGTACTCACAACCCAAAACATTTATATCAAATCCAACATTTTGACCTACTACAAATTTAGCTTTGGATAACGCAATATTGAATTCGCCAAGTACATCTTCCAAAGCTAATCCCTTTGAATCTGCAAGTTCAGTTGAAATCCCGTGGATTCTTTCTGCGTCGTATGGAATATTAAAACCATTTGGCTTGATTATAAAATCTTTGTGTTCAATACAATTCCCCATATCGTCATGCAATTGCCATGCAATTTGAACACATCTTGGCCAATTGTCATGATCAGTAATAGGAGCATTCCATTTTTTTGGAAGCCCAGTGGTTTCTGTATCAAATATCAAATACATTTTAGGCTATACTGTAATAATTATAGAACAATAAATATAGAATTATTTTATGTTTGAGTATTAATTATTTTAGTCTAATTATGAACAAAATTTTGAAATTTTTGTTCAAATAAAAAGATAAAATATAACTTAAATTAACTATTGTTCTTCAACGTAAGACAAGTTGTAAAAAACTCCCTCTGAAAAATTCATATAATTTGAACCAGAATTATCATAAGAGTTAAAGTAAAAAGAGCCCCTAAGAGTTTTATTTTCAACATCGACCATTTCTATGTAAACTTTACCATCTCCTAAGTATACAGGATATTCATTGCCATTGTTTTGAGTTGAGTAAGTTGTATTTCCCTCATTATAAGTTATTGTCGAGGGTTTTCCTTGACCTAAATCATAAGTACCAACAATTGCATTAGGTAAATTTATTATCATAGTTCCAAATCCATCACTACCAATTATCTTAATACTATCGTCGATATTAACTGTAGCTGAGCGTACAGTTGACTTCCACACATAATCACCGTGCCTAACTCCTTGAAGAGTGGGACTACTACTTTGAATGTCATCTTGACAACTAACCAATGAGATAATTGCTAAAGCTAAAAAAAGATTTTTCATGTTCTGGAAAAGGATTAAAATAAAGTGACTTATAAATATCAAAAATATAAAAAATAAACGAATGTTTTTTAAAAGAAAAATTGTACTATATTTGCCGCTCATTAATAACCGAGATCGTGAATCTCACAAATTAATTTTTATGCCTGTAAAACTAAGATTACAAAGACACGGAAAAAAAGGAAAACCTTTCTATTGGATTGTCGCAGCTGACACTCGATCTAAAAGAGACGGAAAATACCTAGAAAAACTTGGAACCTATAATCCAAACCTTAACCCAGCAAAAATTGAATTAAATATTGACAGTGCTGTTAAATGGCTAGAAAATGGAGCTCAGCCTACTGACACGACTAGAGCAATTTTATCAAATGAAGGAGTTTTATTAAAAAAACACCTTGCGGGTGGAGTAAAAAAAGGAGCTTTAACTGAAGAAGAAGCTGAAAAGAAGTTTCAAGAATGGCTCACTGAAAAGAAAGCTAAAACTGATGCCAAAAAATCCAATCTTCAAAAAGAAAAAGACGCTCAAGAAGCTAAAGCGTTAGCAGCTGAAAAAGCAGCTAACGAGGCAAGAATTGCTGCAGCACTTCCTAAAATTGAAGATGAGGCTAGTGAAGTTGCTGAAGAGACTGCTGAAGCTGCTGAAGAAACTACTGAAGCTGCTGAAGCTGCTGAAGAAACTACTGAAGCTGCTGAAGAGACTGCTGAAGAGACTGCTGAAGAGACTGCTGAAGAGACTGCTGAAGAAGAATAATTTATTTATTTCATATATTTAAACCTGACATAAGTCAGGTTTTTTTATTATTATGAAAAAAAAAGATTGTTTTTTTCTTGCAAAAATTATCAAAAAGTATAGTTTTAAAGGCGAAGTCCTTGCAAAACTTGATACTGATCAACCTGAACTCTACAAAGAATTAAAAACTGTATTCTTAGAGTTTAATAATTCCCTAATTCCTTACTTTTTAGAAAAATCAAAATTACATAAATCAAATTTACTTCGATTAAAATTTGAGGACATAAATTGCGAAGCCGAAGCTGATATGCTTATTAAAAAAGATATATATCTTCCTCTTCATTTACTTCCTAAATTAAAGGGTAATTCTTTTTATTTTCACGAAATTTTAGGCTTTAAAATTATTGATCTTGAATATGGCTTTGTAGGAGAAGTGAAAAGTGTTAATGACAACTCACCTCAAGCTCTATTTGAAATAGATAATAATGGAAAAGAAATCTTGATACCAATAAATGATGAATTTATAAAAAATATAAATCGAGAAACAAAAACTATAAGCGTTTTAACCCCGCCAGGTCTCATTGATTTATTTATTGATTAATGACTTTAAAATCATTTAAATTCAAAAAATTTGAAGTATTTCATGATAAATGTGCTATGAAAGTAGGAACTGATGCAGTTCTTCTAGGTGCTTGGGCCTCTTTAAATCCATCACCAAAATCAATTTTGGATATTGGATCTGGATCTGGAATATTATCTTTAATGTTAGCCCAAAGGTGTAGTGCAAACAGAATAAACGGAGTTGAAATTGATAAAAATGCTTTTGATCAATGTGTAGAAAATTTTAAAAAATCCCCATGGAAAAATCGTTTATTATGTTATCATGACGACATAATAAACTTTAGTTCAAATTCAAAATTAAAATATGACTTAATAATATCTAATCCTCCTTACTTTAATGGGAAGAGTAGTTCAAATTGTGAAGCGCGAAACCAAGCAAGATTTCAATTAAAATTGAATTTTAAAGATCTAATATTATCTGTAAAAAAACTCCTCAACAATTTGGGTAAATTCTGCGTGATTATCCCATATGAATTTGAAAAAGAATTTATTTTTATAGCAAATAGATATAATATTTTTTGCAATAATATAAGCAGAGTCAGAGGAAGAGAATTTAGTTCTATAAAAAGAAGCTTAATTGAACTTTCATTTAAAAAAACTTATGTCAAATATAATGAAGTATTTCTCGAAGAAGAAAGACATGTATACAGCGATTATTATAAAAGTTTAACAAAAGAATTTTATTTAAAAATCTAAGACTAATTAAATTTATAATTAAATTTGTTTAATTAATTTATTATTAGAGTTATTATTTCAGCTTTTCTTAAAAATAACCTAAATTTTTTATTATGAAACCTGACTTATTTGAAGCCCCAGATTACTATAATTTAGATGATTTATTTAATGAAGAACACAAACTTGTAAGAGAGGCAGCTCGAAATTGGGTTAAAAGAGATATTTCACCAATAATAGAGTCATATGCTCAAAAAGGTGAATTTCCAAAGCAAATTATAAATGGTCTTGCTGAAATAGGTGCTTTTGGCCCCTATATCCCCGAAGAATATGGAGGAGCTGGATTAGATCAAATTTCCTATGGACTTATCATGCAAGAAATTGAGCGTGGAGACTCCGGAGTTAGAAGTACAGCATCAGTACAATCATCTTTGGTAATGTTCCCAATTTGGCAATATGGTAGTCAAGAACAACGTGAAAAATATCTTCCAAAATTAGCTTCTGGAGAGTTCATGGGAGCCTTCGGGCTTACAGAGCCAGACCACGGGAGTAATCCTGGGGGTATGACAACTAATTTCAAAGATATGGGAGACCATTATCTTCTTAATGGTGCTAAACTTTGGATATCCAATGCACCCTTTTGTGATATTGCCGTTGTATGGGCAAAAAATGAAGAAGGTCGTATCCATGGTCTAATAGTTGAACGTAATATGGAGGGGTTTTCAACTCCAGAAACACACAACAAATGGTCACTGAGAGCTAGCGCCACTGGAGAACTAATTTTTCAAGACGTCAAAGTTCCAAAAGATAATTTGCTGCCAAATAAGTCTGGTTTAGGTGCCCCTTTAGGTTGTTTAGATTCAGCACGTTACGGAATAGCTTGGGGAGCTATTGGTGCAGCTATGGATTGTTATGATACTGCACTTAGATATGCCAAAGAACGAGTACAATTTGGTAAACCAATTGCTGGATTTCAACTGCAACAAAAAAAACTTGCAGAAATGATTACTGAAATAACCAAAGCTCAATTACTTGCCTTTAGATTAGGGCAATTAAAAAATCAAAACAAAGCAAGTTCAGCTCAAATATCGATGGCAAAAAGAAATAATGTTGAGATGGCACTAAAAATCGCTCGAGAATCTAGACAAATTTTAGGAGGAATGGGGATTACTGGGGAATATAGTATTATGAGGCACATGATGAATTTAGAAAGTGTTGTAACCTATGAAGGAACTCACGATATACACCTACTAATAACTGGACTCGATATAACTGGTTTAAATGCATTTAAATAAAAAATACTTCAAATCACATTTTTTAACTGGGATATTTACATTAATTACTCTTTTTTATAGCTGTCAGGATAAGACTGAAGTTATAACTAATGGCGCTATCGAGGAAAATATACCTCAAGACATTGTTGAAGAAAATTTACCACAAAATTTTAAAATTATTTCTTTGGGAGATAGTTACACTATAGGCCAAAGTGTGTGTGTGAGTTGTAGATTCCCTGAACAATTGAAAGACAGTTTGATATTATATTTTGATGAGCAGGACTCATTTGAATTAGAAATAATAGCACAAACCGGATGGACAACTACTAATTTAATATCGGCAATAGAATCTTATAACCCACCCCTTGACCATAGTCTTGTAACTTTACTTATTGGGGTGAACAATCAATATCAAGGAAGGCCATTTTCAGTTTATGAATCTGAATTTATCGAATTGGTAAATATTGCCATTTCTTTAGTTGGAGATGATCCTTCAAGGCTAATTGTTATCTCAATACCTGACTATGCTTATACTCCTTTTGGTCAAAACTTTCCAAGTGGATATATTTCGGATCAATTGGATAATTACAACCAATATGCTGAAAATTATTGTTTGGAAAATAACATCTCATATGTTTATATAACAGATATTACTCGAGAAGGGATTGAAAATCCTGCATTGGTTGCTAGTGATAATTTACATCCCTCAGCGTTAGCTTACTCAAAGTTTGTAGAACGTCTCTTGCCTATTGCTATTGAAAAAATTCAATGATTTTATTCCTCAGGAGCAATCACTACCTCAAGACCATCCATTTTATTGGAATTAATATGTATTTGACACCCAAGTCGACTATTAGTGTTAACATTAAAAGCTTCACTCAACATTGCATCTTCTTCATCTGTTTTTTCAGGAAGTTTATGAGAACTAATAATATAACACTGACAAGAAGCGCACATAGCCATGCCTCCACATACTCCAATAGAACCTTCAGGAGCAAGTTCATGCATACGAATAACTTCCATAAGATTTAAAGCCATATCTATTGGGGACTTTACTAAATGCTTATTCCCATTTCGATCAGTAATTTTTATTGAAATATCTGATGGATGAGACATATATCATTTGATTGATTTAACAACGCTCTTGGGAGCTTGTTTTCTAGTACCATCAAAACCATCAATGCCACTTACTGTTGTATATTTTAAAACTAACCTTTTTCCTGGATTTATAATCTTGTAGGCAGCTTGACACATTAGAGTTGCTTCATGAAAACCACACAAAATTAATTTTAACTTACCAGGGTAAGTATTCACATCTCCAATAGCAAAAATTCCAGGTATATTAGTTTGATAATCTAGAGCATTATTAACCTTAATTGCATTCTTTTCAATTTCAAGACCCCAATTAGCAATTGGACCTAGCTTAGGAGAAAGTCCAAACAGTGGAATAAATGCATCTGCTTCTATTGATTTACTAAGTCCATCTTTGATTGTATATGTAATTGAATTTAAAAATCCATTGCCATTTATAGCCGTTACTTCAGCAGGTGTAATTAGTTTTATAATTCCATTATTTTTTAGATCTTGAACCTTATCAACAGAATCTAATGCACCCCTAAACTCAGTTCTTCTATGAATCAATGTAACTTCACTTGCAATCTCGCTTAAAAAAATAGTCCAATCTAGAGCAGAATCTCCACCTCCAGCTATTACTACTCTTTTATTTCGATAAATCTCAGGATCTTTTATTATGTAAGCAACTCCCTTGTCTTCAAAATTATTTAAATTTTGAATATTTGGTTTTCGTGGTTCAAAGCTTCCTAATCCTCCAGCAATAGCAACCACTGGAGCTTTATGTTGTGTGCCTTTATTAGTTGTAACTATGAACGAACCATCTTTTTGCTTTTCAATTGATTCAGCTCTTTCACCAAGAGTAAATCCAGGTTTAAATTGTTTGGATTGTTCTAATAACTTTTCTGTCAATTCTCCAGCTAAAATTTCAGGATAAGCAGGAATATCATAAATTGGTTTCTTGGGATATATTTCATTACACTGGCCTCCGGGCTCTGCTAAAGCATCAATTAAATGACATTTTAACTTTAGAAGACCTGCTTCGAAAACAGCAAATAAGCCAGTTGGACCTGCACCAATTATAATGATGTCTGTTTTTATCATATCAAACTTCAATATTAATAACAGACTGAATTTGAGGAGCATATTTTTTTATGGTCATCTCAACCCCAGATTTTAATGTCATTTGATTTACAGAGCAAGAGGAGCAAGCTCCAATTAGTTGAACTTTTACAACTTCTTCATTTTCAATATCAATAAGATTAATATTACCACCATCATTTTGAAGAAATGGTCTAATCTCGTCAAGAGCTTTTTCTACATTTTTACGAAGGTCATTTGAACTCATATTATTTTATTTTTTGACAGCACTACAACCTGCCATTGTTGTTATTTTTATAACCTCAGAGGGAGGTAAACTTTCATTCCTATTTACTACTTGTTTTACTATTTCCTGTGACAAATCTTTAAAAGCTAACTCAACAGGAGTATTTTCCTGTAAAGCAGCTGGTCTGCCAAAATCTCCAGCCTCTCTAACACTTTGAACAATTGGTATTTCTCCTAAAAACGGTAAATTAAGATCATACGCAAGGTGTTTAGCACCTTCTTCTCCAAATATATAATATTTATTTTCAGGAAGCTCCTCCGGAGTAAAATAAGCCATATTTTCAACTATCCCCAAAACTGGTACATTAATACTTTGCTGTTGAAACATCGCAACTCCTTTTTTAGCATCAGCAAGAGCAACGTTCTGTGGAGTACTCACAATAACAGCTCCGGTAATTGGTAGAGATTGCATAATACTTAAATGAATATCTCCAGTTCCTGGTGGTAAATCGATAATCAAAAAATCCAATTCTCCCCACGCAGCGTCAAAAATCATTTGATTAAGCGCTTTGGCTGCCATAGGCCCACGCCAGACAACAGCTTGGCTAGGTTTTGTAAAAAATCCTATTGATAAAATTTTAACATTATAATTTTCTACAGGTTTCATTTTTGAAGCTCCATTGACATTAACAGCTAGAGGTTTTTCATTAGATACATCAAACATTATTGGTATTGAAGGTCCGTAAATATCTGCATCTAGAATACCAACTTTAAAACCCATTTTTGATAAGGTCACAGCAATATTTGAGGTCACAGTAGATTTACCGACCCCTCCTTTTCCTGAAGCAACAGCAATGATATTTTGAATTCCGGTTATGGGCTTACCCTTAATTATACTACTGGAGTTATTAGCTGATTTTTGAACCTTAACATTAACTTTGACTTTAGCTTTTTTATAAACCTGATCATGAATTGTTTTTATTATAGTAGTCTCAGTTCTCTTTCTAGCTTGAAGTGTTGGATTTGATATAGTTACATCAATAATCACTTCATCACCAAAAACGATAATATTTTGAATTGCTTTACTATCAACCATATTTTCACCTTCTCCAGGAACAGTGATAGTACTTAAAGCTTTGGATATATCTCTCTTAGTAAATTTCAAAAATTATTAATAAATTAAATCTTTGTACAAATATACATCTGATTTAATAAAAAAACTAAAGTTCTTTATTTGGATCCCAAAAAACGTTTTGGAAGTTTTTAATCTGATTATCAACAACAATAATACCCTCATTTTCGAGAAGTTGTTGCATTAAATTAACACCTTCAAAGTGATGTTTACCAGTGAGTAAACCATTCCTGTTGACGACTCTATGAGCAGGGACATCTTTTCCATGTGAAGATGTCATTGCATATCCTACAATACGAGCACTTTTGACTAACCCAAGATATTTAGCAATTGCTCCGTAGGTTGTGACACGACCAAAAGGAATTTTACGAGCAACATCATAGCATAGGTTAAAAAAATTTGATTTCACTGAATTTTTTTTCAAAACCCTAACAAGTTTATTAGAGTGGATATTGCAACAATCATTGTAATTATTGATATTGAATAATTTATATTTTTCGTTGACATAAATTTGTTGTTTTTTAAACTATCAAAAAATAAAATATAAACATATAGTGCTATAAAAGTTCCCATTGATGTACCAGCTACATAAGCTCCAATAATTACTCCATCCATTACAATCCATCCAATTGACAAAAGAGTAGTCAAAACATAAACCTGAAATGGAATTGGAAAAATATTTAGTAATGACAAAAACAATCCCTGAAAAAAACGACTTTGCTTACTTCTAATATCAGAATTTAAATCGATGGGTTTCGGATTAGATTTAGCTGTAACAAAAAAGTATATTGATATTAAAATGAAAATCACTAAAGCAACACGTTTTAATATGTTAGTAACATCTGTATTCTCACTCAAATATTTTGCGAATGTTGCGGCAATATATGTTTGTAAAGCAACAATAATACAGACTCCGATAGAAAACATAAAACTTCGGTTATGACCTTCTTTTAAGCTAATTTTAGCAGCTGACATGTTTAACATCCCAGGGGGAATAACTCCAAAAAATGAAATAACAAGACCCACAAAAAATATAAATGTTATATCCAACCTGAATTTAATTTAAATTTAACGTATGTAATAGCTTTATCTTCCCTTAAATAAATATCTTCATAAAATGTCTTAATCGAAGTCACTTCGTCAGGACTTCCCTCACGATTATAAATATCATGATTTGAATATTCAATATTTTCACTAAGTCCATTTAATATACCTAGTGTGTATCCATGCATAAATTCGCTATCTGTTTTTAAGTGTACAAAACCATCATTTTTTAAGACACGCTTGTATTGTTTTAAAAAAGTTAAGTTAGTCAATCTGTGCTTAGTTCTCTTAAAATGAATTTGTGGATCTGGAAAAGTAATCCAAATTTCATCAATCTCATTATCACTAAAAATATTACATAGAAGTTCGATTTGAGCTCTAACAAAGGCTACATTCGACAAATCGTTTTCATTTGCAGTTTTTGCACCCCGCCAAAATCTGGCTCCTTTTGTGTCAATTCCAATATAATTTCTTTCAGGATTACGTTTGGCAAGTTCAACAGAATATTCTCCTTTTCCACATCCGAGTTCGACAATTATGGGGTTTTTATTTTTAAAAAAATCTGAACTCCATTTTCCTTTCAAAGGAAAAAGATCATCTACTAAAACTTCTCTAGTAGGCTGAAAAACATTTGAAAACGTTTCATTTTCTTTAAATCGTTTTAGTTTATTTTTACTACCCAATTTAAGATTTATTTGAATATTATTAAATCGCTTCTGGTAAAGTAAATGAAAACTCACTACCTATTCCATATTTACTTTCTACAAAAATACTTTCTTCGTGTGCATCAATTATATGTTTAACTATTGAAAGACCTAAACCGGAGCCCCCCTCAGTTCTTGAACCACTTTTGTCAACTCGGTAAAAACGCTCAAACAATCTTGGAATGTGTTCTTCATCTATTCCTTCTCCATTGTCAGTTATTCTAACAACAAACTTTTTCGCATCAAAGGGCTCAACACTAACTTCAGTTGTCCCATTTGTATCTCCATATTTGATTGAGTTAACAATCAAATTTGTAACGACTTGTTGAATACGTTCCATATCAGCATAAACCATAATTGAATTTTTAACTGAATCATCTATTAATAATGAAATGTTTTTCTTTTTTGCTTTCATTTCAAGATCCTCAAAGATATTTTTAATTAAAACTATTATATCAAAGTTTGATTTTGATAACTTATTTTCTCCAAATTCTATTTTTGTAATCAAATCTAGATCTTGTACAATATATATTAACCTTTCAACTCCCTTGTCAGCTCTTTTTAGATATTTTTTTAGAATTTCTGGATTATCCATTGCCCCATCCAAAAGGGTAGATATATATCCTTGAACTGTGAATAATGGTGTTTTAAGTTCGTGTGCTACATTTCCAACAAACTCTTTTCTAAACTCTTCTCTTTCTTTAAAAGACTGCACTTCAAGTTTTTTTAATTTAGCGTATCTATTAATCTCGTTTTCTAAAAAATCCATATCGTTTGAAATGGACACATTCTGAACTGGAGTTGGTTTAGATTCAAGAACCATTATATTTTTATAAATTTTCTCAACCCTTTTGTAAATATTTTTTTCAACATAAAAATTAATTATCACAAGACTTGTAATAAAAATCAGCAATGAGAATATTAAAATAATCTTTAAATTAAAAATATCATTTTGGTAAAAAAAAACACTCATGATGAGTGTGAAAATAATAGTCAAAACTAGAGACGCTAACCATGAATAAAAGTTGTTGTTTTTTGTTTTTTTTTGCGTCATTTGTTTTTAAACTTATATCCCACACCTTTAATTGTTTTGAACCTGGAGTCGCCTAGTTTTTCTCTAAGCTTTCTAATGTGAACATCAATTGTTCTATCACCAACAACAACTTCATGACCCCATATTTTTTCAAGAATAACTTCTCTTTTAAAAACTTTTCCTGGTTTGGATGCTAACAAATATAATAATTCAAATTCTTTTCTTGGTAAAAGGATTTCGTTTTTATTGAGAATGATTTTGTACTCTTCCCTATCAATTATTAAATCACCAAGATTGATTACATTTTTACTTTCCGTAACTTTATTTTTGTTCAAACGACGTAATAAGGATTTTACTTTTCCAACCAGAAGCTTTGGTTTTATGGGCTTATTTATATAATCATCAGCACCTGCATCAAAACCTGCTAGCTGTGAGTAATCCTCTGATCTTGCAGTCAAAAAGGTAATAATAGTATCATTAAGCTCAGGAATTTTCCTAATTTCTTCGCAAGTTTCTATTCCATCCATTTCAGGCATCATTACATCTAAAATAATTAAATCAGGAAGAATTGATTTAGCCTTTTTTAAAGCTTTTACTCCGTTTAGTGCTGTGAAAACTTCAAATCCATTGGACTTTAAATTATAACTAATTATCTCTAAAATATCAGGCTCATCATCGACTAATAATATTTTAAATTTGTTTTCACTCATATTAAATAATAATTAAATTAATATAAAGATATTGATTATTATCATTTTAAATGTAAAAAAATCAAGTCTTCATAATTTGATAACGTTATAGTAAAATGAAGGTAAAATTTTTATTAGTAATTTGATTTCATTTAAATAAAAACCATCAAAAAAAACTATATTTGTTATAAATTAAATCCTTAGCTAATGAAACACTTTTACACTCTTTTTATTTTACTTTTTATTTCAAATCTTTCTTTTTCTCAAGTAAATGAGCTTTACATCAGTAAGTTTGGTGAAGGAAGTTCGAATAACAAGTTTATTGAAATCTATAATGGCACCGACTCAGATGTTGATCTCTCTGGATATTCACTATCTAGTTGTAGTAATGGTTGTAATGTAACTGGAGAATTTGACTACCCTGATAATGTAACTTTTGAAGCTGGAACTATTATAGCTAGCGGCGACGTTTATGTTATTGCCCATGGATCTGCCGATCCAGCAATCGTTGCAGATCAAACATTTACATACTTATCTAATGGAGACGATTTCTTTGCACTTACACTTGCAGGTGCAACAGCTTCTTCGTATACAATAATTGATGCTCTTGGAGATATGGGCCCTGATCCAGGCTCAGGATGGGAAGTAGCTGGAGTAGCAAACGGTACACAAGATCACACTTTAACAAGAAAAACTACAGTCTGTGGACCAAACCCAAATGAATTAGGTTCTTTTGGCACAAATGCTCAAGATTCAGAGTGGATAGTAGGTGCACAGAATTCTGGTTGGGATACAATCGGATCATATGATGGTTGTGTTTCTGGTCCAGTGCTTGCTATTACTTCACCATCAGATAATCAAGAATTTGAATCTGGAACCACATCCGTGACAGTATCATTATCAGTAGATAACTTTAGTATTGGACCTACAGACTCTGGCGCTGATGGTCATATACATTGGAGTGTAAATGGACAGGCTCAAGCAATGAAATATGATTTAGAAGATGAATTCATTGATGTTGTTGATGGTGAATCATATACAGTATATGTTGAATTAGTTGGCCCGGACCACCAACCTATTAGTCCTGCTATAAACCAAACTGTTACTTTCTCAGTAATATATCCTTGTGATTTATATGTTGATACGATTTCCTCAACATGTGATTCAAATACTTCTGAAGATACTGACACATACACAACAACTTTTGATTACACCGGTGGAGGAACAACTAATTACACAATTGATACTGGTGGTGTGGGAACTGTTTCTGGAGATGATCCATCAACAGTTGCTGAAGGTACAATTGTAGTTAGTGGCGTAGCTGAAAACACAGATTTTGTTGTCACTTTTACAGGCGATAGTTCGAATAGTTCATGTGATTTTACCAGATCAATAAGTAGCCCTAATTGTAATCCATCATTAGGTTTACCTTACAATGATTCCTTTGATTACCCAGACGGCTCTTTAATTTCGTCATCAAATTGGAATAATTTTTCCGGAACTGAAGGTGATTTATTGGTAACTGAAGGGAAAGTTTTAGTTCAACACGGAACCCCTAGTGAAGATGCTGGTGTTTCATTTGGTGCAGTAGAAGGTGTTTTGTACTATGCATTTGATTTTTCTGTAAACAATCCTGGAGAGCCTATCTCAGGTGGAGATTATGAATATTTTGCAATGTTTAAAGATGATGGATTTTCCTACAGAGCAAGAATTGACATTGTTACAGCCAATAATGAAGGTAGTGATTTTACTCTTGGAATTTCTTCTACAGGAAGTACAGCTGATACAATTTGGCCTGACGACTTAAGCTTTGATACAACATACAGAGTGACAGTAAAATATGATCAAGACCAAAATATTGCACAATTGTGGGTTAATGCTAGTTCTGAGACTGATGCATCAATTTTAGGAGATGATGAGTCTGATCCTGGAACAAGTATTACTCAATTTGGATTGAGACAGTCTGACTCTTCTCAAAATGAAGGGATTTTAATTGATAATTTATCAATATCTCAGACTTTCAACGAAACATTATCTACTGATCAAATATTAAGCTCAAATCAAACTATTGGGCTTTATCCTAATCCAACAAATAAAGGATTTGTTAATATCACAACTAATGTTTCTGGACAGATTATAGTTGATGTTTACGATATACTTGGAAAAGTTATTATAAGCTCTAAAATTGACAATAACAGACTAGATGTTAGTAATTTAAAAGCAGGAATGTATGTTATTAAAATAAAACAAAATGACATAATTACTACAAAAAAACTAATAATAAACTAATTTAAATAGTCTACATTTTATTTCAAAGAGCGTTACCAAGGTAGCGCTCTTTGAATTTTATACCTTTGTTGTAATATAAAAAAATGAATCCTGAATTAATTTTTGATATTAGTGGCCCTTCAGACTTTGAAAAAAAAGTACTCGAAATCTTTAAATTTCAGTTTGAAAATAACTTGGTTTACAGATCATTTTGTGATCTACTTTGTAAACACCCTTCCGAAATTAAAGACTTAAAGGATATTCCTTTTTTACCTATTGACTTTTTTAAATCCCATGAAATCAAAATAAGTTCAAAAAAAACAAGTAAAATCTTTACTAGTAGTGGTACAACAGGATCTAATTTAAGTAAACATTACGTTACTGATTTAGATTTATATGAAAAAAGTTTTATGAACTGTTTTAAAGTTTTCTATGGAGATATAAATGATTATACAATTTTAGGACTTTTACCGAGCTATTTAGAGAGAAATAATTCATCGTTAGTTTACATGGTAAATAAAATGATTGAACAATCTAAATTCCCCGAGAGTAGATTTTATTTGGACGAAATTGATGAATTAAAAGAAACTATTTTAAACCTCGAAAAAGAAAAACGTAAAACTATTTTAATCGGTGTTTCATATGCCCTATTAGACTTAATTGAATACCATAAATTTAATTTGAATCATACTATTATTATGGAAACTGGGGGTATGAAAGGTAAGCGTAAAGAATTAATTAAATCTGAACTTCACAAATTATTAAAAAATGGTTTTGGAGTAAATAATATTCACAGTGAATATGGAATGACAGAGCTACTATCGCAAGCTTACTCGAAAAAAAATGGTCTGTTTTCTACTCCACCATGGATGAAAATACTAATAAGAGATACTGAAGATCCACAATCAATATTACCATTAACTAAAACTGGAGGTATAAATATAATTGATTTAGCAAATATAAATTCGTGTCCATTTATTGCAACAATGGATCTAGGGAAATTACATGTAGATGGACAATTCGAGGTTTTGGGAAGATTTGATCAATCAGATATAAGAGGCTGTAATTTAATGGTCACATAAATTAGACTGCTCTAATAATAAAAGTACTGCGTTTGCCTCGATTAATAACAATGTAAGAGTCATTAATTAAATCTGAATTATTTAATATATAATCTTGATCAACTTTATCTTTATTAACAGAAATTGAATTCTCTTTTAAGGATCGCCTTGCTTCTCCATTAGAGTTTAGGAATCCTGTTTCAGAAGATAAAGCAGCAATCATATCTAATCCCTTCTCAATTTTTGCTTTTGGTATATTAGCTTGTGGCACACCTTCAAAAATATCCAAAAATGTTGCTTCATCAACAGATTTAATATCATTTTTGAATTCTTTACTATATAAAATACATGATGCTTTTTCAGCATTTTCGCAATTTGATGATCCATGAACCATTGTTGTGATTTCCCGTGCTAGTCGAACTTGCAATTTTCGTAAATGTGGATTAATGTTATGTTCATTTACTATTTCAGATATTTCATTTTGCTCTAAAAAGGTGAAAATCTTTATATATTTTTCAGCATCTTCATCGCTTGAATTTAGCCAATATTGATAAAATTTATAAGGTGAAGTTCGTTTTGCATCAAGCCAAATATTTCCACCTTCACTTTTGCCAAATTTTGAACCATCTGATTTTGTAATTAAAGGACATGTAATTGCAAAACCTTTCCCTCTGGCTTTTCTCCTTATTAGCTCAGTACCAGTTGTAATGTTACCCCACTGATCACTACCCCCCATTTGAATAGTACAATTATAGGATTCATACAAATGAAAGAAATCATATCCTTGTACAAGCTGATATGTGAATTCCGTAAAACTCATACCTTCACTATTATCGGAAGATATTCTGGATTTAACTGAGTCTTTAGCAATCATATAATTAACGGAAATATGTTTTCCAATATCACGGATAAAGTCTAAAAAATTAAAATTCTTCATCCAATCATAATTATTTACGATTAATGCTGAATTTGGTTTATTATTTTCAAAATCTAAAAAATAAGACAATTGATTTTTTATAGCTTTTTGGTTGTGACGAAGTGTTGATTCATCTAATAAATTTCTCTCAACCGACTTCCCAGATGGATCGCCAATCATTCCAGTTGCACCTCCTACAAGGGCTATTGGCTTATGTCCACAGCGTTGGAAATGCGCCAAAAGCATTATTGGAACTAAATTTCCAATGTGTAATGAATCAGCCGTTGGATCAAATCCAACATATGCGCTACGCATTTTTTCTTTCAAATGAAGCTCTGCGCCTGGCATTGAATCATGAATCATTTCTCGCCATTTCAATTCATCAATAAAATTGTTCACTTTTATATATTTTGATAAACAAATATAAAAGATTACACAATGACGAAAAAAGAAAAATCAGTAATTTCGTGTTATGATATTAGTTACTGGTGGAACAGGTCTTGTTGGTAGTCATCTAATCTATCAATTAACATTAGAAAATAATGTAATAAGAGCAACTCATAGAGCTGACTCAGATATTGAACGAGTTAAATTATTATTCAAATTTTATTCTAAAGACTTTAATGAACTGTTCAAAAAAATTGAATGGATTGAAGCTGATTTGAATAATCTATCACAACTTCAGGATGCTTTTAAAGATATATCATTTGTTTATCACTGTGCTGCATATATTAGTTTTGACCCTTCAAGGTATGAAACCCTCAGAAGGGTAAACATTAGAGGAACAGCAAATATTGTCAATTTATGTATTAATAATAAAATTAAAAAATTATGCCACGTAAGCAGTGTTGCTACATTAGGCTATAACATTAAAGAAATTGATGAGAATAATTACTGGGATGGAAATAAACATAAAAGTGCTTATGCTATATCAAAATATGGTGCTGAAATGGAAGTTTGGCGTGGTGTTCAAGAGGGTGTAAAGTCTGTAATTATCAATCCAGGAGTAATTATTGGTCCAGGATTTTCAAAATCTGCTTTTGGTACCATCATTAAAATGGTAACTAATAAAAAAAGATTTCACACATGCGGTAAAACTGGATATGTGGATGTTAGAGACATTGCAAATATTATGATCCGCTTAATGAATTCAAAAATTGAAAATGAAAGGTATATTCTTGTAAATAAAAATCTTAGTTACAAAAAAGTAATTGATATGGTTTCTAGCAATTTAGGTATGAAAAACAAATCAACATTTATATCTAAATCTAAACTTAAAATTGCTCTTGTGTTTGATTTAGTATCATCAAAATTCTTTAATAAAGAAAGAAAACTTAGTAAAGCATTGTGTAAAACTCTAACAAGGAATTTTAATTATAGTTCAAAAAAAATTAAAAAAAATTTGAATTTTGAATTCACTTCAATTCTTGAGACTTTCGAAAAGTCGTGTCAATTTTATTCCCAGGAAAAATCTTCCTGGAAATAAACTTATTTCTATCTGATCTTTTCCTTTCATTATTTTTAATTGAATCTGAAGTTTTTTTTCTTTTATTAATTTCATTTTCAATCGCTTCTTTTCTTTTCTCTAACCTTAACTTTACACTATCATAAATCGAACTGTAAATTTCAACATTTGCTGAATAATAAGCATTACTTTCATCAAATTGTGCACTATCAATTGAATATTTATTATATATATATTTGACAGGATATTTAATTTGATTTTCAATTACTTTTTTATTATTTCCTTGAGCTGAATTTATTATTATAAATTCAGATAATATTTCTACCATTTTATCCTTTGGTATTAAATTTTCAGGTTTTTCATATGTCACATTCTCAAAACAAGAATACATTTGTAAAGAAATGACTAAGTAAAACAGAATTCTCATCTATTAAAAGTTAATTGCATTGCGGCCTTATCCTTTGAAAACTTATTATTATGATAAACCAAAGATCCATTTAAGAAAGTATGCGTAATTTTAGAGTTAAATGTGACACCTTCGAATGGAGACCAACCGCACTTGTACAAAATATTATTTTTATTTACAGTCCATGGATCATTAGGATCAACTAAGATTAAATCAGCATAGTAACCTTCTCTAACAAAACCTCTTTTTTCGATTTGAAATAAAATCGCTGGGTTGTGACACATTTTCTCAACTAATTTTTCTAAAGAAATTCTTCCCTTTTGATACGATTCCATTAAGGCAACAACAGCATGTTGAACTAGAGGACCACCCGATGGTGCTTTTAAATATGAATTTGATTTTTCATCCAGCGTATGAGGCGCATGATCTGTAGCAATTACGTCAATTTTATCATTCAAAAGTGCATCCCAAAGCGCTTGACGATCAGATGATTTTTTTACTGCCGGATTCCACTTAATTAAAGTTCCTTTAGATTCATAATCTTCATCTGAAAACCACAAATGGTGAATACATACTTCAGCAGTAATTTTCTTATCCATTAAAGATTGGTTATTTGAAAATAATGACATCTCTTTAGCTGTAGAGAGATGAAAAACATGAAGTCTTGCACCTGTTTTTTTCGCAAGCTCGATGGCCCTTGAAGAGGACAAATAGCAGGACTCTTCACTTCTTATTACAGGATGCATTTTAATTGGTATGTTATCACCAAATTGTTTTATGTATTTATTTGTATTATTCCGAATGGTTTGTTCATCCTCGCAATGTACAGCAATTAATAAATCTGTTTTAGAAAAAATTTCTTCCAATACTTTAGGATTATCAACTAACATATTTCCTGTTGACGAACCTAAAAATAATTTTAATGCAGCAACTTTTTTGGAATCAACTTTCAATATTTCATCCAAGTTATCATTGGTTCCTCCAAACATGAAAGAATAATTCGCATATGAAGTATTTGAAGCAATATCAAATTTTTTATTTAGCTCAGTAATTGTTGTTGCATTAGGAATAGTATTGGGCATTTCAATGAAAGAAGTTATACCACCAGCAATTGCAGCCCTTGACTCGGTAAATATATTAGCTTTATGAGTTAACCCAGGTTCTCTAAAATGAACTTGGTCATCAATCATACCTGGCATAAGGAATTTACCATCAGCGTCAATGACTTTGGTAATATTATTTTTTACGCTTATTGATGAATCAATATTTGAGATTTTTTTTCCTTCTATTAGTAAATCCCTATTTGTTATAGAGCCTTCATTAACAATCCGCGCATTTTTAATTAAAATCGAATTTTTTTGCATTTAAATTTTACCTAAAATTTGTTGTAACTTCAACAAAATTACACCTGAAACAGCTTCAAAAATAATACCCTTTGTTAGCTTGGATTCACCTTTAATTCTGTCTGTAAAGATAATAGGTATTTCTTTGACTTTGAATTTTTTATTAAATGCTTTAAATTTCATTTCAATTTGAAAAGCATAACCAACAAATTTTATTTTATCTAAATTTAAAGTTTCTAGAACAGTTCTTTTGTAACAAACGAATCCAGCAGTAGGGTCTTTAATTGGCATACCAGTTATAATTCTTACATAAAAAGAAGCAAAATATGATAATAGAATCCTGGAAATTGGCCAATTAATTACGTTTATTCCTTCAATGTATCTCGATCCTACAGTTAAATCATTGCCGCTAACCTCACACGAAGAAAATAAGTCGATTAGTGATTTTGGGTCATGAGAAAAATCAGCATCCATTTGAATAAAATAATTATAATCTCTTTTTAAACCCCATTTAAATCCATCTATGTATGCTTTTCCTAACCCCTCTTTGATTGGACGATTGAGCAAAAAAAGATTTTCTTTGAATTCAACTTGAAGTGAAGAAACTAATTCACTAGTTAGGTCTGGTGAATTATCATCTACAACCAAGATGTGAGGAGATTTATGAATCGTTAAAATTGTACGAATTAATCTTTCAATATTATCGATTTCATTAAAAGTAGGTATAATAATTAATGCCTTTTTCACTAGACTAAGTGTTATTAAAAATTAGTTCTTTTAAAGAATATAATAATACAAATTTTCTTTCTAATTTTGTATATGATTCGGGATGTAATTTCAAATGACGGTTATGTAATTTCTTCATTGTTAAGTTTGCTAATTATTTTAATTGTAAAAAAAATTAATAGACGTAGATTTTCCGATCTAATTAGATTATTTGCCAATTCGAACTATTTGAGAATTTATTTAAAAGAACATAGGTTTTTAGATATCTTCGATTTTATTCTTTTTCTAAATTTTATTATAAATTGTACTACATACACATATATTCTATATGGTAGCTTTATTAATTTAATTGAAATTAATACAAATAAATTTGCTGCTATTTCTATCGCTTTTACAATTTTTTTGGCTTTAAAATTAATATTAAAACTTCTAACTGGTTACCTATTCGATCTTCATAAAACAATTAGTATTTTAATTTTTCAACAAGTTTCTACTATAAATTTCATTGGAATTATGTTGTTGCCAATTAACCTGTTATTGGTTTTTGGATTAAATTTTGATATCACATGGATGATTATAAGTATAGTTTTAATTGCTACAACCATTTTAATTGGAATGTTAAAGACCATTCAAACAAATCTTAATTTTGTATTAAGTAATTTCTTGTATTTTATTTTGTATATTTGCACCCTGGAAATTGGCCCTTACGTTATAATTTACGACCAACTAAAAAACTATAATTACTTATAGCACCTCATTCTATGAAAGTAAAAACGATACTTGTTTCTCAACCAGAACCAAAGGTAGAAAATTCACCATATTTTGATCTTCAACAGAGTCAAAAAGTAAAAATAGATTTTCGCCCTTTCATACATGTTGAAAATGTTACAACTAAAGAGATTAGACTACAAAAAGTTGATTTTTCAAAATACACAGCTGTAATTTTAACTAGTAGAAATGCTGTAGATCACTTTTTTAGAGTTGCTGAATCAATGCGATTCAAAGTCCCTGATACTATGAAGTATTTTTGCCAATCTGAAGCTGTCGCCTACTACTTACAAAAATATGTTGTTTACAGAAAGCGTAAAATTTATGTGGGAAAACGTATGTTTTCAGATTTAATTCCAGTCATAGCTAAACACAAAAGCGAAACATTTTTGCTACCCTCTTCAGATAAGTTAAAATCTTCTGTTCCAAAAGCTATGGACGAATTAGAAGTTAATTGGAAGCAAGCTGTGTTTTATAAAACTGTGATTAGTGATTTATCAGACTTAGCTAATGTATATTATGATGTTCTAGTATTCTTCAGCCCTTCTGGTATTGAATCTTTATTTCATAATTTCCCAGATTTCAAACAGAATAATACTCGAATTGCTGTATTTGGAAATTCCACAATAAAAGCTGTTGAAAATAAAGGTTTACGCGTTGACATATCTGCTCCAACAAAAGAAACTCCGTCAATGAGTATGGCATTGGAGCGTTATATAAAAAAAATGAATAAGAAGTAAAAATCTTTTTCTTCATAATAGTAGCCTTTCATTTTACTGAATTTTGTATTTTTAAAATAAAACATGAAATCAAGACTGATAGCCATTTCCGTTTGTTGTTTTTTACTAAACTGTGAAAATGAACCTTTAGGGTCTTCAACCGACATGAATAATAACCCAGGAACAAGTGAAAATTTTGTTCCTAGAAGTGGATATTGGGTATATGATGTTAATAGCATAAGTGAATTTGATTCTGAAATGAACTTTACTGCAACTGATTCTGTTTATATTGATGAAGAGTTTGAGGATTATTTTTCACTTTCAGTAAATGATGATGGATTGGCCAACGGGTCTATGAATATGATATTAACAAATGGCAACTTATATGATTCACCTAGAAAATTAGTCTACGATGGAAGTATTATTTTACCAGAAAATTTAGCCAATTTAGGCTTAGACAACTTCATCCTAAATAATATAACTCTTGTTGACTTAGACGCAGAAAATGAAGCTTTCATGTATTTTCAAGATGAAACAATTACAAATACGTTTGATATCCAAGATATTGAACTGCCTATTGATTTAAGCTATGAAATATTCACTTCAAAAACTAATTATCATGATTCCATAAATATTAATGGTGATGAATATTTAAATGTCTTTGAAGGTAAGTTTGTATTTTCTTTGTCTGTGACTGGAACCTTTACACTTTTTGGTTTTCCACAAACTGTATCAATTCTTGACCCTCAAAATATAATTACAACATCTTATTATTACGTTGAATCAATTGGATTAGTTAGAGCTGAATCAGAACAAGGTTTTGAATTGTCTTCTGAGCTAAGTTCGATTTTAAGCCTATTGGGGGTAGAGATTGAGTTACCAACTTCATTTAGTATTCAAAATGTAGAACAACTGGCTGAATTTGAGTTAAATTAACTTATCTAAAAACTACAATCATAAATATACTATAGAGTATAATTAGTAAGAAACCTTCTTTAAACTGTAATTTATTCCTTTTTTTAATCAAAACTAAAGGTAAAATAATAGCTGCAAAAACAATCATCCATAAAACATCCCTAGATAAAATAAGTTTGTCATAAACTTCAATAGGATTTACAATTGCTGTTAGTCCAAGAACAGAACCAATATTAAAAATATTTGATCCAATTAAATTTCCCAGTGAAATAGCTTTCTCTTTTTTTATGATAGCAATAACAGATGCCGAAAGTTCTGGAACACTCGTTCCAAAAGCAACTAAAGACACCGAAACAACAGCTTCACTAATTCCAATACTTTTAGCTAAATAAATTGCTCCATTAACTAACCATTCAGATCCATAATAAAGACAAACACTACCAATTATAAACCAAAATAAGATTTTAAAATTAGATTCTAAATCAATATCGTTTACTTCAACACTACTTTCCAAAGAATATTGTTTAGATTTTTTTAGGAGTAGTAAAATGAATAATAATAATAAAATAAATAAAATTATTCCTTCATTTTGATCGATTTTAAAATCATTCCATATGAAAACATAAAGTAGTATAGAGAAAAATATCAAAGAAGGCCAATTAAATTTATAAAATAACTTATCTACCTCAATAGTTGTACATAATGCTGTGATTGCTAAAACCAATCCAATATTAGCAATATTAGAACCAACAACATTATTAATAGCTATAGCAGATGCGCCTTGTAGGGCAGCATTTAGGCTTACTAAAAGTTCGGGTACTGAAGTAGCAAATGAAACAACTGTCAATCCAATAACAATTTTAGGAAGTCTTAACTTAACGGAAAGGCCAACAGACGCTCTTACAAGATATTCTCCACCAATTACTAAAAAAATAAAGCCAAGAAACATTAAAAAAAATTCCATCAGATAATTTTAATCTAATATAAGTCTAAGATTTTAAACCTTATTATTATATGATAAAGAATTTATAATTTTGTTTTGTGAAATCATTTTTCAAATTACTCGCTTTTTTTAATAAAAAGCTACTTCCATCATACACAAAAGATAGTCTTGATTTAAGTAAGGCTACTAAGTTTCAACTTTTGATTTTATGGTGGAGAGCTTTTGTTACATTAAGATCTTTAGATTAAATTATTAATCAAATATCTCGCTTTAGAATTTTATAGCTCTGGGACTCTTGCTTTGTTTTAACTGTAAGAAAATAAATCCCTGTGTTTAGCGATGATAAATTTAGTTTAGCTCGATTGTTCTCAAAATTTAATTTACCAGTAAAAATAATTTGTCCAAATTGATTAGTAATTTGATAAAAAACATCTTGGTTAAATCCCGTCAATGATTCTATATTAATAAATTTACTGAACGGATTTGGAAAAACTAACCAACTTTTATTTGTATTTTCATCTAATCCTAAAGGTTGATTTAAACACGAATCAGGAACAACATGTGAAGATTTGATTAAATTTTCTATTTTGGAGTCAACAAAACTAGCATTTGTTGTATTCTCTAAAAAAGTGTTATTTATGTCATTGTCATCTGCAGCTAAAAAATCCTGCATAAGTGTAGCAATCGCTTGCCTGTAATCAAATTGAACAGTTTCAATTTGATAATTATTTTCTTGATTTGCCTCAGATAAATCTACGTTAACACCACTAATACCACTCTTAATAGGTTTTCCAAAAACAAAAACTGGAGCAACCTCTCCATGGTCAGTGCCGAAACTTCCATTTTCTTGAGCTTTTCTACCAAACTCAGATATTGTTATTCCAACTATATCATCTCCAATGCTGTCAGAATTAATATCTGTCATAAATGCTTCAATAGAAGTCGATAACTCATTTAATAAATTATAGTGTGTTCCTAAAATATCACCAGCTCCTTGCACCTGGTCATTGTGTGTATCAAAACCTCCAATTCTGACAAGATAAACTTTTGTTTGGATACCACCTCTTATTAATCTAGCTACAGTCTTTAGCTGATTTGAAAGGTCAGAATCTGGATAATTAGCACCAGAAAAATTACTGCCATTATTAAATGAATTAGATATTGCCTGTGCATATGTATTTGAAAAAGCATCAGTGTCAACAATGTATTGTAATTCGTTACCATAATGTGAGTCTGGAAAACTTGTAGGATATTCACCTGAAAGTCCTGATAAAACAGAATAAAAATTTTCAGAGTCTTGTCCACTTAAGTTCATTGCAAGACCATGCTCATTTTCTCCATGAAACCCAAGTGATGTATTCCTGGATCCAATTTGAATTCCAAGCGGAAAGGTTGAAGGGATTAACTCATTATAATGGTTTTCCATAAAACGTCCAATCCAGCCATTGTCTTGACCATTATTCCAATTATTGCCGTCATTACCAGTATTGTATATATCGATTGAAGCAAAATGACTTTTATTAGCAGAAGGATATCCCACAGATTGTATAATTCTAAGCTGATCTTGACTGAACAAATTATAAATTCCTGACATGGCTGGATGAAGTGCTATATCTTGATTTGTCCCCGATAATGAAGAATCTATATCACTTAATGGCAAAGCTAGTGACGATGGTATGTGAATAGTAGGACGCATGTTCACGTAATCCGAATAAACACTAAGTGGAATAATTGTGTTTAATCCGTCATTTCCACCCTTAAGGTCTATTAAAACTATCTTTCTATTTGAAAAATCACAACTAAAACTATTGTTTAAAAATTTAAAAGACGCATTTAGTTGCAATGGTAATAAACCAGCAGCTGATGCAGTACTTGTAAGTTTCACAAATTGTCTTCTTTTCATAATTTAGTTTTACATCAATTGAAATTCAGCAGCATTAATTAGCTTTGTAAATAGAGCATCTAAGCGCGTTCTTACTTGAACATCATTCCCATTTACTACATAATCACTCCAAGCACCAGACCAATATCCTGGATCTAAATCGTTTAATGTTTCAATAAAATAATCTATACGATCTGAGTTTAAAGACTCCGAGAATAATAACTCTGATAATTCAGTAACAAGTGTCATTGAATTGTAAGGATCTGAAATGTTATTAGGGTTAGCAACAAAATCAACAGTATCAAACTGAACTCTAATATTTTGATAATATTCAACTCCATTTGAATTTGTTTGAAGACCTAAAATTTTATTCTTCCCAGTAATAAAAGATTCAATGGTTTTATACCTTGCAACAATTGTATTTGAGCTAAACCAACTGCGATCAAAATTTGGCCCTTGATAATCAGCAGGATATCCTGCTACAGAATCTGGCGAGAAAATAATCATTCCTGTTCCTGGGAAAAAAGTATTATGACAAAATTTCCAGTAAAAATGATAAAAATCTTCGTGATCGCTAGAAATTTCGGAAGGGGGGTTATCACTTGAAGCTTCGGGATTAGGTAAATCAATGTCTAGAGAAGAAATAAGTTCACTTAAAAGCTGTATGGGAGGTTTTATCATTCCACCAATAATTTCATCAGTAGAATTACTATTATCTTCATCATAAAAATGCTGAGAATTAAGTAAAATCTGTACAGTTGACATTAAATTATAATTAGAATCAATCAAATGTTGAGATAAAGGACCAATTATGTCATTTTCTATATCATCGGTCCATTCTCGCCTGACAAAGAACCTATAAAGTTTTCTACAATATGCTTTTGCAGTTTCAGGACTTGAAAAAATCATTTCTACAAAATCATCAATCTCTTGAACTACTCCTGACTCAGTAGATCCTCCTTGAATAGTTTGATTATTAAATGCAGAACTAAATGTTTTCGAGTCTGTATCATGCTGATTGACATTTACGTAACCCATAGGTATTCCTGTATCTGTATCAATAGTATCTCTAAGAGGTTTAATTTTAATTCCAGAAAAAATTCTAGCAGTTTGTATAATGTCGTCTTCAGTATAATTTGTGTAATTACCCTCATCAATTTGAGGTCCTTTTAAAATTGTAAATAACTCTAGGAATTCTCGAGCATAATTTTCATTAGGATTATTCTTATTGTTTGTTGTGTTATCTAAATACAATAACATGGCATTATCAAAAGTAATTTTTTTTGCTAAAGTCTTTATACTGCCTTGGGAATAGAAATCAAGAAGTTGAAGATAATCGTAATAATATGAAGACTTACCAGCCCCATCGTCTTTAGAAACGGTAAAACATGTATGCAAAAAGTATATCAACTTGTGCTTAAGCCTGTTTTGACTTATCATATTATACCACCACCAACCTGAAATTATTCCTCTTTTTCGAGATTGCCCATATGAATAGGTTGTAGGTGGATTACCACTATGTATCCAAAAGCCATCAATTAAACCGTCTTGAGGATTCGTATTGAAATCATAGGGATCCTGCCAAGGATTCAAAACTTCCAAAGATAATTCCTCAATTGCTTGAGCTGGAGTTAAAGTAGCAAAGTACTCTAAAATTGATTTATTATAATGAAAACATGCTCGCCTAAGAAGATGTTTGGCTTTACGTAATCCAAGAATTGAATTTGATGGAGCTAAAGATGGCATTTTATAATATATTGATTTACAATTTAGTATAAATTTTATTCAAAAAAAAATCCCAAAAATAGAAACTAATTTTTGGGAATTATTGTGACCCAAGCTTTCGAAAGTTCGAACTTTTTATGGAGTGTTTTTCAATTATTTCTTGAACCTAATATTAGAATATTGTCCTAAAAAATATGCAATTAGAATGGGTATAAACGAAAAAGCAATATTCTTTTCCAAAAGACCATATTCTGAAAATGCAACTAACATTGAAGCTGAAATAATTATAAAAATTAAGTCAAATAGTCTTTTTTTCATATAGATATAACCTAAATGTACAATTGAAATCAAATCTAATAAAATATCCCCAAAAATAAATTATTATTCTTGAGGATAATTTGTGACCTCGGCAGGATTCAAACCTGCAACCTCTTGAGCCGTAATCAAGTGC
>JAYNFX010000013.1:24547-32566 GCA_038106885.1 Flavobacteriaceae bacterium | reverse complement strand
AGTGCAAGAGACTGATATGGAGATATTGGATTACTACCTGTTTTACCATATGAAAATCGAAGTTTTAAATCATTAATTCTTCTTAAATTTCTTAGAAAACGTTCCTTTGAAATTACCCATGATATAGCAACTGAAGGAAAAATAGCACTTTTTTTATTCTCAGCAAATTTTGAAGAAGCATCAACTCGTGCGTTCAAATCAATATAATACTTTCTGTTATAATTGTAACCAAATCTAGTTAATGCTGACAGTAAACCATTTTCACGATATTGCGAAATTGGAACAAAAATTTCATCAGCTACATTAAAATTATAAAACGATGTATTGTCATTTGCAAAACCTGTTGCTTTATTGAACATGGAACGTATTGTATTTTGCTCATATGTCGCTACTAAAGTGGCATCAATTCTATGTTGATTAATTCTGTTTCTATATCTTAAATTTCCTTCAGCATAAATTTTTCGATTAACCAAAGATGATTGTGAAGCCTCACCATTGTTTATATAACCACGAGTTGTGTTTGATGGATAATAATTATCACGAGTGTTATTTTGATAATCATAAGCACCTCTAAAAGTAGCTGTCAATTGTGGTGTTAATTTTCCAATAATAGACAATGCTTGTCTAATTCGGAATGATTCCTTTTGATCGATAACGTATTTTGCTAGAGTGTAAGGATTTGAAATTAAATCTCCTTCATTAAGACTTGAATACACATCATCTGTTTCACCAGTATCTAGAAGAGAATATATTGGTTGAAATTGTAAAACTTGTGATACAACACTTTTTTGCATAAATATCTGTCCATTTCCAACTGATGATGCATTACCTTCTTTGTATGATAAGTTTGTTCTTGAGTAAATATCTATTTTATCTCCAAAAGCTTTAGTTTTAGCACTTGTGTTTAGAAACCAGCGTTTATTAGTAGAATTTACAATTACTCCTTCTTGATCAAATAAACCCAAATTAATAGATAGGTTTTTCTTAAAATCACCACCCATATAACTTAAATTTACTGAATTAGTCGAAGCTAATCTATAAGTTTCATCTTGCCAGTCAGTACTAATCCCAGTTGATTCAACATATGGGATAGAATAATCATCAATCTCAGGGTAATTCTCTACAGTTAGTACTTGAGACCCGTCAAATGCACCCCCCTCTCTATCTGGATTAGTAATCTGCTGATAAATTTGATTTAAAACACGCTGATTCATATAAGACTCAAAACCAGGTCCATCCATAACATTTATTTTTTCTCTTACGCTTGTCAAATAACTATCAATTGTAACTGAAATTTTATCTTCTCCCTTATTTTTATTAGCAGACTTTGAGGTGATCAAAACAACTCCATTAGCTCCTCTAGCTCCATATACTGCAGTCGCTGCTGCATCTTTTAAAATCTCTATTTTTTCTATATCATTTGGGTTAATGAAATTCATTGAAGTTTGGGCATTTCCAGATGTAGTATTACCTTCAGCATCAGAAATTGGACTAATTGGTATTCCATCAAGTACATAAAGTGGCTGTGTCCCTCCAAGGATTGAGTTAGTTCCTCTAATTGATATACCAACTCCTCCTCCAGGCTCAGAACTTTCATTTATAACAACACCTGCAACTTGACCTTGGAGAAGGTTTTCTAGCGAGGATCCTCTATTTTTTTCTAGTTGTTCGGTATTAATTTGAGATATAGATCCAGAAAGGTCTTTCTTGCTAACATCAAAATATCCAACACTTATTGTAACTTCTTCAAGCTCAGCCAAGTCGGGTTCCATCAAAATTATCATTTCACTTTCTACAACAACAACTTCAATTGAATTATATCCTATGTATGAAACAACTAAAACATCTCCAAGTGATGATTTAATTTTGAAATTTCCATCAAAATCTGTAGTGACTCCATTTGAAGAATCTTTTATAACAATTGTTGCACCAGGTAAAGGAGAATTAGTTTCTTTATCTAAAACCTTTCCAAATCCTTCAATTTTTTGGGCATAAGTAGCAATTGTGAAAATTGAAAAAACAACCAAGCAACAGAATCTTATAAAATTTTTCATTCTTAGACTTTTAATTAAAATTAATTATTTTTTAGCACTTTTCTCAACCACCAATCTCGATCAGGATTGTAATTATAATATGACTTTAATCTTGTAGCTTCATTTCTTAATTCTTCTTCAATTTTATCATAATTATCATTATTAATTAAATTATTAAGCTCCCCTGGATCATGTTTGAGATCATATAGCTCATCTATATCATTTTTAATAAAATTATCTACTAATTTATAACGATCTGTTCGAACTGCTATCAAATTTGGGCCCGCATAAGGCCAATATGAATCCAAATAATATTCAAAAAGAATTGACTTTCTCCAATTACTAACTTTTTCCCCTTTGAGTAGTTCTTTCATTGAATCCCCTTGCATGTAAGATGGAATTTCAACACCTGCTAAATCTAGAATGGTTGGAGCAACATCAATATTTAAACATTGCTCACTAATAGTAGTTTTATTTTTTATTAAAGCAGGAAATCTAATTAGCATTGGAATTCGCATTGAGTTTTCATAGGCTAATCTTTTGTCATTAAATGTATGTTCTCCTAAAAAATATCCATTATCACTACTGTAAATTACAACTGTATTATCAAGCTCACCAATCTCTTCTAATACCTTTAAAACCTTACCCAAAGATTCATCAATTGCAATTATACATTTTAACAACTGAATATTTCTTTCATAATTTATAGGCCACTTTTTTTCAGGCAATTCATCAGGAATAGGTAAGTTTTTTTTCCATTCAAACCCAAAAGTTTTTTTTCTTTGCCATAATGGTTTGTCTTTAAATGTTTCTTTATGAGTATCGTATGGTGGAGTTGGAAGTTCTACTTTATCATATAGATCATTATGCCTTTGAGCAGGAATATGAGGTTCATGAACGGCTTTATGCCAAAGATTTAAACTAAAAGGTTTATTTGGATCTCTTTTTTCTTTAAGCCAATCAATGGTTTTTTCAGTTAAAATATCTGTTATGTAACCTTTCTCTTTATATTCAAAACCATTGTCATTCACAGGTGGATCAATATACTTTCCTTGACCAACAAAACTAAACCAATAATCAAACCCTGGTCTAATATGATCCTTACCTTTAAAATGAGCCATGTGAATTTTTCCTATATGAGCTGTTTGATATCCAGCATCTTGTAAATGAACTGTGTATGGAGCAAATTTTTCCCAATTTGGATCTACATATTTGTTGTTTTGATTAGCCCCATGAATGTGTGGATAAGTCCCGGTAAGAAAACTTGCTCTTGAAGGGGAGCATATTGACTGTGTAACAAAAAAATTTTCGAAATTTACTCCCTCTTTGTATAACCTATCTATATTAGGCGTTTTTAAAAAAGGATACCTCTTAACAAAACCGATTGCATCAAATGGCTGATCATCAACTAGGACAAATAAAAAATTTGGCGGTTTAATCTCTTTATTAGACTGAGAATAAAAATTATTATTTAAACACAGATAAAAATTAAAAAACAAAAACCAGTAATAAAAAAATTTCATCTCAACGGTAAAATAACTTAATTTAAATTTACAATTATGTTTAAGGATTGGCTATGACATATGCAGCAAATTATATGATTTATGAAGAATACATATCAAAAGCTACTTAATATGCCAATTAATTGGTAATTCACCAATTGATTTCAAATAAGAATTAACCTTACTAAAGTGTTTATTCCCAAACCAATAACCACGATTAGCACTTAGTGGTGAGGGATGACCACATTCAAATATCATATGTTTACTTGTATCAATTAGCTTTACTTTTTTTTTCGCATAAGTTCCCCACAACATAAATGCTACATTTGAATAAGATTTTGAAATATTTTTAATTACTTGATCGGTAAATTTTTCCCATCCAATTTCCTTGTGACTACCAGGTTGTGATTCCTTAACAGTTAAAATAGTATTTAAAAGTAAAACCCCTTGATTACTCCAAACTTTCAAATTTCCATTTTTTGGATACTTTAATCCTAAATCATTTTTTAATTCTTTAAAAATATTAGCTAGTGATGGAGGATGAGAAATACCATTATTGACAGAAAATGCTAAACCATTTGCTTGATCTTTACCATGATATGGATCTTGTCCAATAATTACAACTTTTAGCTCATTTATAGGACATAAATTAAAAGCGTTAAAAACTTTATCTTTTGAAGGGTAGCAAATATGATTGTTGTATTCTTTATTTAAAAAAGCTTTTAATGATTTGAAATAAGGTTGTCTAATTTCAGAGGACAAAAACAAAGACCAATCCTTATTTAAATAAAATTCAATTTGAGACTTAGAATTCATAAATAAATGCTAACGCTACAAATTTAAATTATATTCTTAACATTAATACCTAAATTTGTCCATGTTAAAATAATTACAGTGAGTATTTCGCAAAAAACACTTGATGATTTAGAGTTTGATATAGTAAAAGCACAAGTAGAAGCTTACTGTATAACTTCCCTTGGTAAAAATCAGGTAAAGAAACTTAAGCCGTTAAGTAAAGAAAAGGACGCAATAGATGCATTAAATTTAGTTAGTGAATTTTTATCTTCATTTGAAAACGAAAATCGAATACCAAATCATGGATTTGAGGATATCATTGAAGAATTAAAAACTTTACGAATTGAAAATAATTTTCTTGAAATTGAACAGTTTAGAAAAATTTCTTCGCTATCTATTACATGTAATATATTACTCAAATTTTTTAAAAAATTTAAAGAATATTATCCTCTAATATTTGATATTTCTGAAAAAATTGAAAAAACTGACTTGATTTCGAATGAAATTAACAGCATTATAGATAAGTACGGAGAAATAAGGAATGATGCTTCTGATTTATTATACAGTATTAGAAAATCTATTCAATCAGTTAGAACAAAAATAAATACTAGTTTCAATTCTGCTCTAAGCCAATATAATAGTGCTGAATATCTTGATGAAATTCGAGAAACAGTAATGGAAAATAGAAGGGTTTTAGCAGTTAAGGCTATGTACCGTAGGAAAGTTAAGGGTAGTATTTTAGGTGCAAGCAAGACAGGAAGTATAGTTTATATTGAGCCTGATACGACTCATAAACACCAAAGGGACTTAAATAATCTTGAGTTTGATGAAACTGAGGAGATTAAAAGAATTTTAATTGAACTGACAAATTATATACGCGGCTTTAAACCACTGCTTAGTAAGTATCAAGACTATTTAATTCTTATGGACTTAGTATATGCCAAAGCAAAATATGCAAGAGAAATTAATGGAATTCTACCAATTTTAAATAATAATAAAGAATTACAACTCAAAGATGCTTATCACCCACTACTCCTTGTGGCAAATAAAAAGGAGAATAAAAAAACTTTTCCACAAACAATAACTCTTAATAATGAAAGTCGAATAATTGTAATTTCTGGACCCAATGCAGGTGGAAAAAGTATAACGTTAAAAACTGTTGGTTTAATTCAATTAATGTTACAATCTGGACTTTTAGTTCCAGTTAATGAACATTCAAAAATGTGCTTTTATCAAAATATATTAAGTGATATTGGCGATAATCAGTCAATTGAAAACCATTTAAGTACATATAGCTATAGATTAAAACAAATGAATCATTTTCTAAAGAAATGTACAAATGAAACATTATTCCTTATTGATGAATTTGGAACAGGAAGTGATCCTGAGTTAGGAGGAGCTTTAGCAGAAACCTTTTTAGAAGTTTTCTATGAGCGAGGTGCTTTTGGAATTATAACAACTCATTACAGTAATCTAAAACTTTTAGCAAACGAATTACCACATATTCAGAATGCTAATATGTTGTTTGATGAAAAGACACTATTACCGATTTATAAACTTGCTATTGGTCAAGCAGGTAGCTCATTTACATTTGAAGTAGCTCAAAAAAATGGAATTCCTTATAGTTTAATTAATCGTTCAAAGAAAAAAATTGAACGAGGTAAAATTCGTTTTGAAAAAACAATTGCTAAACTTCAAAAAGAACGATCAAAACTTGAAAAAACTGAACGTGCTTTGAAAAAAAATGAAGTGAAAAAAGAACTTGAGGCGGAGAAACTTGAAAGTATAAATCAAAAAGCACAAAAGAAACTACAAAGTTTTCAAGAGCTATACGATAGCAATCAACGCTTGATCTATTTAGGTAAGAAAATTAGAGATTTAGGTGATAAATTTCAAAACAATAAACGTAAAAGAGAACTTCTTTCTGAGCTATTCAAATTAGTTCAAATTGAAAACTCAAAAAAAGAGAAACTTTCAGACAAACAAAAAATTAACAAGCTTAAAAGAGAAAAAATATTACAAAAAGAAGTTGAAAAGAAGTTAAATAAAATTAGAAAAAATAAAAAAAGAGAAAAAAAACCTTTTGTTCAACAAAAACCTAAACATGATTTTAAAGTTGGGGAAAATGTAAGAATGGATGACGGGAGATCAATCGGTACTATCGATAAAATTGAAAAAGGTAAAGCAATAATTAATTATGGTTTATTCACAACTACTGTAAGCTTAGAACGTTTGGAATTTGTTAAAATTAAAAAATGAAATTATGATAATACTTTTTGATGGAGTTTGTTTTTTATGCCAAAGTAGTATTCGTTATGTTCTGAGAAATGATAAAGAAAAGAAATTCAAATTCACCCCAATACAAGGAGAATTTGCAAAAACTATACTAAAACAAAATGAAATTAATACATTAGATAGTATTGTTTTATTTGATGACAAAAAGGTTTATTACAAAAGTAATGCAGTTCTAAAAATATGTGTAATATTGGGGGGGTGGCATAAGCTATTTTATATTGGGTACTTAGTCCCTGAAAAGCTTAGAGATTGGGCTTATAAATTAATAGCTAAAAAACGATACAGTTGGTTTGGAAAACATGACAAATGCATGGTGCCAGATAAAGAAATAAAATCTAGATTTCTTGATTAAAATTATTTAATTTTTAGTTTACCTTCGAGTTTTGCAATTACAGTTGAAACCGTAGCATCTCCTGTAACATTGATAACTGTTCTACACATATCCAATGGCCTATCAACAGCAAAAATTAGAGCTAATCCAATTCCCAATTTATCAGCTGGAAAACCAACAGATTCAAGAACAATAACAAGCATTACCATACCTGCTCCAGGTACTGCAGCACTACCAATTGATGCCAATAGAGCTGTAAGAATAATCATTAATTGATCAGAAAATGTCAAATCAAAATTAAGTGCTTGAGCTATAAAAACTGCAGCTACTGCTTGATACAAACTAGTTCCATCCATATTTATGGTTGCACCCACAGGTAAAACAAAGCTTGAAACCTCACGATCAACACCAACACGTTTTTCAATGCAATTCATAGTAACTGGCAAAGTAGCTGCGCTACTGCTTGTTGAAAATGCTAACAACTGAGCTGGACTTATTTGCTTTACAAACAAGAAGGGATTTTTTTTTGTAATTAAAAACAACATAAGCATGTAAAAGCAAAACATAAGACCTAATCCAGCTAAAACAACTAAAGCATAAAATAACAGCGCATAAAGTAATTCGGGATCATTAGATGAAACTATTACATTTGCTAATAAAGCAAAAACTGCATATGGTGCGGTTAACATTATTAAATCGACCATTTTTAAAACCAAATCATTTAAAGAATCAAAAAAATCTTTTAACGGTTTAGATTTTTTTTCACCAATTAACAAAAGAGAAATACCAATAAAAATTGCTAGAAAAATTACTTGTAACATGAGCTTATTATTACTCAAAGCTGAGAAAGCATTTTCTGGAACAATATCAACTAGAAAATCAATTGGGCCATTTTGTTGTTGTTTGTTGGCTTCTGAAATTTTTGTTTGAAGAGAATCATTATCTGAGTACACCTCAGTGAGTTTTAAAATTGTACTATCAGAAACTGCATCACCAGGGCTAAAAAAATTAACGAGACTTATTCCTATAGAAATGGCAATAATTGTTGTTAATACATAAATAA
>JAYNFX010000013.1:1886-24447 GCA_038106885.1 Flavobacteriaceae bacterium | reverse complement strand
GTTCGAGCAATGAGAAAATTATCTGCAAGCACAAGTGAAGCCATTGCTTCAACAATAGGAACAGCTCTTGGTACAACACATGGATCATGACGTCCTTTTCCTTGCATTATTGTTTCATTCCCGGATCTATCAATTGTTTCTTGATCTTGCATTATCGTAGCAACTGGTTTGAATGCAACATTAAAATAAACATCCATACCATTGCTTATTCCACCTTGAATACCACCAGAATAGTTGGTTTTGGTTGTACCATCTGTATTAAAAAGATCATTATGCTTACTGCCTCGCCAAGAAGCACCTTCAAATCCACTTCCATATTCAAAACCTTTAACAGCATTTATCGATAGCATAGCTTTACCAAGTTCAGCATGAAGTTTATCAAATACAGGTTCCCCAAGTCCAATTGGCACATTTTTTATGACACATGTAATCATACCTCCAACTGTATCACCTTCTTTCCTAATTTGTCTAATTAACTCCTCCATGTCTTTAGCCATTTTTGGATCAGGACAACGAACAGGATTAGACTCTACGCTGGAAAAATTATTAACTAAATGTGGATTTTTAAGTTTTAATTCACCGACACCAGAAACAAATGCATTAAACTGTACGCCAGACATGAATTGCTTAGCGATTGACCCAGCAACAACCCTTGCTGCAGTTTCGCGTGCAGAACTACGTCCTCCACCCCTGTAATCTCTAAAACCATATTTTTTATCATAAACAAAATCAGCATGAGATGGACGATAACTATTTTTAATGTGCTCGTAGTCTTTAGATTTTTGATTGTTGTTATGAATCATAAACCCAATAGGAGTACCTGTTGTAATTCCTTCAAAAATACCTGATAAAAACTCAACAGTATCTGGCTCCTTACGCTGAGTTACAATTTTAGATTGACCTGGTTTACGTCGATCCATTTCATATTGTATCTTATCAAAATCTACAGAAACTCCTGCAGGACAGCCATCAATAATTCCACCAATTGCTTTGCCGTGAGATTCACCAAAAGTTGTTAGTTTAAAAATTTTTCCAAATGTATTTCCTGCCATATTCGTAAAACCTTTGGTTTTAAATAAGGTGTAAAATTAATAAAACAATCAATATTAATTGTCATATTGATATACAATTTTTTAATGCTTTGTTGTAAACTGCCTCATAGCTAGAAACGACTTGATGAACATCAAACTTTGTGGCCCTAAGTTTTGCAGCTTTCTTAAATTTTAAAAGTATTTTAGGATCTTTTAAAATACTGAGAGCTTTCTCAGACATATCCTTTATATCACCCACTGGACTTAAATATCCTGAGGAGCCGTTCAAATTAACTTCTGGTAAACCGCCTGTGTTGCTAGAAATTACAGGAACACCGGATGCCATTGCTTCTAGTGCAGATAATCCAAAACTTTCTGTCTCAGAAGGAAGAAGAAATAAGTCGCTAAAACAAAGGATCTTGTCTACTTCATTGCTGTTTCCTAAGAATAAGACATGATTATCAATTTTTAAATCAAAACATAATTTTTCTGCATTTTCACGCTCAGGTCCTTCCCCTATCATTAATAATTTTGATGGGATTTGCTTTCTTATAGTATTAAAAATCTTTATAACATCTGGAATACGCTTAACATTTCTGAAATTACTAATATGAGTTATTACTCTTTCATCGTCTCTGGCTAAAATTCCTTTAGGGCATTGATTACCCAAAGATTTATATTTATTTAAATCAACAAAATTAGGAACAACTGTGATATCCTTTTTGGTTTTAAATAATCTTTGAGTATCTTCTTTTAAACTATGAGAAACTGAAGTTACAGCATCAGAATGATTAATGCTAAATGTAACTGCAGTTTTGTAAAAAGGATGGCTACCAACTAGTGTAATATCAGTCCCATGTAGTGTAGTTACAATTGGCAACTTAATTCCATCTTGATGCAACATTTTTTTTGCCATGTAAGCAGCGTACGCATGTGGAATTG
This sequence comes from Flavobacteriaceae bacterium, assembly GCA_038106885.1. Taxonomy (GTDB): domain Bacteria; phylum Bacteroidota; class Bacteroidia; order Flavobacteriales; family Flavobacteriaceae; genus UBA3537. Next base: position 22,474 of record JAYNFX010000013.1, on the reverse strand, counting down.
CATAATGAACATGTAAAACATCAATTTCAAACATTTTCACGGTATCAACAATTTTACTCGATAGTGCTAATTCGTAAGGTTGGTAATGAAATAATGGATAATCTGGAACATTTACCTCGTGAAAATGAACATTTTCACTGATAAGCTCTAGGCGAACAGGTTGTCTATAAGTAATAAAGTGAACAGTATGACCTTTTTTTGAAAGTTCAAGACCTAATTCAGTGGCAATAACACCACTACCTCCAAAAGTGGGATAGCAAACAATTCCTATTCTCATTATCTATCAATTATTGATTCATGAACAAAGCGTTGAACTTCGGTTCGAATATTATTATCAAGTAAACTATTATTACTTGAATCAGGGTAAGTTCTGTTTGATAAAAATACATAAATAATTTCATCTTCGGGATCAGCCCAAGCCATTGTACCTGTAAATCCTGTATGACCAAAGCTACTCATAGAAACACAGCCACATGTTGGACCATCCTCTTCAAGTTGAGGTTTATCAAAACCTACACCCCTGCGATTTTCATCATTACAATAATAACATTTATTAAAAGCGTCAAATGTACTAGATTCAATAAACTGATAATCCCCATAGTTACCTTTTTGTAAATACATTTGCATTATTTTTGCTATATCATTTGCATTACTAAAAAGACCTGCATGACCACCAATCCCACTTTGCATTGCTGCACCCATATCATGAACATATCCATGAACTTTTTCAAACCTAAAATAATCATCTTCTTCGGTTGGTAAAATAGTTTCTTTATCATAATAATTTAAAGGTAAATATGTCGAATAATTTGCTCCAATTTTATTAAAAAAATGATTTTTTATCAAGATATCTAAAGATTCATTATAATGAAGTTCTATAAGTTCTTTAATTATATAGTAGGGTAAATCGCTATAACGATATTCTCTATTTTTCAATAATTCAGATTTTAATACTCTATTTCTTATTGTATCTTTAAAATCATTTCTAAGAAAATTATTATCAGAAATTTGAATTGGAAAACCAATAGATTTTTTTTCACTGAAAAATTTGGGGTTTTTATTTTCAGTGATGGAATCTAAAGTAGATTTATAAAAAGGAATCCAAGGGGTTAGTTGAGCATAATGCGATAACATTTCCTTTAATGTTATTGAGGCCTTATTAGAATTTTTATAATTGGGTAATAAATTTTCTAATTTATCATTTAAAGAAACAACGCCATGGTCAATAAGTTCCATTAATAGAGGTAGTGATACTAATATTTTTGTAAGTGAAGCTAAATCAAATATATGATCATAATTAACACTATTAATATTTTTATAAGTGTGGAAACCAAAAGTTTTATTGTAAATAACTTTACCTTTTCTAGCAACGAGTAATTGTATGCCTGGGGTCATTTTGGTTTCAATAGCATATTTAGCTATAGAATCTAATTTATTTAGTTTATATCCACTTACACCAACACTTTCTGGCAAACCATAAGATAACCTATTTATACTTTGGGTTTGAATTCCATCTCCACAGCTAAAACCGGATTTCATAATACTAACTGGAAGTTTTCCAGATGATGAGATTGCACCAAAAATTATTTGACCAGCAATTTCTTGAGATATTTTACTGTTTTGATATGCAACTAAAACACTTTCAATATTAGAAAAGGTTTTTATTTGATTTAACGAATATGGGCTTGAAAAAAGAGTCAGAATTATTTTTTTGTTCCTAGAAATTTTATCTAAAAAATCTAAATCTGATTTTGAAAACTTATAAGACTTCCAAGGATTATCATTAGACTTGTGAAACCCAACAATAATAGTATTGAAAGGCTCTAGCTCTTGGAAAACGTTATTATTCCCTTGATTTTTTACAATTTGAACCTTTGTATATTTTTTTAAAGTTTCAAAAAAATAATTTCCATCAGAGTCACCAATTGGAACATATGCAATCTTCCTTAAATCTAAATTTTTGAGCGGTAAAATATTATTATCATTTTTAATTACAGTTTGTGATTTTTTAATTAGATCAAAATTTAACAACCTGTCTTCAACTCGATTAACATCACTAATTATATTACTAATTTCAATTGGCGAGTAATTATTAAGACCAACTTTGAATTTTGCATACAATATTTTTTTAACTGAGTGTGAAAGTCGGCTTTCATTAATTCTTCCTTGATTATATGCCAATTCAATCTTATTAATTCCACTGATAACATCTTTTGACATTAATAAAATATCATTACCAGCTAAAAAAGCATTTAAATCAACATCTCCTGGAGAACTGAAATTAGAAACCCCATTCATATCAAGAGCATCCGTAAAAATTAAGCCTTTGAAATTAAGCTTTGATTTTAAATTATTAGTTATAATTTTTTCGGATAAAGATGAAGGATAATTAGTTCTGGAATCTAGAGCTGGTACATTCAAATGAGCTACCATTACACTAGACAAACCATGTCTAATTAAAGTTTCATATGGAAAAAACTCTACATTGTAAAGACGTTTTTTGTTAAATGAAATCGTTGGTAAAGTTTTATGTGAATCTTTATCGGTATCACCATGACCAGGAAAATGTTTTGCACACGCTAAAATTCCTGTACTTTGCATCCCTTTCATTAAAGCTAGAGATTTATTTGCAACATTGATCTTATCTTCACCAAAAGATCGATTACCAATAATTGGATTATTTGGATTGGTATTAATATCTACAACTGGAGAAAAGTTAAAATGAACACCTAAACGTTTACAATGTTCTCCAATGTGCTTACCCGTTTTTCTGATTAATCCTAAATCACTTATCGCACCTAATGTCATATTCCATGGAAATGCGAAAGTGGAATCAAGTCTCATATTTAATCCCCATTCTGCATCCATTCCAATTAATAAAGGTAATTTAGAAACAGATTGTAACTCGTTATTCAAAATTGCTTGACGGACTGGCCCTCCACTAGAATAAATTAAGCCTCCAATTTTTTGGTTTTTGATTAAACTAATAACTTTTGACTTATTTAATTTACTTTCATCAGAGAAAACCTGAACCATGAATAATTGTCCAATTTTCTCTTTTAACGTCATAGAGTTATAAACACTATCTACCCATTTTTTTTGAAAAGTTGAATCAATCGTATTTAATGGTGGATATTGAGCATTAATAAAATTGGTAATTATTAAAAAAAATAAAAAAATTAAATTACGCTTAAAAAACATTAATAAAATATTAGAGTCATAATATAATTAATATTTTGAATTTTATTTAAAAAAACGAGCGTGCCAACTCTCAAATGCTGGAACCTCCCAATAATTTGTATATTCTAGTTTGGTTTGAACTAGATTATTAAAAACAATAGTATTTTTACTAACAGCTCCATCTTTTACCATTTTTTTAAAATCTTTTAAAGATTTATAAGCAATGTAATCTCCTTGCTTGTAAGAGACATTTAATTTGTCAAGTAATGATATATTGTACTTTTTTTCTAATTTCTGAATAAAATGAACCATAGAATCTATTGAGCAACCTGTAGCATTTTGTGTATTCTGATCTTGAGCAATTACAATAAAGCGATTGTATTTAATCTCAAATCCAGAGTTTAAACTTACTCCGTGAGACTTCCAGTTATTTAAAAAATCTTCAATTAATTTAGATATTGATTCTTTCTCTTGTTGTGTTAATGAACGATTAGATTGGTATATCCAAATTCTTGAATTTTCAGAAAGAGTTTTAAAATCGCTCATCATAAGATTATAAATCCTTTGCTTTAACTATTAGTTCTGCAATATCTTTTACTTCTATTTTACCGTCTACTTTATTTTTGACACCATCAGTCATCATAGTATTACAAAATGGACAACCAGCGGCAATTATATCTGGTTTAGTCTCAACAGCTTGCTCAGTTCGCTCAATATTAATTTCTTTATCACCAGCTTCAGCATCTTTAAACATTTGTGCTCCCCCTGCTCCACAACACAAGCCTTTTTTTCTACAGTTTTTCATTTCAACAAGTTCAGCATCAAGTTTTTTTATCAAATCCCTTGGTGCCTCGTAGATATTATTTGCGCGACCTAAATAACAAGGATCATGGAATGTGATACGTTTACCTTTAAACTGTCCACCTTCAATAGTTAATCTTCCATCATCAAGAAGACTCTTTAAAAATTGTGTATGGTGAACAACTTCATATTTACCTCCTAAAGATGGATATTCATTTTTAATAGTATTAAAACAATGTGGGCATGAGGTAACTATTTTTTTTACATTATAAGAATTCATCACTTCAATGTTAGTTACAGCTTGCATTTGAAATAAAAACTCATTTCCAGAACGCTTAGCAGGATCACCCGTGCAACTTTCTTCAGTTCCTAAAACAGCGAAAGAAACATCAGCAGAATGCATTATTTTAACAAGGGCTTTAGTTATTTTTTTGGCTCTATCATCAAAACTTCCAGCGCAACCAACCCAGAAAAGAACCTCTGGTGTAATCCCTTCAGAAAGTAATTGAGCCATTGTGGGTACCCGTAATGATTTACTCATTTTTTAATTTTTTCCATCGTCAAAAACTTGAATTGTTACTTCTTTATCAACAAGATCAGTAAACTTACCTTTATATCGTGTTGCTTTAACTAAATGATTATCAATCCAATGATAATTGCCACCTCGGGGTTTTCCCATCAATAAAGTATGATAATTAAATCCATGATGATTTAACCATGATTCTGTTACTTCGCGATGGTCTTCAGTTCTAGAAGTGAAAAAGCAAATCATGTGACCTTCATCATACCACTTATTACAAGTTAACTTAGCGTCTTCAAATGGTAAACATGTAGACATTCGTTCAGGTTCTTCATTTGGTACATCCTCTGTTATAGTTCCATCAATATCTATTAGATAATTTTTTACACCATCAGGTAAAACCGGGCTAATCAATTCACCGTCTTCAACTTTTTGATGTAAAAATGCGTCTGCTTCTTCTCTTTTCATTTTTTGTTTAATTTATTCATTATTCCAATTTAATCTATCCATTTGATTGTACGGCCATGGAGCACCGTTATTCTCTATGTTGGTCATCATGTTGTTAAGCTCAGCAGGAGCAGCACTTTTTTCCATAACCAAGTATCTTCTCATGTCCAAAATAATTGAAAGAGGGTTTATACTGACTGGACATGCTTCAACACATGCGTTACAACTTGTACAAGCCCATATTTCTTCATCTGTAATATAATCTCCAATAAGTTGTTTACCATCATTTTTAAAAACTCCTTTGTTTAAATCAATATTTGAACCAACTTCCTCAATTCTATCTCTGGTGTCCATCATAATTTTTCTTGGAGAAAGTTTTTTACCTGTTTGACTAGCAGGGCATTCACTTGTACATCGTCCACACTCTGTACATGTATAAGCATTTAATAACTGAATTCTGTTTAAATCAAAAATATCACTCGCACCGAATTTTTCAATTGATAAATTATCATCTGAATTTGCATATGGATCTACAGTTGGATCCATCATGATTTTAACCTCTTTTGTAACAGAATCAAGATTTTCTAAATATCCTTTAGGGCTTAAGCTACCAAAATATGTGTTTGGAAAAGCTAATAAAATATGTAGGTGTTTTGAATAATATAAATAATTAAGAAAAATTAAAATACCAATAATATGAAGCCACCAAGCAGTACGCTCAATAATATTTAAAGGTAATCCTTGAAACAAAGGTGCAATAAAGCCACTTATCAAATTTCCAGAATTCATAGATTGAAATTCAACGTCAGCAGCATTCATGGTTAAAAATAAAACCATTAATACAATTTCAAAATAAATAATAAGATTAGCATCAGTTTTGGGCCAGCCTTTCATTTCATTGTTCAAAAAACGTTTAATTTTAACAACATTTCTCCTTAACCAAAAAATAATCACTGAGACTAACACTAAAACAGCTAGAATTTCGAAAGCTCCAATCAAAAAACCATAAATTGGACCTAGAGAAGAAAAAATACGATGAGTACCAAAAAGTCCATCTATAACTATTTCTAATAATTCAATATTAATAATTACAAATCCAATATAAACAATAATGTGAAGTATTCCTGAAATTGGCCTCCTGACCATCTTGCTTTGACCCAACGCAATTTTAACCATATTAATCCAGCGCTGTTTTTTTGGTCCACTTAGAGAAACCTCAGTACCTAATTTTATATTTCTTTTGAGCTTATTTATATTTTTGATAAAAAACCCAATTCCAACAATTAATATAAACCCAAAAATAATATTTGGTATTAAATACATAAATCTTAGTTATTTATTTGAATCAGTATTTTTATTAATATCTCGCTCGATATATTGTTTATTTTTTTTTCCAAATAAAGAGAAATGAACGTAACGTTTTGGATTTAATTTCATATCCTCTAACAATGATTCTAGTTGTCCCAATGAAGCTTCCAAGTTATTGTATAAGCCTTCATCATTAAACAATTTACCCAAAGAACCCTCACCACTGTCCAAACCAGATAATAAAGAATTGAAATTATTGAGTGAAAACTTTAATTCATTGATAGTTTGTTCAAAATCTGATTTAGATAATTTGTCAGTAACGATAGATAAATCGTCTGATATGTCACTAATATTACCGATTGAGTTATTAATTGCATTTTTGTTAGTTTCAAGCAAATTTTGTAAAGAATTTGAAGTTTTTTCAAAAGAAGATATGGTTTGCTCTAACTGAGAAATACTAACCTTAATATCAGATTTAGTTTTTTCATCAAAAATACTATTTACATTATTTAACAGAAGGTCAGCACTAACCATAACTGATTCAATTTTTTCTTGTAATGGAGTAAGACGTTGATTTACAAGCTCTGTTAAACCAGGTTTTATTTTAGATTTCAAAACATCGCCAGAAACAGTATTAGCTGAACCATCAAAGGCAGGTATAATAGAAATTGCTTTTCCTCCAATCAGTCCTGATTCATACAACTCCGCAATACTATTTTTTGAAAAATTAAAATCACTATCTATAAGCATTGAAACCTCTAACATGCCACTTTTATCATCAGTAAATCTAATATCTTGAACCTTGCCTACTTTATGACCATTTATAGTTACAGCAGAGGAAATTGCTAAACCTTCAACATTTGAATAAATTGCGGTAATTTTTCTAGAGCTGCTAAGAAGATTTTCGCCTTTTAAATAGTTAAAGATGAAAATGAATAATAAAATACCTGACAATACTAATACAGCAGTTTTTATTTCTTTTGAAGTTTTCAATATTAGGCATTTTGATACCTTACAAATCTAATAATTAATTTGTAAAGAGTTATTTAAATTATTTTAGTTTTTTAAAGCTTTTTCAATTGAAATTTTCTCTCCATTTAAATAGGCAACGATAAATGCATTTTTAAAACCAGAGCTAATAGCTTTTTCCTTCATTTCTATTGCTGTATTATATTGGTTAGTATGACCATAAAAATAACGATATAATTTATCTGATTTTTCGCGACTTAAAGACTTCAAACCTCCAAAATTATATGATTTCAATGCTATTTTTTTCGAACCAGCTGCGATTTGAACTTTAAAAAATATTTTACTTGAAGTATCTTGATTTTCAGGTACTGAATCATCTAAAAACACATTCCTATTGAGACTTGATTTATAATCAATAATAGCTTCAAAGATACTTTTAGAAACTTCTTTTTTTCCTTTAACTGAATTTAAATAATCTCCCTCAGATTTATTAGTAATAAATCCTGTTTCAACAAGAACACTTGGCATATACGTATTGTGTAGAACCCAAAAACCCGCTTGTTTAACTCCTCTATTTTTACGTTTTAATTTTTTAGTGAAATTCTTTTGGATTTTACTAGCCAATAAAATACTTTGATCTAAATAATCTTCTTGCAACAAGGTTAAACCAATAAAAGATTCAGGAGAACTTGGATTAAAACCCTCATAATTTTGATCATAATCATCCTCAAGAAAAATCACCTCGTTTTCTTTTTGAGCTACTTTAAAATTAGACTCATTTCTATGTAAACCCAAAACATAAGTCTCAGTTCCATGAGCTTGGGAGTTGTGAGCATTACAATGAATTGAAACAAAAAGATCTGCATCAGCTTTATTTGCAATATTTGCACGTTCTCTTAGTTCTAAAAACATATCAGATTTTCTTGTATAAATAACTTTAATATCATCAATTGTTTCTAAAAGGTTTCCGACTTTTAAAACAATATCTAGAACAATATCCTTTTCCTTATATCCATATGATGTTGGTCTACCAGGATCCTTGCCTCCATGACCTGCGTCTAAGACAACAACAAAAGGTTTGGTATCATTTTTGGACTGAGTATGAGCAATCAATCCAAAAAAACACAAAAGGATTGTGAAAAAAGATTTAATTTGCATACGAATAAAACAAAGTAATATTTGGTTAAGTTAGAAAAAACAGCTCATAAAAAAATATGTAAATTTGATTTTTAATAATCTAGCCAAACAATACAAAAATACACCTAAAAGCATTGAAAACAATTTTATTTAAAACTCTTTTTTTTATAAGTTTTACAATGCTTACAAACAATTTTGTTTTCTCTCAGGAAATAAATTTAGACAATAGTCAAATCCCTAGTGAAACAATCAATGATTCTATTGTTTCAGATAGTATTCCAAAAAAAAATTCAATGCTTGATGGAATAGTTAACTATAAAGCCAAGGACATAACTTCAATAAATCCAAAAACTAAACAAATTTATTTGTACAATGAAGCTCAAATTCAGTATCAAGATATGGATATTCAATCAGGAGTAATTGTTATTGACTATGGAAAAGATCTCGTTTATGCTGGTCGACTAAAAGATTCTTCAGGAATATATTCTCAATCACCAATTTTAAAGCAAGGACAAGACATAATTGAACCAGATTCCATTGTGTTCAATACAAAAACAAAAAAAGCATTAATATGGAATTCAAAAACTGAGCAGCAAGGTGGTAGAATTATTTCTGACTTAAGCAAAAAAGAAAATGATTCAGTTTACTATGTTAAAAGAGCTAAATTTACAACTTCAACAAATGAAGAAAATCCCGAATATTATTTCTTACTAAGAAAAGCTAAAGTTGTTCCTGGAAAAAAAGTTGTAACTGGGCTAACTAACATGTTCATAGCGGATGTTCCTACTCCAATTGGATTGCCCTTTGGATTTTTTCCATTAACCAACAAAAGAACTTCAGGGGTTATTTTTCCTTCATTCGGACAACAAAACGACAGAGGATATTTCCTTCAAAATGGAGGCTATTATTTTGCATTGAATGATTATGTTGATTTGGCTGTATTGGGGGATTACTATACAAATGGAAGTTATGGGCTGAGACTTGAAAGCAACTATGCTGTGAGATATAAATTTAGAGGCGGAATAAGCTTCCGTTATGAAAATCTAATAAATAGTGAACGAGGGTTTCCAGATTACTCTAAAAGTATAATTTATAATTTAAGATGGAATCAAAGCCAAGACAGTAAGTCCAACCCTAGTTCTAGGTTTTCTGCATCAGTAAATTTAGGAAGTAGTACATATTACCAAGAATCAATTAATCAACTCAATAACTCAAATTTCTTAAATAACACTTTAGCTTCATCTGTTTCATATTCTAAAACTTTTAGAGGTGAGCCTCAAGTAAATATGAGTGTAACAGCAACACATTCTCAAAACACAAATACTAAGACAATTAACATGACATTACCTACTTTTCAAGGAAGTGTTGATAGAATTTTCCCTCTAGCACCTAAAACTGGTAGTAAAAAAGGGATTATTCAAAATATAAATTTCCAATATAACTTGAGGGGTGAAAATCGTATTCAAACTACAGATTCTTTATTTTTTAAACCAGAAATGTTTGAAAATGCAAAAACAGGACTTCAACATACCATACCGATTAGTACCAATTTTAAGTTATTTAAATATTTTAGCATGAGTGCTGGTACTAATATTAATCACACTTGGGCTTTTAATACAATTAATAAAAGATATGATCAAATAAACCAAGAAGTTATAACAACTAAATTGAAAAAATTTGATTCATACACTACATACAATTTTAGTACAAGTATAGGAACAACAATATATGGTATGTTTGATTTCGGAGAAGAGAAAAAAATTCAAGCCATAAGGCATGTTATGAGACCTTCTGTAAGCTATAGTACAAATCCCGCATTTGATCAATATTACGATACATATGAAGTCATCAATGCTGATGGATTAACAACTGACGAAGTTGAATATACTAGATTTGAACAATCACTTTTTGGATCACCAGGGAATAGATATTCAAGTAGTATAGGTTTTGCAATGAGTAATAATCTTGAAGCCAAGATTAAAGACAAAGACAGTACAGCAACAGAACCAAAAAAAATATTTTTACTAAACTCATTAAATCTTTCAACAAACTATAATATTGCTGCTGATTCATTGAACTGGAGTCCACTGAGAATGAATGGAGGGACACAAATATTTGATAACAAAATGAGTGTTAATTTTGGTGCTACTTTAGATCCATATGCATTGGATAACAACAATAAAAAAATAAACACCTTTAACATCAACAATGGTGGAAGTCTTTTCAGAGTTACTAGTGCAAATTTAACAATGAGTTACAACTTATCCAGTGATAGTTTTAACAATGACAATGATAATGACAAAAATGATGCTTCAAAACAAGAGTCATTGAGGAGTGGAGGACGAGCAGACGACTTATTTGGTAAGCCTCAAGATTTTGCAGACCAAAGATTAAATAGCAGAAATGACGAGCAAGAAGAAACAAAAATTTCCGATTTGTACAAATATAAATTACCGTGGAGTTTAAGACTTGCATACGCATTAAACTATAACAATTCAACCAGACAAAATGAAATTTCATCACATTCATTGATGTTTTCTGGTGATATTGATTTATCACCAAGATGGAGTATTGGCCTTTCATCTGGTTACGATTTTAAAAACAAAGGAGTTACTTATACACAACTCAGATTTGAACGTGATTTAGAAAGTTGGCGAATGAATTTTTCTTGGATTCCTTTTAGCAATAGAAGTTCATGGAATTTTTTCATTGGAATAAGATCTGGAATTCTTAGTGATATAAAATATGACAAACAAAGACAAAGAGATAAACAGTTATAATTATGGTAAAAAAAATTATTGAAACTAAAAAAGCTCCAGCACCAATTGGACCATATAATCAAGCTATTTTGATTGGAGATATACTATACACGTCAGGTCAAATTGCAATTGAACCAGAATCTGGAGAATTGAAAACAGATAATATTAAAGACGAGACAAATTTAGTAATGAATAATTTAAAAGCTATTTTAGAAGCAAGTAATATGACATTTGATAATGTAGTTAAAGCAACAATATTTGTTTCTGATATGAAAAATTTCAGTGAAATTAATTCCATTTATGGAAAATATTTTAAAAATCATATTGCGCCAGCAAGAGAGACTGTCGAAGTAGCTAATCTACCGAAATTTGTAAACGTAGAAATCAGCTTTATAGCATCTTTCTAAATTATCTTTTGGATACTTGTTTCAAATGATAATCAACTAAACCTTCAATTGGTCGTCTTTGAAAATTCCCAACTGTGATACCAAATTGTTTAGAAATTTCTTTAATTTCTTCTTGTAAAAAAAATGCTATTGAACCTGCAAAATGGACAGGAACAGTTTTAATTTCATTTTTAAATTGTAATATCATAGTTTTTATAAATAAAGTAAGACCTTTATCAATTAGACTTTTTATGTATTTAGACTCTTTGTTTAAAATAAGAAATTCAGCAAATTTTGCCAAATATGCATTTGGATTTGGTTTCTTATAAAGATTTTTTTTAATAAAATCATCGTTCATATTATAACGAGTCCTAAACATCAATTTAAAATCATGAGGCATGAAATCGTAATAATAATCTCTTAGTAATTGTCTTCCAAAATAATTACCGGATGCATCATCCATAATTGAATATCCCAATGAAACGACACGTTGCTCAGCTTCAGTTCCATTAAAATAAGTACAATTGGATCCCGTACCCAAAATACAAACTACAGCTGCTTGTTTATTTACACCAACAGTTGAGAAAATCGCTGCGTATGTGTCTTCCTTTACATTAACCTCAGCATTTGAAAATATATTTTTTAAGACTGATTTGAGCATTTTTGGTGCTTCAACAGTTCCACAACCTGCACCATAAAAAAATACATACTCAACTTTAGACTTGTTTTTCATCAAAATCTCATTTTCAGCAATAATATCAAAAGCCTCCTTTTTTGATATTATTGCTGGATTAAGACCTCTTGTTCTTTGCCTTTCAAATAAATAAGATCCAGATTTTGAATCAATCGCAATCCAGTCACTCTTTGTAGAACCACTGTCAACTATTAGAATCATAACATGATAAGGTTATATTAATACATGTATTTTACACGTATTAATATTAATTAAAGAGAATTAATATATTGAGCTAGATCAACTAATTTAGAAGAATATCCATACTCATTATCATACCATGATATCAACTTTACAAAATTATCATTTAAGCCTATACTGGCATTAGCATCAAATGTACTAGTCTTTGACTCTGAGACAAAATCCTGAGATACTACACCTTCTTCAGTATATCCCAAGATTCCCTTTAAGTCATTTTCAGAAGCTTTTTTTATAGCATCTTTCACCTCTTCAAAGGTTGCACTTTTTTCTAATCTACATGTCAAATCAACCACTGAAACGTCAACTGTTGGAACCCTGAAAGCCATTCCAGTTAATTTGCCATTTAGCTCAGGAATAACCTTTCCAACAGCTTTTGCAGCACCAGTTGAAGCTGGCACAATATTATTTAGGGAGGCTCGTCCAAGGCGATAATTTTTTCTGGAAGGGCCATCAACAGTAAATTGTGTGGCAGTTGCAGCATGAACAGTTGTCATCAATCCTTCAGCTAAACCAAAATTGTCATTTATAACTTTTGCCAAAGGAGCTAAACAATTAGTTGTGCAAGATGCATTTGATACAATTTTATTATCCGAAGTAATATCATTGTGATTAACACCCATAACAAACATAGGGGCATCAGCAGATGGTGCAGATATTGCAACCTTTTTAGCACCAGCAGTAATATGTTTCTGGGCACCATCAAGAGTTGTAAAAATACCTGTACACTCCATTACAACGTCAACTCCAATTGAATCCCAATTTAAATCCTCAGGATTACGCTCTGCGGTAACTCTAATTACGTTACCATTAACAACAAGGTTACCATTATTAACTTCAATTGAACCTTTAAATTTACCGTGAACAGAATCATATTTTAAAAGATATGCTAAATGTTCAACATCAAGCAAATCATTAATTCCAACAACTTCTACATCAGGTCTTTCTGAAGCTATTCTGAAAGCAATTCTACCAATTCTTCCAAATCCGTTAATCCCTATTTTTACATTTGCCATTATTATTATTTTTTGGTTAGTTATTAATTTATATACTCATAATATCAGAAACTCTTAAAAGTTCTGTGTCAATTTTACTAGTTCCTTTAACTGCTTTTTCTATGGGACACAATTCAAGTTTGTTGTTAATAGTACCAACCATTACATTATGTTTACCATCTAAAAGAGATTCTACTGCTTTAACACCCATTCTAGAAGCTAAAACTCTATCAAAGCAACTTGGAGCTCCACCTCTTTGCATATGCCCAAGAACAGAAACTCTGACGTCATAACCTTCTAAATTAGCCTCAACGTAATCTCTCAATTGAAAAACATTTTTACCTGTTTTATCTCCCTCTGCAACAACAACAATACTAGATGACTTACCAGAATTTTTACTTTTTTGAAGTGATTCCAAAAGACGGTCAAGGCCTAAATCTTCCTCGGGAACTAAAATCTCTTCAGCACCAGATCCAACTCCAGCGTTTAAAGCAATGTGACCAACATCTCTACCCATAACCTCAACGAAGAAAAGTCTTTTATGAGAACTTGCAGTATCTCTAATTTTATCAATTGCCTCAACAACAGTATTCAATGCGGTGTCATATCCTAGTGTATAATTAGTTCCAGAAATATCGTTGTCTATTGTACCTGGAATTCCAATGACTGGAAAATCAAATTCTTTATTAAAAATCATTCCACCAGTGAAAGTACCATCACCACCAATTAAAACTAATGCTTCAATGCCTTCTTTAGTTAGTTTATCATAAGCCTTAACTCTGCCCTGCTTTGTTCTAAATTCATTGGACCTTGCAGATTTTAAAAATGTACCTCCCTTATTAATTACGTAATTTACACTTCTAGCATCAAGGAGTTTAAAATCGCCTTCAATCAATCCTTCGTAGCCTCTGTATATACCAATACAATCAATGCCGTGATATGCACAAGTCCTTACTACAGATCTTATTGCAGCATTCATTCCTGGTGAATCTCCACCGGATGTAAGAACACCTATTTTGTTTAATTTTTTTGACATATTTTTAACGTTTGCGAATTTAATAAAACTAAATTATGAATTATCTATTAATGGTTAGATAATTTTATGATATAACAAAAATCAAACGTTTTCGTTAATAACTAAATATATTTTTAAATAAAAATTTATGTTTTATTTAAATTCAATGTAGTCTGGAACACTTGATTTTTCATTTTTTTCTTCAGATATCTTAATTTGTTCCTTTTGATTTTTAGAAAATAACTCTTTTAAAAGCTCTTTTAAATTATCAAATTCAATATTATAAGACAACCCTAATCCTTGAGTGTATCCTATCTGCTCTCCGAAATTTTGAATACTATTTTCTCTGTTAAAGAATTTTAATGATAATGTTCTATCTTCATTTAATAATAATTCAACTTCAAAATCACCTGCAACTGTTGATTGACTTACTCCACCAACGGGAACACCAACCTTACCATTAATTAAAATATTTTCACTGATTTTTGTAGAAAGTGTAACCCCTACTCTGCTATCGGTCTCATATTCAGGAGTATTTTCACCAATATCTAAATCCAATCCTAATTTAACTTTATTATCATCATTAGAAAATATATCATTTAGGACATTTGTCACTCCATCCGATACTAATTCAAATGCATCCTGAGAATCAAGTGCAATTTTACTCCTAAATGATCCTGTTGCAAGTAAAGACAAAGCTTGAAATTGCCTTTTATCTTTGTCACGTAGTCTATCTCGAAGTTCATTATTTAGGGTAGAATTTATTTTTGGAAAACTAATATCAAAATCTAAATCAGGCTTTTCTAAAGCACCAGTTAAATTAACTTTTACCTCAACTGGAATACTCTGATTAATTGGATTATCTAACAAAGTTGAAGGATTAACACTAATTCCATCATATATTGCCTCAATATTAATTTCAGCTTTAAGTGGATTACCATCCCATTGTAATGAACCATCTTTAACCAATTTAAATTTCTTCTGAATTAATTTTCCTAGACTATAATTATAATAACCATCAAGTACTAAAAAATCTCCATACATTTGAAATTTGTCATTTGTATTGATTTGTGCAAGAATACTTCCATTCCCTCTACCAATTATTGAACTTCCACTGTCGGGATCTATCACAATTTCAATTTCAGCATCATCAGTAACATCCATATTGAATTCCATCTCAATACCTTTAATTTCATCTAACTTTACATTCCTTATAGATTTATTACTTTTTTCATCTCTACTAACAAATTTAATGTAAGAATTCTCACTAATCATTTCACTATCACTTAAGGGTATTTTAAAAATTGTGCCTTCAGAGGTTGAGACATTAGCCTCAACAAACAATTGATTCATTGGTCCTGAAACATCAATATTACCTGTAACATAACTAGTACCATAATAAAGTGATTCTTCTCTTTGTTCGGTATCCAAAACAAGCAATCTATCAGTTTGAATTTTTGTATCAAGTGACCAGTTTGTAAAATTAACATGACTCATTTTACCATTTAGTTGAGCTTTAGAATTAAATTTTGTATCAATAAAATTAGCGGAATCAAAAATAAAACTTTGGTCAGCTAAAATTATTCGAGTACTATTATTAAACTCATAATCAATATTTAAATAAGGAATTGAAAAACCTCCATCATCTAATATCAACAATCCGTTAATCTTAGGTCTTTCTAATCTTCCAGTGATTTTTGATTTACCTGAAACATTTCCTCTAATATTAGATACAGCACCACCACCAAAAGGATTTAAAGGATTCAGAATAAATTCATTAAAACTCAAATCTAAGTTTAAAAATGATTTATCACCAGAAACGTCTAAATTACCAACTGCTGAAAAAGATTCGCTTAAATCATTTTGAATTTTAACATCAACATCATAATTGGTGAGTGAGGAATTACCAGAAATATCAGCTTCGAACTCCCCTAGATTAAATCCATTAACATTAAAACTATTAATACTTAGTAATGATTTTGGCAAATAAGTGCCATTTGATTTCAAAAGTTCGAGCTTACCATTCACAATTCCGCCTAGTTTTAGACTATCAATATCAGGGGTAACTTTAGATAAATCTACATCTTCAAATTTAACATCAATTGTTGTTGATAATGAATCTAAAGCATTCGCATTAAAAATAATTTTCTCTAAACTATTAGTCATATTAATTGGTTCAAGTTTAAATCCTTTTGTATTGGAATCATATACAAAAGTATTTTTTGAATTGTATTTGGTTCTTAATTCCCATATTACATTTTTATATTGAATAGTTGAAGGCTTAAAGTCAATAGCATGAATATTATCTCTGTTTATATATGATAAATTAAAATCAAATTCATCAGATTTATTTTTTCCAAAATTAAAATTTGATTTAACATATAAGGTGTCATTTATATTTGAGCTAATCAAGCTAAAATCATTAGCCTTAAAATATTGGGTACTTAAACTATCAATTTCCACAAAAGAATTAAAAATCGGATTGTCATTATCTAACTTAATTTTCACATTCTTTGCGAAAAAAGATTCATTTTTGATTTCAGGTGATTTAAATGTAAGAATAGATTTTTTAGGATCACTTTCTAATACTCCCTTAAAAAAACTATTTGAACCAAATTTAAGATCGGGGTAAAAAACTTCGATAATCTTATTGTAAACTTTAAAATTGAAGTTCAATACCTGATTTTCTGTAATTTTAACTGGGTTACTTTCAGAATAAACATTGACTAATGTATTTCTCAATAAAGTAGGAATTTCTTCTAATTTAAAATATCCACTAAAATTACCCTGAAGGATTTCAGGAGAATCAAATTCTATATTCCTGATTCCCAGAGAATCAAATTTTGAAACAATTAAAAAGTCATCAAAAAAATAGTCATCATCATCGTTAATATATTTTAATTTTTTGAATTTAATTTGTCCAAAAAGATCATTAATGTTCTTTCCTTGCATATCCATTTCAATTATACCTGATAGTGATGATTTATCGTCTTTAGTATAAAAATTTAAAGCATTTAAATTGGCTTGTTTTATATTTGTTGTAAAATCATAAATATTTTTTTTACCAGAAAAATCTACTAAACCAGAAAAATCTAACTTAAGATTATTATCATTCGCCTTTAATTGTCCATTGAAGACACGATTTTCAACAACACCTAAAACATCAATATCATTATATTTGTATTGATTAAACTCTAGTAGTTTAAACTTTCCCTGAATCTTAGAGTTTAGATTTTTAAGCTTAAAACCTTTTCCTTTAATATTCAATTTTGTTTCAACAATTCCAACAATCTCATTTTCAATTAATTTACCAAGTCGAAAATTAATAAGTTCAAGCTGGCCTAAATAACTTGCTGCGTCTATAAAAATAATATCATTTAAAATCAAATCGGCTTTGATTTGACCGAGTTCAGTATTGATATCAAAATCAACTGATACTTTTTGTTTGTTAATTTCAACATCTCCTTTAGCTGAAAAAAGACCTAAAGACATCAAACTTGAAGGTAATTTTTCCCCTAAAATAACTGGAAGAATTCCTTTTAGATCTTTGTAATTGGAGGATAATTTTTTAATGTTAGAAGCCATTACAAATTCTCTGTCCTTAGAATCAATTAGATTATCAAAATGAAAATCTCCAATAATTACAGTACCTCCATTTGACTGAAGACTTAAATCGATTAAATCAAAATCATTTAGTGTTCCTGTAGTTTTAGCATCAAAAATTATATTATTAGCTCCACCAAACTGAGGATAAAATATATTAAGCTCTTCAAGAGAAATCTTACTTTTTTTAAAGATTGATTTTATTATAACATTATCATTAAATGATCTAAAGTCTCCCTTGTTGTATGAAAAAATTAAATCTCCTAAAATTTCAGAACCATATGTCTTCAAGTTTAGATCTTTTAAAGTCATTGAACTAGCTGTATATTGAAACTTTGTTTTAAGATCTTTAAGCTTTATACCGCTTTGGTCATTAAAACTAATTTTATCAATGTCAGCACCAACATCAGGTCCATTAATTATAAAATTATCCGCTTCAATATTAAGGTTCTTAAAATCTAAAACAGTATGTTTTGATTTGTTTTCATTATCAAGAATAAAGCGACTCTTGTAAATGGATAAACTATTAGATTTAAACTGAAAAATATTAGTTGATTTTTTCTTTCTCTTTTTGAATCTATCAACAAAAACATCTAAGTTGTTTTTAATTTCACCTTGATAAGTCTTGATATTAAAGTAAAGCCCATAAATATCTATATCGCTAAAAATTAACTTATTGTTATTAATTTTCATAAAACTAATAATTGAGCTATTCAATTCATCAATTGCAATTAATGAATCATTTTTGTGGTCTTTAATTAAAATATTTTTAAGTTCAATGTCTCCATTAAATTGAATACTAGCTTTATTTATGTTTATGTTTGATCCAAATTTATCATTAATCCTATTAGTTGCATATTCACCAAAATAAGTTTGAACTGAAGGGATTGAAAAAGTTATTAGCAGCAGAAGAAAAAGCAAAAAAACAGTTGCTAAAATTTTTACATATATGTTGATCTTTGTTCTAATATTTCTATAAAATTAATATTTTAATAACTGAAATAAATTAAGTTACAGGGATTAAATTAATAACATAATTTTTATTTCTTTGCAATGTACAAGTTTTAAACTGCAAATTTATTGCCAAACTAATACAAAGAAAAAGAATAAAAGAGTAAATCCATCAATGGTCAAAAAAAATATTTACATACTTGGGATAGAATCATCTTGTGATGATACAGCCGCTTCTATTCTGTGTAATGGAAAAATTCTAAGTAATATTATTGCAAATCAACTAATACATGAAAATTACGGTGGTGTTGTTCCTGAACTTGCGTCCAGAGCTCATCAACAAAATATTGTTCCAGTTGTTGACCAAGCTTTAAAGAAAGCTGGAATCAAAAAAGAAATGATTTCTGCCATTGCCTTTACAAGAGGACCAGGACTAATGGGATCCCTTTTAGTAGGCACTTCTTTTGCAAAGTCACTTTCTCTTGGTTTAAACATACCACTTATTGAAGTAAATCATATGCAAGCTCATATTTTAGCACATTTTATTGATAAAGAAGGATATGAAAAGCCTGAATTTCCTTTTCTAGCGATGACAATATCTGGTGGCCATACTCAAATTGTTAAAGTAAATGATCACTTTGATATGAGTGTGATTGGCGAAACCATTGACGATGCTGTTGGAGAAGCCTTTGACAAAAGCGGAAAAATTCTTGGCCTTGGATATCCTGCTGGCCCAGAAATTGACAAATTTGCTAAAAAGGGAAATCCATTAAAATTTAGTTTCACAAAACCTAAAGTTGATGGTTTAAACTTCAGTTTTTCAGGTTTAAAAACTGCCATAATGTACTTTATAAAAAATGAAACAAAAAAAAATTTGAATTTTGTAGCTGAAAATATTAATGATATTTGTGCTTCAATACAATATACAATAGTTGGTATTTTATTGGACAAACTAAAAAAAGCAGTTAAAGAAACTGAAATTAACAGGATTGCTATCGGAGGTGGAGTTTCAGCGAACTCGGGAATTAGAGATCACTTGAAAAAATGTGAAAAAAAATTTGGTTGGAAAACATTTATACCCGCTTTTGAATATACCACCGACAATGCAGCAATGATTGCAATTGTTGGATATTTAAAATACTTAAATGAAGACTTTACAACTCAAAACACTACAGCTGAAGCAAGGCTGAAAATATAATATTTAACATGCAATTATTTTTCAATTCAGATCTTAATGATAATGATGAAATCTTTTATTTTGACAAGAACGAAAGTCGTCATATCAATAAAGTATTGAGAAAAAAAATAGGAGATAAAATATATATTACCAATGGCAAAGGATATCTATTTGAAGCTGAAATAGAAATTGAAAGTCATATTAAATGTAAGGTGAAAATTATAAACGTATCATACTCAAAACCCAATGATTTTAAAATTCATCTTGCAGTTGCACCTACTAAACTAAATGATAGATATGAATGGTTTATTGAAAAAGCTACTGAAATTGGAGTAAACACTATAACTCCTATAATTTGTAAACATAGTGAGCGAAAAATCATAAAAGCTGAACGCTATAAAAAAGTAAT
>JAYNFX010000013.1:0-1786 GCA_038106885.1 Flavobacteriaceae bacterium | reverse complement strand
GGAGGTGGAGATTGGTACAGTAACCCAACATCATTAAAGAACTTAATCAAATTCTGTAATGATAATTTGAATACAAAGATTAATTTAGAGCCGAAAGTTGTTGATTCGAATGACCCTAAAATATTTGATTATCCAATGATTTTTATGACTGGCCATGGAAACGTTTTTTTTTCAAATGAATCAGTAAAAAACTTAAGAACTTATTTATTTTCTGGTGGATTTTTACATATTGATGATAATTATGGTATGAAGCCATATTTATTACCACAAATAAAAAAACTATTTCCAAACAAAGAATTAAAAGAAATTCCTCTTAATCATCCAATATTCCAAGGATGGTTTAAATTTCCCATTGGATTGCCTAAGATCCATGAGCACGATGGTTTATCTCCAAAGGCACTTGGAATATTTAATGATAATGATTTAGTTCTGCTCTTTACATACGAGAGTGATCTAAGCGATGGATGGGAAGATCAAGAAGTACATAATGATACCCAGCAAGTAAGAGATCAAGCGCTAAAAATGGGAGCAAACATTGTAAAATATGCTTTTGAAAAATCAAAATAAAATTAAATTAAACTACTACAATTCAAAGTTCAAAAAAAAAGAATTTCCATTAGTAGTTGTAACTGATAGAGTGCTTAGACCTGCAAATATTGGAGGATTAATTAGAATTTCAGATGCCTTTGGGGTCAAAAAAGTTTATTTTGGCGGACCTATTGTAAAATTAAATAATAAAGTATGGAATATCACCAGATCGGCAGAAAAGGAAGTTAATTTTGAACAAAATGAAGACACAATAAATTTGATAAAAAATCTCAAGCAAAAAAAATATAAAATAGTAGCAATTGAAATCACAAAAAAAAGCATACCAATTTCAAAAATTGAATTTGAAAATAAAAGCAAAATTGTTTTACTTATTGGAAGTGAAAGATATGGAATTGATTCAAAACTTTTAAATTTAGCTGACAGCGTATATCATATTGAAATGTTTGGACAAAATAGTAGTATGAATGTAGTTCAAGCAGCATCAATAGCACTGTATGAGACAACAAAAATATTAGATAATGATTAACCTAAATCTTAATAAAAAACAAGTGCAAGATTTTATTAATGATCATCTAAGTGGTAACATAGATTACTTAATTTTCAAAAAAAGTCCATTCGAAGAAATTAAAATGGCTGAATTAGTTGAACAGATTGAAGCTAAAATTAAAATTAGAAAAAAACTGCCGACTTGGTACAACAACGATAAAATAATCTACCCAAATAAGCTTAATCTAGAACAATCATCTTCTGAAAAAACTGCAAAATATAAAAGCAGCATAGTTAAAGGAAAAAAAATCATTGATATTACTGGTGGCTTTGGAGTTGATAGTTTCTATTTCTCAAAGAAAATAAATAAAGTTATTCATTGTGAAATAAATAAAAAACTCTCTAATATTTCGTCACATAATGCAAGTGTATTAAACGCAAAAAATATTGAAAATATTACAATTGATGGATTAAAATTTCTAGATCAAAATGAAGAAATATTCGATTGGATTTATGTAGATCCTTCAAGAAGGGATAATAAAAAACAAAAAAAGATATTAATAAAAGATTATAATCCTAACATTTCGGATAATATTGAAACTCTGACAAAAAAAAGTAAAAATATATTAGTCAAATTATCTCCCATGTTAGATATTAAATCTGCACTGAGAGCTCTTAAAAACACCAAAGAAATTCACGTTGTTGGATTAAAGGGAGAGGTCAAAGAATTATTATTTATAATTGAAAAAAA
>JAYNFX010000012.1:0-33544 GCA_038106885.1 Flavobacteriaceae bacterium | reverse complement strand
GTTTGGAGAATACCGTGACAGGCTGTTATGCAGTTAGTACTATTGATTTAGTGGTAAACTCTTTACCTGTGGTGGATTTAGAAGATAATTATGTAATATGTGAGAGCGCTTCGGGAGGTGGATTGGACTTTGCTATTGTTGATCCAGGACTTTCTCCAGTAAATTATAGTTTTATATGGCGTGACGAATCAGGAACATTAATTAGTACTGATCCAACTTATACTGCAGAAGATCCAGGAATTTATACCTTAGAGGTAAGTTATACAGACGGTAGTGGTTGTACAGCTCCTTTAGAGATTTTCACAGTAAATGAAAGTGGTAATCCTGCGGTAACAGCATCAGTAACTTCAGAACCTTTTGCAGACACCCATGTTATTGTAGCTACAGCATCAGGGACAGGGATTTATGAGTTTAGCTTAGACCAAGGTCCATGGCAAGATAGTGGAACCTTTATAGGTGTTAGTGCTGGTGAGCATAGTGTTAATGTACGAGATGTGAACGGATGTGGAGTGACTACTTACATATTATTTGTAATAGATTTTCCTCCATACTTTACTCCTAATGGAGACGGGTATAATGATGTGTGGAATATATCGGCATTGTCAGGCCAAATGGCTTCTAAGATTTATATATTTGACCGATACGGGAAACTTCTCAAGCAAATAAGTCCAGCTGGTGATGGATGGGATGGTACTTATAATGGACAAATGATGCCAACTTCAGATTATTGGTTTTTATTGGAATACAATGACTTTAATACAGGAGAACCAAAACAATTAAGAGCACACTTTACACTTAAAAGATAAAAACTAATCAAAATATCTAAATCATTAATATAAGTTTCATATAATAATAGTAAGTTAAACTCTAAAAACCTAAGACAAAAATTTATATATTTGGCGGGTATGTTTAATTATAAGTTGTTTAATTTTATATACATAATATAATATTAGTGCGATTATTAGTTAAAAAGTAAAAAGGATATTAATGAGATAAATCTTACAAAAAAGGTTTATCAGGCACTTTGTTTTGAAATAATTAATTAAGATGAAATTAACCAAAAATATTATCACATTAGTGTTATTGTTTTTATCCTTTGTTGAGATTCAATCTCAAGAAGGGCTGCCAATATATTCCGATTATTTAACAGATAATTATTATCTAATACATCCTTCAATGGCTGGAGTTGCAAATTGTAATAAGGCCAGACTAACTGCACGTCAACAATGGTTCGGACAAGATAACGCGCCAAGCCTACAAACCTTTAGTATTAATGGTAGAGTAGGAGATTCTCCCTCAGCAGTTGGTGCTATAATTTATAATGACCAAAATGGATATCATTCACAAACTGGAGCTTATCTTACCTATGCACATCATTTAATGTTTTCAAGGAACACAATTGATTTAAATATGCTTTCTTTTGGTTTAAGTGCAGGATTAATTCAATATAAGCTCGATGAGACTGCTTTTGTTGAGTTTGACCCAATCATAGCAGGAATTGAACAAAGCGCTTCTGAATTTAATGTTGATTTCGGATTTTCTTATCATTTTATAAATTTTTATGCTCACGCAACTATAAAAAATCTTTTAAACAATAAAGGTGTAAATATCAATGAACAGGGAGTTGCATTTGATAATTTAACTAATTATCTATTTTCTGCAGGAAATGTGTTCTCTAGATTTGGTAGTGAGTGGAGTTTTGAACCATCTATTTTATTTTCTTATAAGAGTGCCACTGAAGAATCATTTATGGATTTTAATTTTAAAGCATATAAAGATTTTGATTTTGGTAGTGTGTATGCTGGCCTTTCATACAGAAGAAGTTTTGACGGCGCTGAATATTCTAGCGGTAATTCTGTAAGCAGTCAAAAACTTCAATACATAACACCATTAATTGGTGTTGAGTATAATAATTTTATGTTCGCTTACACTTATTCTTATCAATCTAATTCTATAGTCTTGGACAATGGTGGATATCATCAATTAACTCTTGGATTTAATTTTGGTTGTCGCAGAGAAAAGTATGATTGCAAGTGCCCAAGTGTAAATTAAGATTTTAGACTAGATCTTCAATTATTGATTCATCCCAATTCATAAGTTTTGCCATTACATTTTTCTTTCCAGTTGTGTAGAATTTCCTTGTTAAACGATTTTGAGATTGGTTTATCAAGCCTTTAAGATTTAAAATGTTTTTGGTTTGTTGAGCCACGGCTGGGCCAGAATCAATAATTTTTATTTTTTTTGGTACAATTTCTGTTATAATTGGAAGTAAAAAATGATAATGCGTACAGCCTAAAACAATACAGTCTACATTATTTTTTATCATTGGATAAAGGTACTTTTTCAGCAGTTTTTTCATTTCTGAAGAATAAAGACCTCCTGCCTCAATTAATTCTACAATGCCATTTCCTTCTTGTTCGATTAAAATTTTATCCTTGGTGTATTTAATACAAGTTTCATGGAAAAGAGAACTGCTTAAAGTCCCTTTTGTAGCTAAAACTCCAATTGTATTTGAATTTGTCAAAATTGCTGCAGGTTTTATCGCCGGTTCAATTCCAATAAATGGTACTGAATAAGTTTTTCTGAGATATGAAATTGCGTTAGTAGTTGCAGTGTTGCATGCTACAATAATTATTTTTGACCCCTTCTCTAGTAATATTTTGGTATTTTCAATAGACCTTTTTAGAATAAAGTCACTTCCTTTTGGCCCATATGGAGCGTATTTTGAATCAGATATATATACAGTAGATTCATTTGGCATTAAAGCAATAATTTCCTTCCAAATAGAAAGGCCACCTGCTCCAGAATCAAAAATACCAATAGGTTTCGAACTCATATAATACAAAAATAAAAAAGCTACTCATTATGAGTAGCTTTTTAAAAAGTATTTTGTGTTATTGTTAAAATCCAAGTTCTGATTTAACATCCGCTAGTAAATCTTTCCCATTTGCCATAATAACTCCCTGGCCTTGAGATGAGTCAAGTACATAATCAAAACCTTGAGAATTACCTACTTTTAATATTGCGTTTTTTGCTTTTTCGGTAATAGGCTTCAAAAGTTCAATTTCCTTTTTTTGCAAATCTTGTTGAGCTTGGGCTTGATATTGTCTTATACTTTGCTCCATGCCTTGTACCTCTTGCAGTCTTTTTCCATTTTCTTCATCTGTTTTAGTTGAAGATTCTGCATCGTATTGCTTAATCTTGTTTTGTAATTCAGTTGCCATTGCTTGAATATCAGTTTCGTAAGTCTTAGCTAATTTTTCAAGTTCTGATTTAGCATTTTTCATATCAGGCATTGCCTCAACTAATTCTTGAGTATTTATATGCGCAACTTTAGATTGTGCATTTAAAGTTAAATTACTCATTAATAAAATTGTAGATGCGATGAATAAATTTTTTAAATGTTTCATTTCAAATTATATAATTAAAGTTATTTTCTATTGTTTCTAATACTGTCTCTTTTTCTTTTTAAAGCTTCTATTTTTGCTTTTCGCTCGGCTAAAATACGTTTTTTCTTTTCTTCTAAAGCTTTTTTTCTTTCTTCTCTTTCACTTAGCTTAGCATTTTCATTGTTTTGTGGATCTTTTTCAGAGGCCTTATTTTCGTCTAACTCGTTATTATCCTTTTTGGACTCAGCTGAGTTTGCCTTAGAAATATCTTCTCTTTCATTATCTGAATCAGATTTTTTATTCAACTTAGCATTTCGTGCATTTTCACGCTCTTCTTTTGCTTTTTGTTTTTTCTCTTCAACTTCTTTTCTACGAGCTTCTCTTTTGGCTTCTAATTCAGCTTTCCTCTTGGCTAGTGCCTCCTCTCTTTTAGCATTTCTCTTGTCAAGTAACTTTTGCCGTTCATCACGTTCGTTGTCAACTTCAACAATAGTTTTTTCATCCTTAAGTTCCTTTTTGTCTTTATTAGTTTTGACTTGTTCTCGTTTGTTTGTTCTATTAATTGTTCTTAAAACTTGTTCACTTACATTATATCGATCTGCAGAATAAAGCATAACTACATCCGCTGATTTATCGAATATAAAATCGTATTTTTTAGTTGTTGCTATTTCTTGAACAGCAGTAAAAATTTGATCTTGAATAGGTTGAGTAAGTTGTTTTTTTTGAATCATAAGATCACCTGCTGGGCCAAATCTTTTTAACTGATATTCAAGAAGTTCATTTTCAATTATTTGTAGTTCTTCTTCTCTTTCTTTGATCAAATCAATGGTCAACAGTACTCTTTCGTTATTTAATTGTTGTTTTTTGTTTTCTAATGCCGCAGTTCTTTGATCAATTTCTGCTTTCCATTTTTGGGCCTTATTTTCTAGTTGAGTTTGAGCCTGCTGATATTCAGAAACATTTTGTAATATATATTCGGTGTCTATATATCCTATCCTAACTCCTCTTTGAGCGGTCAAAGTACTAGTAACTACTACAAGAAAAAATACTGCAAATTGCATTTTGCTTTTTAGCTTAGAAGATTGTATTAAGCAATGGTTTATTTGACTTCTCATATGAGATATAAAAATTGAGTTTTCAAATTAACGAAATAAATTTTAAAATCGTATAAATTAAGTAGTTGTAAAATCTAAATTTTAAAATTGTTGTCCTAAAACAAAGTGTGTATTCCAACCGCTTTTCACTACGTCTCCTGGAATTGGATCAAATCCATGGCCAAAATCAATTCCTAATAAACCAAACGCAGGCATAAAGAGTCTAATCCCAATACCAGCTGCACGTTTTATGGCAAATGGGTTAAAGTCTTTAAAATTATTATACGATTCACCGCCTTCTAAAAAGGCCATCGCAAAGATTTTAGTTTGACCTTTAAGTGTTATTGGATGTCTTAGCTCAAGGGAAAATTTATTGTAGATGGTGCCTCCATCATTATCTGAAAGCGACTGATTTGGATAACCTCTCAAGGGTATCATCTCACGACCATCTAATCTCCCAAATTGTTGCATTCCGTCACCACCTACAAAAAATCTTTCAAATGGAATGATTCCTCTGTCATTATTATAGGCTCCTAAAAAACCAAATTCAAACCTTGGCCTTAGGACTAAATTGCCCTTAATTTTAGTATACCAATCACCAGTAAATTTAATCTTATAAAATTCAAGCCATTTGTAACGCTCTTGATCGATTTCAGTAATTCTTTCACTAGCTTGTTCTCGTTCAATAATTTCATTATCGTCTGTACTATTACTTAATTCTTGGATTAGATTTGCTTTTTCGTCTCTTTCTTGTTTTAATGCTGAATAATTAACTCCGTTAAAAGCAGAGTAAGGGAATGTTAATTTTGCAGAAATATTGAAATTTGAACCACCAATAGGATAAATTGGGTCGTTGAAAGTATCATTTCGGCTTAAACCTATAGTGTAAGCTAAGTTATTCGAGCTTCCATCACCGAAAGTAAATAGTCCAGTATTATAGTTGTTCAAATCATAATATTGAAATTGAAAACTTTGAGAAAGGACAAAATAATCGTCAGGAACAGTAAGTTTTTTAGCAATACCTAAAGTAATTCCAGTAATATTAAAACTTCTACTTTTGTCAGCATTTCTTGTAACTTGATTGTATAAATATTGTTTTGTTTGCGAGATAGAAGTTGAAAATTGAACTGGCTTTTCCCCACCTAACCAAGGTTCAGAAAATGAAAAACTGTATGTTGAGAAAAATCTACTAGTTTGAAGCCTTAGAGATAGACTTTGACCATCTCCTCTTGGAACAGGTTGCCAAGCTTCTTTTTTAAAGATATTTCCCAAAGAAAAATTTGTAAAAGATGCTCCGACTGTTCCAATAAATCCACCACCGCCATAACCTCCTTGAAGTTGAAATTGACCAGTTCCTTTTTCAACAACAGTATATTCAATATCTAGTGTGCCATCATTAGGATTAACATTTTTTAAATCAGGAGAAATTTGTTGAGCATCAAAATATCCCTTTTGACCAAGCTCACGGATGGTTCTTACTATGTTACTTTTACTGTAGAGCTGTCCTGGCCTAGTTCTCAACTCTCTATATACTACATGGTCGTTAGTTGCGTCATTACCTTTAACCGAAACCTCTTTAAAATATGCAGGCTTACCTTCAATAACTCTTATTTCCATGTCAATAATGTTACCATCAGCGCTAACCTCAACGGGTGTAATTGTAGAAAAAAGGTAACCATTATTTTGGTATAGATTTGTTAAGTCAAAAGCATCAGGGTCTGAATTGTCTGCAATTCTTTTTTCAAGTTCAACTCCGTTATAGGTATCACCTTTTTTAATTTTTAAAACTTGATTAAGTTGATCATCACTGTATATGGTGTTTCCCAAAAAATTAATATTTCCGTATGTGTACTTCTCACCTTCCTCAATGTTAATCTTGAGAGAAATATCTCCATTTTTATCAAAGATTAATGAATCAGAAATAATCCTGGCATCTCGGTAACCCTTTTCTTTAAGCTTATCGACAATTTTTGTTAAATCATCCTTGTAATCAGATTCAATATATTTTGATCTTTTGAGAAAACGAATTGGATTTTTTCTCTTAGTTTTTTTCATCGCTTTCAAAAGCTTTCGATTACTTATTTTATCATTACCCGAAAATTTAATTTTATTGACTTTAATTTTATCACCTCTGTCAATATTAATTGTCATGTTGACTCTTGACTTTTTTACGGAATCTAAAACTTTGCTTGTAGTAATTACAGCTTTTGCTTTTAAAAAACCCTCTTTTTTATACTTATTTTCTAAGTAATTTTTTGTTGTTGTAATTAGGTTTTCAGTTACTTTTACACCTTGTGTTAATTTATTTTCATCAATAATACCACTAATTTTACCTTTTTTAACTCCTGTAACTTTGACTTCTTTTAGCTCAGGCAAATCATCGAGTCTAATTTGTAAAAAGATGTTATTATCTTCAATTTTTAAAATGTATACATCAATATTATTAAAGAGATTAGAGTCCCATAATTTTTTAATTGCATTACTGATTTTTACACCACCAGGGATAGTTACAATTTCACCTTTTTTTAATCCTGAATATGTAATTATTGTTTCAGCGCTGTAAACAGTTTCTCCTTCAATTGAAATATCACTTATTGTATAATCCTGTCTTTTAGGTTCTGAGACTTGCGCATAAAGAGATATGCTGAAAAAAATTAAGCAAGCTATAATTAAGGATAGTTTGGGGCTTTTTTTATTTAAGTTGTTCACTTGTTTTTCCAAATCTTCTTTCTCTTTTTTGGTAATTTTCTATTGCTTCATGTAAATGTTGGTCGGTAAAATCTGGCCAAAGTACATCAGTGAAATATAATTCTGAATATGCTAACTGCCACAACAGGAAATTACTCAAACGTTTCTCTCCACTTGTTCTTATTAATAAATCTACATCAGGTAAATTTCGGGTGTAAAGATGCTGATTAATTACCGTTTCATCAATTTTTTCCACAGAAATTATATTTTTTTTAATTTTTGATCCAATTTCTTTCATGCAATTAGTTAACTCATCTCTTGATCCATAACTCAGAGCGAGATTTAATACCATTCCAGAATTTGATTCAGTAACTTTAATGACATGACTCAATTCTTCATGGACCTTTTTTGGCAATGACGAAATGTTACCAATTGATTTAAGGCGAATATTATTATTTATTAATGTGTCAATTTCGTCTTTTAGTGACGAGATTAGAAGTTGCATAAGGGTTTTAACTTCATATTTTGGACGATTCCAGTTTTCAGTTGAAAAAGCATACAAAGTCAAGTATTTTATTCCAATTTTAGCGCAAGTTTCAACAGTAGTGCGAACCGCTTTAGTTCCATTTTTATGGCCAAATATTCTTAACTTACCTAGCTTTTTTGCCCATCTACCATTACCATCCATAATGATAGCAATATGTTTTGGGTATGGATCCGTAATTTGTTCTTTGTCTAAACTCATTTTAATAACTGCAAAAACATGGATTTCTTCCAAAAGTGTAAGTTAGTGTAAATCCACTAAACACATACCAATCATTATTATTAATATTTCCAAATCTTAAATAATCAAGCTCTTTTGCATCAGGGTCACTACCGTCAATTTCGTCTGAAAAAGTATATCTAGCTCCAATTTCTGTGCCAAGAATTAGATGTTCAGTTAGAGTAATTTTTGCTCCTAATGAAATTGGGATTCCAAAGGCATAAGATCTAGTATTTTCATTTTTTAATTCATTGTTACCAAAGAAAAAATTAGGATGATTTAATGCGCTAACACCAGTGTAAATATATGGGGTGAAATTAAAGCTTCTTCTGTGTAAATCAAACTCTAAAAAGGTAAATTCCATTCCTGCAGAAACTTCAACTGATTTTGAATTGAAATAATAACCTCTTTGTTTTCTTCTTGGGTCATTTGAAAGCTTGTCATTTCCATAAATTGATGTGTATATTACGCTGATTCTGTAAGAATGACGCGGGCTTCTATTCCAACGTAAAAGACCCCCAAAAGTAAATTTTTCAGGTGAAACAAAGGTTGTTGACCCAACATCTCCAATAAAGTTAGAACCTCCAGTAAAAATTCCTACTTCATATATTTGAGAATTTAATAAATTCAAATTTGCAAATAAGGTAATTAAGAAACAGAATCTCTTCATGGTTTGTAAATGACTGCAAATATAATAAAATTGAAAACGCTCCAAAATGAGTAACCCTTTTGTAGAATAAACACAGATTAGTTGTAATTATTGTTTAATTTCTTTGGTCAACTCCCCAAAGTAATTTTTTACGTAATGTTTCAATGAAAGACCCACCATCAAGCTCGATCATTTTGATGCTGTAAGGTGTTTTTTTGATAGTAATTGTTGTAGAGTTTTTTAATGAATTTATTCTTGAATCTAATGATACTAAAAACTCATTTTCTCTACCGCTAATTTTTAAAGAAATTTTGTGCTTTGCAGGGATTACTAATGGTCTGGCGCTTAAATTATGTGGTGCAATTGGAGTTAAAACTAAACTCTCTGATTCAGGCATGATTACAGGGCCACCACAGCTTAGAGAATATCCAGTTGAGCCAGTAGGGGTTGAGATTATTAATCCGTCAGCCCAATAGGAAGTCAAATATTCATCGTCTAGCCATGTTTTAATGCTAATCATAGATGTTGTATTTTTTCTTCCAACAGCAATTTCGTTTAGGGCAAAATTTAAATCAAACGTGACACTTTTGGAATCAGTTTCTATTGATAAGAGACATCTATTTGAAATCTTGTATTTACCATTAAATATTTTTTTAAGCGCGTTTTCAATATTGTCTATTGTTATGGTAGATAAAAACCCAAGATTACCAGTATTTATTCCAACAATTGGTATTTCGAGATCTTTAACTTGAGTTATGGCTCTAAGAATTGTACCGTCCCCCCCCATGCTTATTAAAAAATCAAATGTTTTATTTAGTTTATCATAGGAAAATAATTTCTCCCTAATTGATTCAAATTCTTTTAAATCAATTATTTTTTTGTGTAAACTATAATCAACGTAAATATCCGCTTTGTTATTTATTAGGAAATTGGTCAGGGTAACAAGCGCAGATTTTACCTTTTCGTTGTACTTAAGTGCATAAATTGCAATTTTCATAGTATTTTAATTACAAATTTAAATAGCGGTCGAGATAATTTGAACGTTCTTTAAGTGTCTTTAGAAATTCATCATCTTCATGGCCAGAAACAATATTATATCCATAACGTCTTAGAGCTTCAAAAACAGCGCTTAAGCCTGAATTTTCAATTTTTATAGTGATTTGTGTCATACCATTGTTTTGAGATGATATAAAAAGCCCCAATAATTTAATATTATTTGATTCGATAATTTGACTTATTTCACTTAGAGAATAGTCATTATAAGCCTTTTCAATGATAATAGTGCCCCCTGGTTCAGAAAAAAATGGAGTTTTATTAAAAAGTGATATAACATCAACAAGTTGATAATACCCTAGATAATTATTTTTTTCGTCTAAAACAGGCATTATATTACAATCATTTGATGCAAACTCTCCAAGAACATTTAACCACGTTGAGTTACTTTTTACAAAAAACCCCTCAATTGCATAAAGTATATCATTTATTTTTAGATCAGAATCGAAACAATATATATCAGTTTCTGACAAGCACCCTAAAAACACACCATCTTTTTGTATTGGAACATGTGAGTAAGTCAATTGATTAAAAACTTCTTGCAACTCAGAAATAGTTACATCAACCTCGAAAGGATTTAAGTCATTAATAATGTATTGATTTAAAGGCATTATTGAAGGCTATATTATTATGCAAAATAATCAAAAATAAGATATAATAAGCTATCTACTTTGTATTTTTGTGTTATAAAATTAATCTTATGACTAAGCTAAGTGTTAACATTAATAAAGTAGCTACTTTGAGAAATGCAAGAGGAGGTAACATTCCCAATGTAGTTAATTTTGCTAAAGACATACAAGAATATGGAGCTCAAGGAGTTACAATTCATCCAAGACCAGATCAGCGGCATATTCGCTATCAAGATGCTTTGGATTTGAAACCTGAGGTTTATACAGAGTATAATATTGAAGGCAATCCAATACCAAAATTTATTGATCTTGTTCTAGAAATAAAACCAACTCAAGTTACACTTGTTCCTGATGCCGAAAATGCAATAACTAGTAATTCAGGATGGGATTGCAAAAAACATGGAGCATTCTTAAAGGAAGTTGTATCCGAATTTAAAAGAAATAACATAAGGACTTCTATTTTTTTAGATCCTGATGAGAGTCAAGTTGAATCCGCTGTAAAAACAGGTGTTGATAGGATTGAGCTATACACTGAATTTTATGCCAATGAGTTTAGCAAAAAAAATTATGATGGAATCAAACCATATATTTCTACTGCTGAGTTGGCAAACAACTGTGGTCTTGGTTTGAATGCTGGGCATGATTTATCATTGGACAACATTCAATTTTTTAAAAAAAATATTCCTTTTTTGATGGAAGTATCAATTGGTCATGCTCTAATTTGTGAAAGTTTATATTTTGGAATAGAAAATGTAATAAAAATGTATTTGCACAGACTAAAGTCATGATTTTACATTCAAAAATATTAGGGGATGGGGTTCCTTTTTTGATATTACACGGTTTTTTGGGTATGGGTGATAATTGGAAATCAATGGCCTTAAAGCTATCTAAATTAGGCTACCAATTACATTTAATAGATCAAAGAAATCATGGAAGGAGTTTTCATGATCAAACTTTTAGTTATGAGTCAATGGCTAACGATCTTAAACTTTATTGTGAGCGCCATGGATTAAAAAAAATTATTTTACTAGGACATTCAATGGGAGGAAAAACTGCTATGTTATTTACTGCAATTAACCCAAGTATGGTAGCGAAATTAATAGTAGCAGATATAGCTCCTCGCTTTTACCCTATTCACCACCATCAGATTTTAGAAGGGTTATCAAATTTAGATTTTTCTATTATTGATAGCAGAAAAAAAGCAGATACTGAGCTTTCAAAATATGTGGATGATTTTGGCGTCCGTCAATTTTTATTAAAAAATTTATATTGGGTTTCCCCAGGTATTTTGGGTCTTAGGATGAATTTAAAAATTTTATTTGAAAACGTACATGAAGTTGGAGAATCACTGCCATCACACTTAACAATTAATACAGAAACTTTATTTCTAAGAGGAGATAAATCTGAATATATTTTAGAGGATGATATCACTCATATAGCAAATCAATTTAATAATTTTTCAATGAAAACTATTCCAAATTCAGGCCATTGGTTACATGCTGAAAATCCCAACGCTTTTTTTAGTGAAATACTAAACTTTCTAAGCTGATTGTCAATAATCTCAAATGTTTGTACTCCATTAAAATTATTGTATTTTTGCCACCCAATTTTTAATTCAATTCAATGAATATCAGTATAGAAAATAAAGACAGCTTAAATGCATTAGTTACAATTAATATCGAAAAAAACGATTATGCCAAAAAAGTTGATAAGATATTAACTGACTACAGGAAAACAGCAAATATTCCTGGCTTTAGAAAAGGTCAAGTTCCAATGGGTTTAGTAAAGAAAAAATATAATAAGGCTGTTACTGCTGAAGAAATAAACAAAATTTTACAGGAATCTTTGAGTAATTACTTAAAAGATGAAAAGTTGGATGTGCTAGGAAATCCTCTACCTGTTGAACAAGGCGATATTGATTGGGATGATGATAATTTTGCTTTTTCTTTTGAAATTGGGTTAAGTCCAAAATTTGAAATTAAACTTAAAGGGCGAAAAGCAATAACACATTATAATATTACTGCCGATGACAAGTTAATAAGTAACCAAATAATTAATATCCAAAAGCAATATGGTAAACTTATTTCTAAAGATAAAGCTGAAGAAAACGACGAAATAACAGGACAATTTTTTAATGACAGTGAGGGAATTGATTCGACAGCTACATTTTCACTAGACAAATTAAAGGGTAAATCAAATTTAAAGAAATTTATTGGTGCTAAATCAGGAGATATAATTAGTTTAAAAACTAAAGGTCTTTTTAGTGAAAAGAATGATCTTGTAACATATTTGAAGTTAGATAATGAAGTTTCAGACAATCTTAATATTGAAGTTGTTTTCACTATCAAAGAAATAAATTCAAGAGAGCCTGCAGATTTAGATAAAGAGTTGTTTGATAAGTTATTTGGCAAAGATGTGATAAAGACAGTTACTGAATTAAAGGAAAAACTAAAATCTGATGCGGAGAAGCAATTCATTCAGCAATCAGATCAAAAGCTACTAAATGATGTTACAGCATATTTAGTTGACAATACAAAATTTAAACTACCTTCCAAGTTTCTAATAAAATGGCTTAAAACTGTTGGGGAAGAACCTTTGACTGACCAACAAGCTATTGAAGAGTATGAAAAGTCTGAAAAAAGCATGAGATATCAACTAATTGAAAGTAAATTAATAGTAGATAATAATCTTCAAGTAAATTTTGATGAATTAAAATTATTTGCTGCAGAAATGATCAAAACTCAAATGGCCCAATTTGGGCAGTTAAATCCATCTGAAAAAGAAGTTGATGATATTGTAGCAAGAGTACTTTCAAATAAGGATGAAGTGAAACGGATGTCTGAACAATTGACAAGCCAAAAATTATTGACTTTCTATAAAGAAAATGTCAAGCTTAAGGTTAAAAAATTGAATTATGATGCATTTGTAAAAGAAGTTTATGGCAAATAATTCATTTGTTTTTCACTTCTTTTTTGTTTTGGAAAGCAAAACATTGGTTTAAAAATAATATTATATTTACGTATTAAATTGGATAAAATTATGGATTACGGAAAAGAATTTAAAAAATTTGCAACCAAAGAGCATGGGATTAGTAGTACTTATTATGATAAAATTGTTAGCAGTATGACTCCTATGGGGTTGACTCCAAACATTATCGAAGAGCGACAGATGAATATTGCGATTTTTGATGTCTTTTCACGTTTAATGATGGATCGTATTATTTTTCTTGGTACAGCTATTAATGACCAAGTTGCTAATATTATTCAAGCTCAATTACTTTTTTTGGAAAGTACTGACTCCTCAAAAGATATTCAGATTTACATTAATTCGCCTGGAGGAAGTGTTTATGCCGGGTTGGGGATTTATGATACTATGCAATTGATTAAACCTGATGTTGCTACAATATGTACTGGAATGGCAGCTTCAATGGGGGCTGTATTGCTATGTGCAGGTGAAAAAGGGAAAAGAAGTGGTCTAACTCATTCCAGAGTAATGATACATCAGCCTTTAGGTGGTGCTCAAGGGCAAGCAAGTGATATTGAAATAACTGCTAGAGAGATATTAACTCTCAAAGAAGAATTATACAATATTATTTCAAATCATACTGGCCAAGATTATGATAAAGTTTATGCTGATAGTGATAGAGATTATTGGATGAAGGCTGATAAGGCTTTAGAATATGGAATGATTGATGAAATTCTATCCAATAAATCCTGATCATTAATTTCTAATACCATTCTTGATGACTAAGGAAATTTTGAAGTGTTCATTTTGCGGTAAACAAAAAGCTGATACCAATTTATTAATCGCTGGCCTTGATGCTCATATTTGTGATCAATGTATAGATCAAGCTCATGGTATTGTAGTAGAAGAATCTAAACATCAAAATATAGAGGATTCTTCAGAATTAATATTAAAAAAGCCAAAGGAAATCAAAGAATTTTTAGACAGCTTTGTTATTGGACAAGAACAAACCAAAAAAGTCATGGCTGTTGCTGTTTACAACCATTACAAAAGATTATTACAGTCTGAAGAAAATGATGACATTGAGATTCAGAAGAGTAATATTATAATGGTTGGAGAAACTGGGACTGGGAAGACATTAATGGCCAAAACTATCGCAAAGATGTTAAATGTTCCTTTAGCAATTGTAGACGCTACTGTAATGACTGAAGCTGGATATGTTGGTGAAGATGTAGAAAGCATGTTAACTCGTTTGTTGCAAGCAGCTGATTATGATAAAGATAAAGCTGAACGCGGAATTGTTTTTATTGATGAAATTGATAAGATTGCTAGAAAAAGTGATAATCCTTCAATAACTAGAGATGTTTCAGGCGAAGGAGTTCAACAAGCTCTTTTAAAACTTCTTGAAGGTACTGTTGTAAATGTACCCCCTAAAGGAGGAAGAAAGCATCCTGACCAAAAGTTTGTTGAAATAAATACAGATAATATTTTATTTATAGCGGGAGGAGCATTTGATGGAGTAAAACGACATATTTCCAAGCGTTTAAATATGGCTGCAATTGGATATAAATCTACCCAGGAGGGAGGCGATATAGATAGTGAAAATCTTCTTCAATATATTATTCCAAAGGATTTAAAAGATTTTGGTTTAATTCCAGAAATTATAGGTAGACTTCCTGTTTTAACTCACATGAATCCTTTAGACAAAGGAACTCTTCGAGCAATACTAACTGAACCAAAAAATGCTTTAATTAAACAATATAAAAAACTCTTTGAAATGGATAATATTTCCCTTGAATTTAAAGAAGAGGCTCTTGATTTTATTGTTCAAAAAGCTGTTGAATACAAATTAGGCGCTAGGGGTCTACGCTCGCTTTGTGAAGAGATACTGACTGATGCTATGTTTTCTTTACCTGGCAGTAAACAAGAGTCATTAATTGTTGACAAGTCTTACGCTAAAAAGCATTTAAATAGATCTAGTTTGAAAAAGCTTAAAGCAGTTTCATAAAATTTATTATTGGAGCTTTAATAATGATTCAATAAAATTCCTTGAATTTGAAAGCCTAGGGATTTTATGTTGCCCCCCTAATTTGCCTTTGTTTTTTAACCAATCATTAAACAAACCATTTCTTGCCAATATTATTTTCGGCATCTCTAAAGTTGTGTTGTTGTAACGTTTGGCTTCATAATCAGAGTTTAATGATTTTAAAGCATTATCCAAAAGTTCAGAAAAATAAGATAAGTTTATTGCGCTGGATTTAAATTCTATTAGCCACTCATGTTTTCCCTTAGCCTTCCCTTTCATAAAAACAGGAGCAACTGTGTAGTCTCGAATTTCACAACCTAATTTTTTTGATACTATTTTAATTGCTCTATCACAATTTTCAATTATAAGTTCCTCACCAAAGACATTAATAAAATGTTTTGTTCTTCCAGTTATTTTTATTTTGTAAGGATTTACACTGGTGAATCTTATCGTATCTCCAATTACATATCTCCATAGCCCTGCATTCGTGGTAATTACAATGGCATAATTTTCATTTTTACTAACTTCATTTAGTGGAATTATTTTTTGATTTTTTGTGCCATAATTTTTCATAGGGATAAATTCATAAAATATTCCATAGTCTAGCATTAGCATTAATTCTTCGGAATAATTTTTATCCTGAATCGCAAAGAATCCTTCAGAGGCATTATATATTTCATAATATTTGAACCCCTTTTTTGGTAATAACTTTTTATACTCTCCTATATATGGCATAAAGTTTACTCCTCCATGAAAATAAACCTCTAAATTAGGCCATACTTCGATTATGTTTTTTTTGTCAGTTTTATTTAGAACTTGATTAAGAAGAACAAGCATCCACGAAGGTACTCCAGCCAAACTTGTTACATTTTCGCTTTTTGTTTCTTCAATTATAGCATTAACTTTTGACTCCCAATCACTCATCAAAGAAATTTTATTATTTGGGGTGCTGCTGAATTCTGCCCAAAAGGGCATATTGTCAATGAGAATTGCCGACAAATCCCCAAAAAAAGTTCCATTTTTCTCATAAAGTTCTTTACTCCCCCCAAGCCTTAAATTTTTACCGTTAAATAACTCAGATTCAGGGTTATTATTTAAGTATATACAAAGTAAATCCTTACTAGCAGCATAATGACAATCTTCAAGCGATGCATTACTTACTGGAATAAATTTACTTTTTGCATTAGTTGTACCGCTAGATTTTGCAAACCATTTAATTGGTTTAGGCCAGAAAATATTTTGTTCCCCCTTCCTTGAACGCTCAATCAATTTATGATAAGATTCGTAACTTGATATTGGAATTCTAGCTGCAAATTCAGAATATGATTTTATTGAACTAAAATTATACTTAATGCCAATTTCTGTGTTTTTAGCCTCATTCAAAAGGTTTAGAAGAAGTTCATTTTGAACCTCATTAGGGTATTTCAAAAACAATTCAATTTGATGAATACGTTTTTTTAAAAACCATGATGCAACAGAGTTAACTAATGGTATTGGCATAAAAATTATCTATATTTACTTAGTTAAATAAACAAAATTTATTTATGCTTTACAAAGGTGTTTTGACAAAAATGGAATCTGAATTTTCAGATCCCATAAATTACTATTTATCTCTTGGAAATGATTTTTTGCAATTTCATCAGCTTATACAGAAAAAATTAAAACTTAAATTTTTGGGATTCCATTGTTTAAATTGTGAATCTAGCTCCAACATATATAGACAAGGTTTTTGTAAATCCTGTTTTTTTGAGTCTCCCCAAACAGCTGATTGGATTATGCGTCCTGAAAATAGCAAAGCGCATTTGGGGATAGAAGATAGAGATTTAGAATATGAAAAAAGAGTTCAATTACAACCACATATAGTTTATTTAGCTAATTCAAGTAATGTAAAGGTTGGAGTAACAAGAAAAACACAAGTCCCAACGCGATGGATAGATCAAGGTGCTATAACAGCACTTGAAATTTTAGAAGTTCCAAACCGATATTTAGCTGGTCTTGCAGAAGTTGCATTGAAAAACTATATAAGTGATAAAACTAATTGGAGAGAGATGCTCAAAGGAAACACACCAAATGAGAACTTATTAGATTGGAAAAGTAAATTGAAAGAATATATACCTGACGAACTTAAACCTTATGTACTTAACACTCAATCCCAGGTTAATATTAATTTTCCAGTGCAAAAGCACCCTACTTCTCCAAAAAGCTTAAATTTAATTAAGACACAAGAATATGAAGGTATTTTATCTGGGATAAAAGGGCAGTATTTGATTTTTGAGGACGATACGGTTTTTAATATCAGAAGTAATGAAGGTTTAGTTGTAGCTCTAGATATTTTAAATTAATTCAATCTCTTGATCAATTTCTAATTTAAAACGTTTTCTGATAAAAAATACAAAAATGTATAGTATTGGTGTGTCTAATGCAGCAATAATTACCTTAAATAAAAAACCCGCCATAAGTAGTCCGGTGAATAATCTCCATTGAATTTCGCCAAAAGAACAAAGCAGTATTAATACTGTTGCTGTATCTATGAATTGAGATAAAAAAGTTGAAAAATTATTTCTTAGCCAAAGGTGTTTTCCTTTTGTAATACTTTTCCAAAAATGATAAATTTGAATATCAACAAATTGAGCAAATAAATAAGCTAACATACTTGATATCACAGCGATTGAGGTACTTCCAAAAACAGTTGAAAACATTTCATCAGAAACAGGAGACCAACTAGTAGCAGGAACAACATTGGAAATATAAATGATACCCATTGCAAAAAAAGAGGCAATAATTCCTCCAAATACAACCTCATTGGCTTTTTTCTTTCCATAAATTTCGCTTATAAGGTCAGTAATTAAAAAAGTAATTGGATAGGGTAAAATTCCAACTGATATTTCAAAAAGTTTAACTCCAAACAAAGAAGAGTTAAACGGGTAGTAATAAAAAAATTTTTTAAAAATTAGATTTGAGACTATCAATGAAGTCACAAATAATAATCCTAAAATTAAGTAAAGCCTACGCGCTAAAATTAAATCTTTTGATGTCATTTATTACTAATAAATACTTTAGTAAAGATATTTATTTTTCTTTTACTTAAATTGCTTGATAATATGAGTACAAGAAAAGTAATATACATAGGATTAGGAAGTAATGTAGGAGATAGGTTGTATTATATTCAAAATGCAATTGACTCGATACACTGCGGAATTGGATCAATAGTTAAGATCTCCTCGTGTTATGAAAATCCAGCAATAGGATTTGAAGGGGATAATTTTATAAACCTGTGTATTAAAGTAAGAACATTTTTGTCTGCTGAACTAGTCTTAGCAAAATTATTAGAAATTGAAGAAAATAATGGGCGAAGGCGTTACAATGATGGTATATATCATCCAAGAACAATTGATCTTGATTTACTTTTTTATCAAAATGAAGTTATTAATAATCAAATGTTAATTGTGCCACACCCAAGGTTACATAAACGACTTTTTGTTTTAAAGCCTATGTTTGACATAGCCCCTAGTTTATTTCATCCAGTTTTAAAGCAAACAATTAATAATCTTTTAGAATTATGTGATGATGAGAGCACCATTTCAAAATTGAACATTGGACTAAAAAATCCCTTAAATACATTTAACTTTTCCGCTAATAATTTTATTGCAATTGAAGGAAATATTGGAGCAGGTAAGACTAGTTTAACTAAAATGATGGCTGAAGATTTTAATGCAAAGTGTATTTTAGAACGTTTTGCAGATAATCCCTTTTTACCAAAATTTTATAATGATTCAGAGCGTTATGCCTTTGCTTTAGAGATGTCATTTTTAGCTGATAGATTTAAGCAAATTTCTGATGATTTTTCACAACTTGATTTATTTAAAGATTTTATTATATCTGATTATGATGTTTTTAAATCTCTAATTTTTTCAAAAATAACTTTATCTGAAGATGAATTTGTGTTGTATAGAAAATTATTTTTTCTGATTTATAATAAAATAAAACGACCAGATTTGTATATATATTTACATCAAGACATTGAAAATTTATTATCAAATATAAAAAGAAGAGGTCGTGAATATGAAAGCAAACTCAACGAAAAGTATTTAAATAAAATTCATTTAGGATATTTAGATTTTATAAAAAATAATCCTCCATCAAAAGTTAAAATTATTGACATTTCTGACAGAAATTTTATAGAAAATCGCCAAGATTATTTATGGCTTTTAAATCAAATTCAAGAATAATTTATTTTTGAAAAAAGCTCCCATAACACTATTCCGCAGCTAACAGAAATATTAAATGAGTGCTTTGTGCCATGTTGAGGTATTTCTATTGCTACATCACATTGCGATACTACTTCTTGAGAAACTCCTTTTACTTCATGCCCAAAAACTAATGCATATACATCATTTTTAAATGTTTTAAATTCTTGAAGCATGACAGAACTTTCAACTTGTTCAACCGCAATCACTTTTATTTTTTTTGATTGTAATTTTTTTACAACAGATAAAGTGTCTTTTTCATATGACCAGCTTACAGAATTTGTACTTCCCAAAGCAGTTTTTTGAATGTCTTTATTAGGAGGAGTTGCGGTTATTCCACATAAGTATATGTGATCAATTAGAAAAGCGTCAGCAGTTCTAAAAATGCTTCCAATATTATTTAGACTTCTAACATTGTCTAAAACTATGATAATTGGCGTTTTTTGAGCAGATTTAAAATCTTCAATACTAAGTCTATTTAGCTCATTATTTTTAATTTTCCTCACAATCTTAATTCTAAAGCCGTTGGTTTTAAAAGAAGCTAAAATTAATTACATTAGCAACATTATTCTCAAGCAAAATTACATTTTTAAATATAATCATTGGCTAAAAAGGTAAAAAAGGAAACTCCATTAATGAAGCAGTATAATGCCATAAAGGCAAAATATCCTGATGCTTTATTGCTTTTTAGAGTTGGAGATTTTTATGAGACATTTGGAAGTGATGCGATAAAAGCATCTGAAATTTTAGATATTATTTTAACAAAAAGAGGATCTGGCAGCCAAAGTGAAACAGAATTAGCAGGATTTCCACACCACTCATTAAATACATACTTGCCTAAATTGGTTAAAGCTGGAGAAAGAGTTGCTATCTGTGATCAATTAGAAGATCCAAAAAAAACTAAGAAGATTGTAAAACGCGGAGTCACGGAACTAATTACGCCTGGAGTATCATTAAACGACGAGGTTTTAAGTTCCAAGACAAATAATTTTTTAGCTTCTGTATATTATGGTGATTCAATAGGTGTTTCTTTTTTAGATATTTCAACTGGAGAATTTCTAACTTCTCAAGGAGACATTAATTACATTTCAAAATTACTTCAAAATTTTAGACCTAGTGAGATTTTAATTTCTAAGCAAAAGCGAATTAATTTTAGTAAAGATTTTGGTTCTGATTTTCATGAGTTTTACTTAGAAGATTGGGTTTTCCAACTTAATTACGCAAGTGAATCCCTATGCGAACATTTTCAGACAAATTCATTAAAAGGATTTGGAGTCGATAAATTATCTAACGGATTAATTGCATCAGGCGCAATTTTACATTATTTGAAGGAAACTCAGCATAAGAATATCAAGCATATTACATCAATTGAGCGAATTCAAGAAGATGATTTTGTTTGGATGGATAAGTTCACAATTAACAATTTAGAATTATATCACTCCAGTAACCAAAATGCTGTAACCTTAATTCAAATTATTGATAAAACGCTATCTCCAATGGGGGGTAGACTTTTAAAGAGATGGCTTTCATTTCCCTTAAAATCTCTAGAGGCAATTAAAAGTCGACATGAAATTGTGAATTATTTTTATAATGATGAAGTTAAGCTAGAAAACTTACAAAGGAAACTTAAAGGAATTGGCGACCTTGAAAGATTAATTTCAAAAGTTGCAACAGGAAGAGTTAACCCTAGAGAAGTTGTGCAATTAAAAAATTCTTTAGAAAAAGCTTTACCAATTAAAGAGCAAATTCTTGAAAGTGGTAATGACGCCTTGGTAAAACTCGGGATTAAGATTAGTGATTGTAAATCTCTTTGCGATAAAATTAAATTTACTCTTAATGAGGATGCCCCAGTAAATATTTTGAAAGGCAATACAATTAGATCATCAGCAGATGAAAACTTATTATT
Source organism: Flavobacteriaceae bacterium (assembly GCA_038106885.1). Taxonomy (GTDB): domain Bacteria; phylum Bacteroidota; class Bacteroidia; order Flavobacteriales; family Flavobacteriaceae; genus UBA3537. The sequence continues at coordinate 12,136 of JAYNFX010000012.1, read as the reverse complement.
ACTTAGAGATATTACAATAAATGGCAAAAGATATCTTGATGATATGCTCAAGCGTGAGTCTGAAGTGACGGGCATTAATTCATTAAAAATCGCTTCAAATAATGTATTTGGATATTATATTGAAGTAAGGAACACTCATAAAGATAAAGTTCCTGATCATTGGATTCGTAAACAAACATTAGTCAACGCGGAACGTTATATTACTGAAGAGCTCAAGGAATATGAACAAAAAATATTGGGAGCACAAGAACAAATATTAAAAATTGAACAAGAAATTTTCTCAAGCTTAGTTCTATGGATGCATCAATTTATAAATGATGTAAAAGTTAATTCTAATTTATTAGCTCAGCTAGATTGTTTAAGTGCCTTTGGTTGTTTGGCTAAACAAAACAAATATATCTTACCAGAAATTAATGATTCTTTCACTCTGGAAATTCAGGGCGGGCGACACCCTGTAATTGAAAAACAATTGCCAATCGGGGAGTCTTACATTGCAAATGATTTGTACTTAGACCGTGAAACTCAACAAATTATTATGATTACCGGGCCAAATATGTCTGGTAAATCTGCAATTTTAAGACAAACTGCACTTATAGTCCTTTTGGCTCAAATTGGCAGTTTTGTTCCTGCTTCAAAAGCAAAAATGGGTATTATAGATAGGCTTTTTACTAGAGTTGGAGCGAGTGATAATATATCTATGGGGGAGTCAACTTTCATGGTTGAAATGAATGAAGCAGCCTTAATTTTAAATAATATTTCAGACAGAAGCTTAGTACTTCTAGATGAAATTGGCCGCGGTACTAGTACCTACGATGGTATTTCAATAGCTTGGGCAATAAGTGAATACTTACATGAACATCATGTACGTCCCAAGACTCTTTTTGCTACACATTATCATGAATTAAATGAAATGAGTGTGTCTTTTTCACGAATAAAGAATTTTAATGTAGCAGTCAAAGAATTAAAGAATAAGGTGTTGTTCCTGAGAAAATTAGTTGAAGGAGGTAGTCACCATAGTTTTGGTATTCATGTTGCTAAAATGGCAGGAATGCCAGAATTTGTTCTGAGCCGTTCAAAAAAAATACTAAAACAACTTGAAAAATCGCATTCAAGCCAAGAATTGACAAATAAGGTAAAAGATTTAAATACAGATCTACAATTAAGTTTTTTTAATTTGGATGACCCTTTGCTCGAAGAATTAAAAAAAGATATACTAAACACAGATATTGATCGATTAACACCAGTTGAGGCATTGATGATTTTGAGTGAAATTAAAAGGAAGTTGTCAAAATAAATTTGGTTACAAAAAATAAAAAAAACTTTGCTATTCTAAGAAATGTATTAAATTTGCAACCCCTTTACATTGTAAAGGTATGCTCTTAGAAATTGCGAAAGTAGCTCAGGGGTAGAGCATCACCTTGCCAAGGTGAGGGTCGCGGGTTCAAATCCCGTCTTTCGCTCATATTTTAAAGTCTAATGCTGAAGTGGTGGAATTGGTAGACACGTTGGACTTAAAATCCAATGGCCATTAGGCCGTACGGGTTCAAGTCCCGTCTTCAGTACAAAACCCGCAACACATGTTGCGGGTTTTTTTATTTAACTTATAATAGAATTATTGAAGAATTTTAGAGAAAGGAGTATGGGTTTTATTCAATAACTTCATATTCAACAGCTTGACCTTCTAGACCGATTGACCAGTGAATTTGAATTATCTCCCAATTGTTATCATTTTTTTTAATGACACCACTATTTCTAACATCTTTTACTTCCCCAGGCTCACCATCAATTGAATAAGTAAAATCTAATTCTTGTGTATATGAGGCCATTTTTCCATCGTCACTCATAAATATATTAAGATTTCTAGAACTAAATACAGGGTCTTTAATTATTAATTGACCTTTTACAGATGGTTCAATTTCCTTCCATCCTGTTAAATATTCTGCAGCATCTGTACCAATTAAAATAGCATTATCAGCGAATGTCATTTTTGCTTGCTCTAAACTACTGTTTGTGAAAAAATCAAATTGGCTTGCAATAAAATCTTCAGCTTCAGTAGACGCTTTTTCAATATCAACTAAATTATTGTTATTACAATTTGTAAAAAGTAAGATGACTGGTAAGAAGAAATAAATTTTTTTCATAGTATATAATAAAATGTATTTGTTAATAATAATAAAACTACAAATTAACTTTTAAAAAACAATTTAAAAGGATATATTTATTAATTAACTTAAAAATATTATTATGAAAAAAATATTAATCCTGGGTTTACTATTAATTATTTCAAGTTCTTGTAAACCAAAAGTTGTTGAAAAAATTATTGAAGTTGATCGCGAGGTTGGATACTTATTAACTCCAGAAAAAACATTCACTGCATCTTCAGGAGACAATTCTATTGTTGAATTATGGGATGAATATATAAAAGCTCACAATAACCAAGATTTAGAGTCAATTAGTGAAATGAACTCTGATACAATTCAAATTTATGGACCTCATGGAGAAATTATTCAAGGAAATGATGATCACATTTCATTTTTAAAAGTGTGGTTTGAAGACGCTGCACCTGAGTGGAAAACTTTTTTCTCATTTCCTATGAAGATAAATGCTATGGAGTCACAAAAAGATGGTCAATGGGTAGTTTCAGGCGCAGTTGTAAAAATGAATGTCGATGGAGCTGAGATTGATGTTACTCAACTATATGATGTATATTCAGAAAATGGAAAGATTATGAAGTTTTATGTATATGAACGTGCTAATCCATCAATAGAATAAGTTCTATTTAAATTCATTTTCGTGTTTAGAAAAATTATTGTTTTTTTTATTGTACTGTTCGCAAAACAATCTTTTGGAATTGAACTATACATTCAAAACGATTCAATTCCAAAAGTTTCTTATGAAGCTGTATATGATGTAGAAATTGAAGAGAATTTGATTTATGGATATGGATTGAAACATGAATCATTTGATTTTGATAATCCAACAGTTAAACCTTTAAAATTAGATGTATATAGACCTGAAAATAATTTTAAAAACAGACCAGTTTTAGTATTAATCCATGGAGGCGGATTTAGAAGTGGGAGCAAGAATTCAAATAATTATATTAATTTATCAAATTTTTTCGCTTCTCGTGGCTGGGTCGTTTTTACAATTAATTACAGATTAGCAAATGATTTTGGAAGTGTTCCTATAGATTGGATTAATTATGTTGATTTAAACTCACCTACTTCAGATAAAAAACAACACAAAGCAGTTTACCCAGCCATTAGAGATGCTAAGGCTGCTTTAAGATGGATAGTAGTAAATAAAAACCGATTCAGAATAGATACAAATTACATAACAGTTGGTGGAGGTTCAGCCGGTGGTGTTTCTTCTATTGCTGTAGGAATTACTGACAATATGGATTATAGAGATGAATTATCAATTGAACAGGATCCAACCTTAGAAACGACCAACTTGAATACAAATTTTAAGGTAAAAACAATATTAGATTTTTGGGGCAGTAAAAAAGCTGTTGACGCAATTAATATAATTTACAGCAAAAATTTATACAGTATAAATAACCCTTCTTTGTTTATTGCTCATGGGACAAGAGACAGAGTTGTTCCTTATCGTGAAGCAGAAGAACTAAGCAAAGTTTATTTAAATATGGGAGCTAATTATAAACTATATCCTTTAGTGGGCAAAGGACATGGAGCTTGGAATTATTCACAGGACAATAAATCTTTGAGAGATCTGGCTTTAGAATTCATAATTTCAGCACAAAGATTGGAATTAGATTAATTAGTTTTTGATCTTAAGTCAGTGTTATAAATTAAGCCAAATTGCAGAAAAGATTTAACAGATGACTGAACTTCTTGGCGTAAAAATCCAACTTGAAAATGAATGTTTTTTTCATATTGATAACCTAATCCAAAATAAAGGCGATTTCTGTCAAAAAAACGGCTTTTATCATTTATAAAAAGTTCATTATATACTCCTAAATATAAACTACCTTTTTCAATTTGCTTTTTGTTAATAGGAGCAAATAACATAATTCTATATCTAAAACGGGTTTTAAAATCTTTTTCAATAAATCGTTCTTCAAAACGATATCGATGCTCAAGTTTTATTAAGCCTATATTGTTTGAAGTTAGAAATTGTTGCCAAATTCTGTGTTCTTCTGACTCTGGACTTTTCTGTTCAGATTCAAATTCATAATTCCCAATGTGAGCATAACCAAAAGTTGCAAGTGCATTTGAATTAAAGTGATAATTAAGACCAGTTCTTAAAAGTAATTGCTCAATATTTGTTGGACTAATAGTATGATTACGATATTGGACCTCAGAATGCAAACTTAATTTTTCACTGACTTTATTAGTTCCAAAATACATCAACCAGTTCCCATTGTCATTTTGACTGTATGAAATTAATGACCCCCATAAAAGGAGGCCATTAATAAATTTTAATCTAAATTTCATTTTCAATAAAAACTTACTTCACCAGTTTTAATATCATACATTCCTCCAATAATATCAATCTCTCCAGCGTCTTCCATTGCTTTTAGCACCTCACTTGAATTTCTAATATTATCAATAGTCATATAGACATTCTTTTTAGCAACCTCGTTTACAAATTCAATATTTGATGAATTTCTAAGACTCTCATCTTTTGGTTCAGTTACTGCTTCTACAGCAGGTTCAATTTTATTAATTAGAGTGGTAAGGTTTCCAAGTCGGGCATGATCACAAGCTCCTTTTACAGCCCCACAGGATGTGTGTCCCAGAACTACAATTAGCTTTGTTCCAGCTAACTTGCAAGCAAATTCCATACTGCCAAGAATGTCTTCATTAACAAAATTCCCCGCTATTCTTACACTAAAAATATCTCCTATACCTTGGTCAAAAATTAGTTCCGACGAAACTCTTGAATCTATACAGCTAAGTATAGTTGCAAATGGGAATTGACCAGTACTAGTTTGTTCAACTTGTTTTAGTAAATCACGATCTACTTTTTGACTTTCCACAAATCTTTTATTCCCATTTACTAATTCCTCCTTTGCGGATTTAGGAGTCATTTTGTCTTGTGTTATTTTTGTATGCGCATTCATATTTTTATTTTTTTATTTTTAGTTTAAAAAATTCTATAAAACTCTTAGGATTTTTCACATTGCCTCGTTCAGAAATTAGACTTATTTCAATATTTCTATTTTTAGCCTTCAATAAAAAATCTTCTAAAATTTCAATTATATCATAATCTAAGAAGCGAGTGTTTTTTACATTAATTTCTAATTTAGTATCAGGAGCGATTTGTTCTAGTTCTTTTAAAATTGCTCCTTTATTTATAAACGTCACTTCTTCAGCTAAAGTCATTTTAACTTTTTCAATGTCATCATTTTTTTTCTCAATGTGCAAGAAGTGAGAGTTTTGATAATTTTTAATTAAAATTATTACAATACCGACAGCTAATCCCATTCCAATCCCGACAAGTAAATCAGTAAAAATAATACCCAATACTGTTATTATAAATGGTACAAATTGCTTCCATCCTTGTTTGTAAATAGTAGCAAAAAGTTGAGGCTTAGCTAACTTATATCCAACAATAAAAAGAACAGCAGCTAGCACTGATAATGGAATTTTATTTAGTAAAGTGGGGATAATTATTAGAGATATAAGTAATAAAAAACCATGAATTATTGCAGATGATTTTGTTTTTCCTCCTGATTGAATATTAGCTGAGCTTCTCACAATTACTTGAGTTATTGGCAGTCCTCCAATTAATCCAGAGACGATGTTTCCTGTTCCTTGAGCTAAAAGTTCTCTATTTGTTGGAGTGACTCTTTTTCTTGGGTCTAATTTATCAGTTGCTTCTACACATAAAAGTGTTTCTAGACTTGCAACTAGTGCAATTGTAAATGCAGTAACCCAAATTTGAGGATTGGTTATTTGATCAAAGTTAGGGCTACTGAATTGTCCTAGAAATGATGAGAAGTCTTCTGGAACTGGAACACTAACAAGCTTAGCACTGTCAATTGAAAAGGTGCTACTGTCCTTAGTAAGTATATAGTATACTATTCCAACTGCTACAGCTACAACAGGTCCTTGAATTATTTGAAAAATTTTGAATGATTTTGAAAGCCAAACATTCCAAGTGATTAGTATTAATAAGCCAACACAAGCTATAAGTGTTGCGCCTAAATTTATTTGACTAAACATGTCAATAAAATTTGAACTTTCAGCATTTTTATCAATTCCAAAGAAATATGGGACTTGTTTAATAACAATTATAATACCTATTCCAGTTAACATCCCTTTTATTACTGAAGACGGAAAGTAATATCCAATGACTCCAGCTTTTAATATTCCAAATAAAACTTGAATTACTCCTCCAAGTACTACTGCTAATAAGAAATTTTCGAAACTTCCTAAGGTTGATATTGCTACCAATACAATTGCAGCTAATCCTGCTGCTGGCCCGCTTACTCCAATAGCAGAGCCGCTTAATGCTCCAACAACAATACCGCCAATTATTCCGGCAATTAGTCCAGAAAATAATGGGGCTCCACTAGCTAAAGCAATTCCTAAACAAAGTGGAAGGGCAACAAAGAAAACAACAATACTAGCAGGGATATCTGCTTTTAAATTTTTTAATGGGTGTAAATGATTCATGACTTAAATTTATAGTCTATTAATAATATTTTGTAATAATGTTTTTTGAATTAAGATGTGCAATCAAGAGAATTAAGATGTGCAATCAGGAGGAGGAATAACTACGTCTATATCAACTTTAGTGTATGAAATTAAACTTAGAGACCTTATAGATTTATTTTCATTAAATTCGAATTGATCTATTGACTTTCTTGATTTATTTAAAAATTCACTATCAAATTCGCTTTCATCAATTTCTAAAATATCATTTTGATTTGTTTTTTCTATGTCAATGAAATCAACAATAACAAAATCAGAGACTTTGATAAGTTCTGAAACAGGTTCTGCTGCAAAACAAACAAGAGTGATAATTGAAATAATCCAATTTTTATTTATTTGTAAATTTTTTTCCATAAGGCCAGTAAATATAATAGTATTACTATAAATTTTATTTAAAATTTTCATAAAAATTTTTGTATTACATGTGTAAAGTAATACAGTTATTTTTTTTTAATTATATTTTAGGTAGTAGCATATTTAAAATACTGATTATAAATTATTTAAATATAAATTTAAGTTGTATGATTCATATTATGAAACATGATTTGTATAGGTATTTTTGTTAAATGTTGTTATAATATTAATCTTAATGTTGTATTTTGCAAAAATTAATCCAACAATTATTTTAACTATTTACCAAAATAAGTTTATTTAATGTTACAAGACTTACTCACTAAGATTGTTTTTCTTTTTACATTCTTAATTAGTTCCTTTTGCTTATCACAAGAGCATCCATCTGTAATGTCATTTTCACCAGAAAATTATAAAGCAGAGAATCAAAACTGGGATATTACTCAGACTGAAAATCAATTCATGTATTTTGCCAATAACTCTGGTTTACTAGAGTATAATGGTTCAAAATGGACACTCTATCCTGTTCCTGATAATCAAATTAATAATTCAATTGTTAGATCTGTTAAAGCTATTGGCAATAAAATTTACTCTGGAAGTTATATGGACTTTGGAGTTTGGGAAAGAGACAATTTAGGAGTTTTAAAATATGAGTCTATTGCAGTAAAACTTGGTATTGATATTAAAGATGATGAGCAATTTTGGAATATTGAAGTTGTAGATAATTGGATTTTATTCCAATCATTATCAAGTATATATTTGATTGACCTCAAAAGGAGCTCATATAAAATTATTAATTCTGATTATGAAATTTGGAACAGCTTTAATGTAGATGGGATAATATATTTTGCCAAAAAAAATAATGGTATTTATAAGATTATAAATGGAGATGTTGTATTAGTTTCTGATGACCCTAAGCTCATAAATTCTAAATTAGTTGGTATTTCTAAATTCAATGAATTTCTTGTATTTATAACTAGCAATAATGGGATTCTATATTTTAAAAACAATAAACTAGTTAAATGGGAATTGGATAAAAATATAGACTTAAGTAAAGTATCAATATATAGCAGTAATCAGTTAGTTGATGATAGTATTGTTTTAGGCACAATTTCAAATGGGATTATTCATATTAATTCAGACGGTTCCTATAAATATTCAATTGACTTTGAAAAAGGATTAAGTAACAATACAGTACTTTCAGTATTTCAAGACTCTAATTATGATTTATGGCTTGGGCTTGACATTGGGATTAGTCATGTAAATTTATCTTCAAGATTTAGAGTTTATAATGATAACTCTGGTCAAATAGGAACTGTTTATACCTCTATTGTTCATGATGGCTTTTTGTATCTCGGAACGAATCAAGGATTATTTTTCAAAGCAAGAGATTATGATGGGCCGTTTGGTTTTATTAATGGAACCAGTGGACAGGTTTGGAATTTAAAAGTAATTGATGGATTACTATTTTGTGGGCACAATAGGGGGACTTTGATTATTGATGAAAATAAAATAATGACAGAAATTTTTAATGCAAATGGTAGCTGGGATTTTAAAAAAATAGAAAATACTAACTATGTTTTGCAAGGAAATTATAAGGGGCTACACATATTAGAAAAGTCGAACAAACAGTGGCGATATGCTTATAAAGTTGATGGATTTGATATATCGAGTCGTTTTTTTCAAATTATTGAAAATACAATTTATGTTAACCATGAATTGAGAGGATTGTTTAAACTTCAAATGTCAGATGATTTTAAAAAATTAATAGATATCAATTTAGTTAATGAAATTAATAAAGGAAGTGGGTCTAATATATTAAATTTTACAGATGAATATTTTTATACATCTTCAAATGGGGTATATAAATTAAAATCTGATTTTTCAAACTTTACAAAAGCAGACAATTTCTTTGAGATATTTGATCAGTATTCAACTACAACTACACTTTTGGACGTAAAGTCAACCCAAAATATGAAGTGGTGTTTTAGTGGAAATAGTATTTTATTAATTTCACCAGGAAGCCTTAGCAATAAGCCAAACGTTGAACAGATTCCTATCAAATACACAAATTTCAGAAACGTTGTTATGGGTTTTGAAAATCTTACTAAAATAGCAGATAATGAGTTTCTTCTTGGGTCATCAAATGGTTATTATATATTGAGGAATGATTTAGTTAATTCATACGATAACCAAAAGATAAATATAAATTTGGCTCAAGCTTATCCAAAAAATGAAGCTAAAACATTTCTTGATTTGGCAGGATCTTCAAATTTAAGCAGTGAAAATAATAATTTATATTTTGAGTTTAGTGTTCCTAATTACGGGAATGATATTGAAACTAAATATTCTTATAAATTAGAAGGTTGGTCAGATAGTTGGTCTACATGGAGTACTGAGGCATCACAAATTTTTGAAAATTTACCTTTCGGAAAATATAATTTTAAAGTTAAGGGGAAAGTAGGTAATTCAGAAACTATAAACCAAGCTTCATTTTCAGTAATTATAAATAGACCTTGGTTTTTATCTAAGTTAGCTTTAACAATTTATATGATAATACTGATTATTATTTCAGTTACTGTGCATAATCTTTACAAAGTTTATTTCAAGAGACAACAGGAAGCGTTATTACTAAAATCTCAAAAGGAAATGGCATTGAGCGAGCTTGAGAGTGATCAAAAACTCATGAAATTGAAAAATGAGAAGTTAGAAATTGATATTGAAAGTAAAAATAGAGAACTTGCAATTTCAACAATGAGCTTGATTAAGAAAAATGAGTTTTTAAGTACTATTAAAACAGAACTTCAAGAAAATAATAATCCTAGTGATCTAAAAAAAGTTATAAAAATAATTGACAATAATATTAATAATACTGACGATTGGAAACTATTTAAAGAAGCTTTTGATAATGCAGACAAAGACTTTTTGAAACTTGTAAAAGAAAGGCACTCGAGCTTAACTCCAAACGATTTAAAATTATGTGCTTATTTAAGACTTAATTTATCTTCAAAGGAGATTGCTCCACTCTTAAATATTTCACCCAGAAGTGTAGAGGTTAAGCGATATCGTTTGAGAAAAAAGATGGATTTACCTCCAAAAACTAGTTTAACAAATTATATTTTAGACATATAACATCTTAAAAAAGTTAAATTTAACTATACAGAACCACTACATTTATACTATATATTGCTACATTTGACTTTTATCATTGTATATTTGATATTCTAAATTTAACCTGATATTGTATATTTTTCAAAGAAAAACAAAAATTTCATTATGTGTATATTATTTGTAGAGGTTTAATTATTTGCCTTAACAATATGTTATGATATTTTTAACAAAATCAAACAAACCAAATTTTATGAAAAGAATAATTTATTCCTTGATGCTAATTGTATTGTGTTCATCATTTTCATTTTCGCAAACGTTTTCAGCTTCAGGAACAGTTAAATCAAGTGTTGATGCCATGCCAATTCCAGGCGTCAATATTGTAGTTAAAAACACTTCTAATGGTACAGTTACAGATTTTGACGGTAATTTCGTTTTGTCTGATGTTTCAGCTGGATCTATATTAGTTTTTTCCTATGTAGGTTATCAAACTCTAGAGCTACCAGCTTCATCATCTATGGATGTATCATTATCTGAAGACAATGAAGCATTAGAAGAAGTTATACTAATTGGTTATGGATCTAAAAGCAGGAAAGATGTGACAGGTTCTGTATCAATGGTTAAATCAGAAACAATTGAAAAATTAAAACCAGTTGATGTTGCTCAAGCTTTGCAGGGTCGAGCTTCAGGGGTTTCTGTAACAACCTCTTCAGGTTCCCCAGGTAGTGGTTTTCGTATATTAGTTCGTGGTGTAAGCAGTAACTCTGATAATGACCCATTGGTTGTTGTAGATGGTTACATTGCTTCAATGAATAGTATCAACCCTGATGATATTGAATCCTTAACAGTATTAAAGGATGCTCAAGCAGCCATTTATGGAATTGAAGGAGCAAATGGTGTAATTTTAGTTACAACAAAAAAAGGTTCAAAAAACTCTTCTCCTAAAGTTTCTTATAATGTCTACAGTGGTTTTCAAGAAACATCAAAAAAATTATCTCTTTTGAATAATGTAGAATATGCAGCTATATTAAATGAAAGTTATGCTGCAAATGGACAATCACTCCCATTTCCTAATTTAAATAATTTAGGAAATAATACTGATTGGCAAGATAATCTTTTTGACACAGCAAATATTACAAATCACAACATTAGCCTCTCAGGGGGTACAGATAATGTTACTTATTACTTAGGTGCCTCTCACCTTGATCAAGATGGTATTATTGCAAGTGATAAATCTAATTTTGTTAGGGATAACGTTAAACTAAGTCTTGGTATTGATGTTACTGACAAGCTAAAGACTACTCTTAACTTGAATTACTTTGCTAATGAAAGAAAAACAATTAATGAGTCTGGTTTAGGATCAGTCCTGTTCAATGCAATTAGTTATTCTCCATTATTTGCCATTGATCAAGAGGATGAAAACGGTTTGTTTGGTAATGAGATTATCAATCCTTTTTCTCAAATAAGAGATACTTATAATTCTTATTTTGGTAATAGTATTGAAGGTAATTTCCAATTGGAATATAAAGTTTCTGATGCTCTTACAGCTACAACGCGTATGGGATTCAAGTCTTACACTGATAAAGCAAAGTCTTTTTCTCCAATAGTTAATTACGGTGCTGGAAAAGTATTTAATACAGATAGAAGTACAGTAAGTCAAAACAAACAAATGTATAACTCATACACTTGGGATACATTTGTTAATTACAAAAACTCTTTTGGTGACCACAATGCTGAAGTAACAGTTGGTATGGCAGTTACTAAGGATTGGGGAGACGGCTTATTTGCAACAGGATATGATGTTCCAAATAACTCTTGGGAATTTGCAGATATAGCTTTAACTACTGGGACAAACGATGCAAAAGAGACAGGGTCTTACACTTATGACAATAGGCTATTATCATATTTTACAAGGATACAGTATGATTTTATGGGTAAGTATATTTTATCTGGTATGATTCGTAGAGATGCTTCTTCAGCTTTCTCAGCTGACT
>JAYNFX010000011.1:23256-34219 GCA_038106885.1 Flavobacteriaceae bacterium | reverse complement strand
ACATGGAATCCGAATATAATTAACAACCTAGAAACTACCACTTATACATTTACTCCAAGCGAAGGGAGCTGTATTGAAACTGCAGCAATGACTATAACCATCAATGAGCTTACTATTCCAAGTTTTAGTTTAAATGATATTTGTATAGGAGAGACAATTCAAGCCTTACCTACAATTTCTAATGAAGGTATTATTGGTACATGGTTTCCTGCTCCTAATAATTTAACCACAACTACTTATACCTTTACTCCTGAAAATGGGCAATGTGCTAATATTACTACCGAAACCATTGAAGTTAACTCTTTCAGTAATTTAGAGATTACTGTTGAGAATATTTCAGAAGCTTTTGATTCAAACCAGATAATTGAGGTTAGCGCAGTTGGTGGAAGTGGCAATTATGAATACCAATTAGATGGTGGGGCTTGGCAAAATAGTTCAATATTTCAAAACGTTACAGGCTGTTACGAGCACATTGTTAAAGTTAGAGATTCTGATGGTTGCAGTAACGAGCCAGAATCTTCAATAACAATATTAGATTATCCAAAGTTCTTTACTCCTAATGGAGACGGATATAATGATTTTTGGAATATAAAATGTCTAGAATACCAAACTGCAATAATTTCTATTTTTAATCGACATGGAAAATTATTAAGGGAACTTAAAACAACAAGTCCAGGATGGAACGGGACTTACAATGGAAAATTATTACCTACAAATGACTATTGGTTTGTAGTTACTTATTTTGATGATCAGGGAAATACCAAACAATTTAGATCCCATTTCACCTTGCGCCGATAAGTATAATATCTAAAAGTAGGCTTTCAATTGAACAGTACCAGTGTGGATTGTCTCAGATGAGTCAGATTTTCTCCCAAAATAATTAAGATTTAAGTCCAAATATTTTGTCAATTGTTTCTGAGCAATAATTGACCAAGTAAAATTATTACCAGGCTGAAGTCCTTCCATCATTTGATAAGCAACAGGAGTATTAAGATCTCCAATAAAATTATTTGAAAAATAATTAGCTTCAAATGTTACTGCAGCCTTTTGATTCTGTGTGAAAACAGCTGAAACACCCCATTTATGTTGTTCTAAAGATTCTAAGTTTTGTATTAAATTGTCTTTACTGAAATATTGATAATAAAGGTCAAATCTCTTATTGTTATCCAATAAATATGACACCTTTGGGCTGACTAAAAATAGATCCAAAATAAAATTTTTAGCTAAAAAATTTTCACTTGTAGCACTATTGTTTTCTAAATTAGTTTGAAGATTTAAAAGCCATTGATTTTTAATCTTATGAGTAAAATTAAACTGGTGCCCATTTGATTTTTGACCAATGGAACCAAATGCTAAAGTATTACTTAGTTTAGTATCAAAGTAGCTGTAAGACATTGTATAATACTGTTTACCTCTATTAAAAAATAACTGGTTTCTAAAATTTGATTGTAAACCAAGTTCCTGCCCTTGGTTTGATTTAAAGGGATTTAAATTTATTTTATCAAAATTATTGCGTTCCTTTCGGTCAATGACATAAGTAGTTAAATTATAAAAGTGAGATAAAAACCTTCTAGATTTTGTTGATGAATTAATCCAATTTATTGCATCCAATGTTAGGGATTGACTTAATCGATTTTGATGAGTACGAATGAAAACTTGATTTGGCAACATAACTCTTATATAATTAGCTTGATCTTGAAATTGTGCTACTTCAAATTCTTCAAGTTCTTGAATCCCATTATCATTATAATCAAACCAAACAAAAGTGCCTTGTCCAGGCTCAACTTGAACATATGTAAAATCTTGTTGGGGTAATTGCCCAGAATTAGTTTCATAAACGGTTTGCCACTGAATTAAATTTTCTGCAAAGCGTTGACTGTAAAAAACTCTTGAATTCAATGACTTTTGTAAAGATCCTTCATCCTTTTGTAAATTAAACAAACGATAATTAATAAATAAACTTAAATCTGAACTTTTAGATTTAATAAGTTTAGAGTTCAAATAGTAATTTTTAGAACTATTAACTCTTTTTAATTTATTATCAACTACACTGTCATTAACTCGATTGATGTAGCCAAGTTTCAGAAATACACTTGTTGAATCACCAATCCCGACATAACCTTCATAAGAAACAAATCTTTGACTTAGTAATGAATCTAACTCGTTAGTGTTACGTAAAATCACTTCATTATTTTCTGTAGATATTTTTATACCCGGCCAAAACTTTTTTCCATGCAGCTTAATTTGTGATGACGATCTAAAAAAATCTGACTCTTTCTGATTGCTACTACTTGTTAAAATATTTGAATTTGAAATAAATTCAAGGTTATTTTTTCTGAAAGTTGATGCCAGGTTATGTCTATTACCATTAAAGTTATCATCGAATTTTAAATATTGAAAAGAATAATTTATTTCAACTAAGTTAGAATTAATAAGATTAAATGCATTAGTGGATAACACTTGAGAGCCCATTTGTGTCACTGCTCCATTTAATGTTGTTATATCGATATTCCAATCCCTATTAAACTCTGGGTTATATAGTCTTTCAATATTTCTAAAATTACTCTGTATATAATCTAAATCAGAGGATAAGTTTAAATTCCATTTATTAAATGGTTTTAAAGCTTTTCGATTAAATTTATATCTAAAGGCCAATCCATCATTGTCAGAATCAGAAATATTAGAAAATAAGTTTAAATCTTTCTTACTAGCAGCAAACTCGAAATCCAAATTTGTTTTATCAGAGGGTTGATATGAACCATTTATTATTGCAATTTGGAGTTTTTCAGGAGCTACCAATTGAATTATTGGAGAATAATCGCCCTGTTTCTGACCTAAAATTGGAGGTACATATTCATAAATATTAGCAATTGAATTCGAGCTCGATATTACGTAATCTCCTTGTTGATCACCTACTAGTAAAAAGTTGACTAAAAATAATTCATCATTCGGGTCATTGGAAAAAACAAAAACTTCTTGACCATTCAAAAGATCTTTCTTGTATAAAATTCTGTTTTCGGAAAATTCTTGTGGAATTGCAGATGGAGAAATCATATTAGATTTATCATCTCCAGCTTGTGATAAAATTGAAATTTGATCTTGACTAAGATTTTGTTGAAGAGATTGGTTTTTTAAATCATTTTCATTGTAAAATGATATGCCTAAGTTTAACTTGTCTGAGTAATATTGCCCTCCAGTATATCCAACAAATCTAGTGTAATTTCTCTCACTATACTGATAATCCACTATAATACGCATCTCAGAATTAATTGGAAATGTGGGATTGAAAACTATTTCACCAGCGTTATAATCAATAATATAATCTTTTGTTGC
This sequence comes from Flavobacteriaceae bacterium, assembly GCA_038106885.1. Lineage (GTDB taxonomy): Bacteria > Bacteroidota > Bacteroidia > Flavobacteriales > Flavobacteriaceae > UBA3537. Next base: position 30,886 of record JAYNFX010000011.1, on the reverse strand, counting down.
TCCTCGCTGAAGTGGAACGCCATTAACATAAACAGTCTCACTTCCAGATACTACCAATACAAAAAGTTCGTTATTGGGACCTCTAAGTTTATATGGCCCCTGATTTCCTTCTTGAGCGACGAATTGACTTCTTACAAATTGCCCTCTAACTAAAGCTCCTGAAACAAAAGCATTTATTTTATGACTTGAACTCTGAAAGCTTGAAGTAACCAATAGACCTTGAACACGTTTTGAAAATTTTGAAAAATAAGAACTATTATTTTCTAAATCTATATCACCTGCTCTAACTGACCATTGATCAGTGAAAGCCTCTATAAAGACTTGATCAAACTGATCTAGTCGCTGTGAATAACCGCTTTGTTGTAAAGGAATATTAGCGTCTTGAATAGACGCCCTCAAAGTAACATTTTCATTAATTTTACCACTAATTTGGAGGTCTAATTCGCTTTTTAAGACAGAATTTTGGTTATTCCCAACAGTAACTCCTCTTGAAATACTACCTGAAGAGTTCAGTCCTTTGAAGGGCTTATATTCTTTTACAAAATTTGGTTCTGAAAGCTTAACTAATTTTTGTATTGAACTGTTTGATTTTATAATAATTGAGGAATCTAATTGTTTGTAAGTACGAGTAATAAAATTTGGGTATTTTAAATATTTGATCTTAACCGAATCTAATTCATTATAATTCGATTTAAATCTTACAACAGCACTTTCAAAATCAATTGTATACATTGAATCATGCACTATCTCATTATTCAATTTTAAAACTTGAAAAAAATAGGGGTTTATACTTACACTATCAATAACAATTTTTTCTTCAATAGCTACCCTGGTGATTTTAATTAAAGAATTATCATCTTGAGCTGCTGAGAAAAAAAATGAAAATAATATGATTCCAATTTTAAGTAAGCGCATACTTTATGTAAACTTCAATATTGATAAAATATTTTGTTGAAAGTTTTTAAATAAAAATACCAATAATAGTATGTTGTAAAATTAAGGCTTTAATTATTTTAGCTAAAATAACACATCGTAAATGAAAATTATTTCATACAATGTTAATGGCATACGCGCAGCTATAAGAAAAGGGTTTTTAGATTGGTTAGCCATTGCAGATCCAGACGTAATTTGCCTGCAGGAAATCAAAGCGAATAAAGATCAGTTTGATTTGAAAGCTTTTGAATCTGCTGGTTATTTATACCATTATTGGTTCAGTGCGCAAAAAAAAGGGTATAGTGGAGTTGCTATACTTTGTAAAAATGAACCAAAAAAAGTTACTTTTGGCACTGGTATTGAATCCATGGATTATGAGGGAAGAAATTTACTAGTTGATTTCCCTAATGTTTCTATAATGAGCTTGTATTTACCTTCGGGTACAAATATAAAACGTTTGGAACATAAGTTTGAATACATGGATTTATTCAAAAATTATATTGATATATTAAAAAAAGACAGGCCAAATCTTGTTATATGCGGGGATTACAATATTTGCCATCAGGCGATTGACATACATGATCCAATTCGAAATAAAAATGTTTCAGGATTCTTACCACATGAAAGAGAATGGATGAGTAAATTTCTTAATGACGGATTTGTTGATGCTTTTCGAATGTTGAATAAAGAATCTTGTAAATACAGCTGGTGGAGTTATAGAGCTAATTCAAGAGCCAATAATAAAGGGTGGAGGCTAGATTATACATTAGTTTCAAATTCGCTTAAAAATAGTATTGTGAGGGCAAATATTTTAAATGAAGCTATGCATAGTGATCATTGCCCTGTTTTGTTAGAATTAAAAATAAAAAATTAAATCATGTTAAATAAAATAATAATATTTTGTCTTGTCTTGTTCACTTTGACAAGCTGTGTATCATCAAAATTGTTTAATGAATTAGACATAAAATATAATCAATTGAAATCTGACTATGATGATCTATCTTTTAAAAATGATGACCTATTAAAAATTAAAACTGAGCTAGAAAATCAATTAACTGAACTTCAAAATACGTGTGCTGAAATAAGCTCAAAAAAAGATGCAATTAGTTCCGAAATATTGATTTTACAAAACAGTTATGATAATTTAAATTCGGCATATGCTGCCTTAGAACAAAATAGTGCTAAATCTCTTGAAGAAAACGCAAAAAAAAACAAGGCTCTTTTGGATGAATTGAAAACTTTCGAGCAAGCATTATCTCTTGAGAATGAGCGCTTATTGAGTCTTGAAAAAGACATTCAACAACGTTCTGAGCGTATCGCTGAACTTGAAGAATTAATAGCTGCGAAAGATCAAGCAATGAAAGATTTGAAAAATTCTATTTCAAAAGCCTTGACAGCTTTTGAGGGTAAAGGGCTAACTGTTGAACAAAGAAATGGAAAAGTCTACGTTTCTATGGAAAATAAACTTCTATTTAAATCTGGAAGTTGGGCTATTGGAAAACAAGGAAAAGTTGCAATAATCGAACTTGGCAAAGTGCTTAGTAAAAATCCTGATATAGCTGTTTTAATTGAAGGTCACACTGATAATGTCCCTTTCGCAAGTGATGGACCAATTTCCAACAATTGGGATTTATCAACAAAACGAGCGACATCAATAATCTCAATTTTAAGTGAAAATAAGTCTATAAATTTAGAGAACCTCACTGCTGCTGGTCGAAGTGAATACTCTCCAATTGACACAAATGAAACACAGGAAGGAAAAGCAAAGAATAGAAGAATTGAAGTGATATTAACTCCAAAGCTTGATGAAATTTCAAAATTATTAAATTCTAAATAATGGAATACACAATTCTTCCTAACACTAACATTGAAGTAAGTAAAATCTGTCTTGGCACAATGACTTGGGGAAATCAAAACACTCAAAATGATGGCTTCAACCAAATGGATTTCGCATTAGATCGTGGAGTTAACTTTTTTGATACTGCAGAACTATACCCTGTTCCTGCTACAAAAGAAACTCAGGGCCTTACAAGTGAAATAATAGGCAAGTGGTTTAAAGATAGAGGTACAAGAGACAAAATTATATTAGCCAGTAAAATTGCTGGGCCAGGTGACTACACTGCACACATTCGTAAAACTGGATTTAAAGGAAATTCCATTCATGAGGCAATTAATTTAGAATTAAAAAGATTAAAGACAGATTATATTGATCTTTACCAATTGCATTGGCCCGAACGTCAAACAAATACGTTTGGAATTAGAGATTTTAAACCTAACCCTAGGGATCCATGGAAAGACAATTTTGAAGAGGTAATTTATGAACTGAATAAATTAGTCAAAGTAGGTAAAATAAGGGCCTATGGGCTTTCAAACGAAAAAGCCTGGGGAACTATGAGATACGTTGAGGAGATAAGAAAAAATAAACTTCCAATGATATGTACAATTCAAAACGCTTATTCACTTTTAAATAGAGTGTTTGAAGGAGATTTAGCAGAAGTTTCACACAGAGAAAATATTGGTCTTTTAGCTTATTCTCCATTAGCTTTTGGAGTACTTTCAGGAAAATATATTAATGGGACAGCATCAAAAAATGCTCGTCTTAATTTGTTTCCTCGATTCTCTAGATACAGCAGTAAACAAGCTACAAATGCTACTAAAGCTTACCTAAAACTCTCAAACGAGCTAGGTATTTCATTATCGACACTATCTCTAGCATTTGTAAATGACAGACCATTTGTATCTAGCAACATAATTGGAGCTACATCATTAGAGCAATTAGAAGAAAACATTTGTAGTATAGAAACTAAATTGAGTGAAGATGTAATATTAAAAATTAATGAAATTCATTCGAAAATACCAAATCCCTCTCCTTAGGTTACTTCTTATTAGCTAATTGTCCACAAGCAGCATCAATATCTTTACCACGTGATCGACGGACAGTAACGACTATATTATTTTTTTCAAGCATTGATACATATTTATCAATAATCTGGGGTTTTGCTTGTTTGAATAACCCATCCCCAATTGGGTTATACTCTATCAAATTAACCTTACTTGGAGCAAACTTGCAAAATTCAATTAATGCAAGTATATCATTAATACTGTCATTTACCCCTTGCCAAACAACATATTCATAAGTTATTCTCCGCTTTGTTTTAGAATACCAAAATATTAAAGCTTCTCTTAATTGAGAAAGTGGAAAATTATCATTAAAAGGCATAATCTTTGTACGAATTTCATCTATTGCTGAGTGCAAGGATACTGCAAGATTAAATTTAACTCCATCTTCTGCCATTTTTTTTATCATTTTAGGAATTCCTGATGTCGAAACAACAATGCGCTTGGGAGACATGGCTAATCCTTCCTTTGATGTTATTTTATCTATAGCAAGCAATACATTATTGTAATTCATCAACGGTTCACCCATACCCATAAAAACTATATTTGTAAGTTTTTTATTGTAATACAAACGACTTTGATTATCAATGGCAACAACTTGGTCATAAATTTCATCAGGATTTAAGTTTCTCATACGTTTTAACTTAGAGGTAGCACAAAACTTACAATCTAAGCTACATCCAACTTGTGATGACACACAAGCAGTTGTTCTATTTGTAGATGGTATTAAAACAGACTCAACAATAAGTCCATCATGTAAACGAATGGCATTTTTTAAGGTCCCATCAGAGCTTTTTTGAACGGTATCAACTTCAATATGGTTAATGTCAAAAGATTTTTTAAGAAGGTTTCTTGAATCAATTGATAAATTAGTCATTTGATCAAATGAATGAGCTCCTTTTTTCCAAAGCCACTCATAAACCTGTTTGCCCTTAAATGCTTTTTCTGAGTTTTTAATAAAAAAATTAATTAAATCCTCTTTTGTTAATGCCCTTATGTCTCTTTTAATATTTTTCATAAAAAAAAGTCTCCATAAGAGACTTTTGTTAATTTATAAAATAAGCATTGCGTCACCATAACTGTAAAATTTATATTTTTCTTTTACGGCTTCTTCATAAGCTTTCATTATAAAATCATAACCTCCAAAAGCAGCAGTCATCATTAAAAGTGTAGATTTTGGAGTATGAAAATTAGTAATCATGCTATTGGCAATAGAAAAATCATAAGGAGGGAATATAAATTTATTGGTCCATCCTGAGTACTCATTTAAAGTTCCACTTGAAGAAACAGAACTCTCAACAGATCTCATAACGGTAGTACCAACAGAGCAAATTCGCCTTTTATCCTTCAAAGCAGCATTAATAGTTTGGGTTGCATTTTGGTCAATAATAATTTCTTCACTATCCATTTTATGTTTTGAAAGATCTTCAACTTCAACAGGGTTAAAAGTGCCAAGGCCAACATGTAAAGTTACCTCAGCAAAATTTACACCTTTAATTTCAAGCCTCTTTAATAAATGCTTAGAAAAATGCAAACCAGCTGTTGGAGCCGCAACTGCTCCTTCATTTTTTGCATAAATTGTTTGATAACGATCTTCATCTTCTGGCTCCACGTCCCTTTTAATGTATTTTGGTAAAGGGGTTTGTCCTAATTCTGTGAGCTTTGATCTAAATTCTTCGTAAGAACCATCAAATAAAAACCGTAATGTCCTACCTCTTGATGTGGTATTATCAATTACTTCAGCAACAAGGCTTTCATCATCCCCAAAGTATAATTTATTACCAATTCTTATTTTTCTGGCAGGATCAACTAAAACATCCCACAGCCTTTGTTCTGAATTTAACTCTCTAAGTAAAAATACTTCAATTCTAGCGCCTGTCTTCTCTTTGTTACCAAATAAACGGGCTGGAAAAACTTTAGTGTTATTTAAAATCATAACATCATTCTCATCAAAATATTCAATAAGATCTTTAAAATATTTATGCTCAATAGTCTGTTTTTCTCTGTTAAGTACCATTAGCCTTGCCTCATCACGGTGCTCAGAAGGATATTCAGCTAGAAGTTCATCAGGTAATTCGAAGTTAAAATGGGATAGTTTCATGAAAATAATTTTTACAAGTTGCAAATATACAATCAATAAATAGGCGTTGTCAAGTATTTAGATATTTATTTTTGGAAAGCTAAATTTAGCCCAAGCTTTTCCAGATCATTCCAAAAATTTGGATAAGACTTAGAAACTACATTTGCATCATTAATATATATGTCTGTTCTTAACATAAGTGGAGCAAAAGACATAGCCATTCGGTGATCATTATAGGTTTTGATTTCAACGTTCTTCAAAAGTGGTTTTGGCAAATTAATTTCTAGACTATTATTAGAAATTTCAATATTAGTTCCCAACTTTTTAATTTCATTTTTCAAAGCTAATAATCGGTCTGTTTCCTTAATTTTTAAAGTATGAAGACCAGTCAAATTGCAATTAATTTGAAGGCCCAGGCAACTGACAGCTATAGTTTGTGCAATATCAGGAGTATTTGATAAATCTAAATCTAAACTTTTAGGTAAATCATCACTAACCTTTTCTATAGTTAAAACGGAATTATTAAATTTACTTGACACCCCTAGGCTATTATATATTTCACTTAAAATTGCGTCACCTTGTAAACTGTTTTCATTATACGATGAAATATTAATTTTTGTACCAACAGAACTGAGCGATACAATACTGTAAAAATATGAAGCTGATGACCAATCAGATTCAACTATCAATGTTTTTGAATTGTGTCCTTCATATGGAAATACCTTAATTTTATTAGACTCAAAGCTTGTTTTAATACCAACCTCGTTAAGTAATGCCAATGTCATTTCAATGTATGGAATAGAAGTAATTTTGCCATCTAGATATAAGTTTAATCCGTTTTTTAAAGATGGAGCAATTAATAAAAGTGCTGATATGTATTGACTACTTACATTGGCTTTAAGAAAAACCTCACTTTTTAATAATTCTTGCCCTTGTATTTTAAGAGGTGGAAAACCTTCATTTTCAGAATATTCAATTTTAGCCCCTAAATTTCTTAATGCATCAACTAGAATTCTAATTGGACGTTCCTTCATTCTAGAAGAACCTGTAAGAATTATTTTTCTACCATTTTGTGTAGCAAAATATGCAGTCAAAAACCGCATTGCAGTTCCAGCGTGATGGATGTCAATTAATGAGTGATTAGATGACAAAGCATTTTTCATCAATTCAGTATCATCTGAATTTGAAAGATTTTCAATAGTTATGTCATTAAATAATGCTTTTAATAATAAACATCTATTTGACTCACTTTTCGACCCAGTAATTATTAAATAAGAATCGGTATTAATATTTGATTTTTTTAAAAAAATCTGCACAATTATTTTAGCTTATTGTTATTATGATGACGATTGTGGTCGCGCTTAGTTTTTAATTTCAACTTTTTATAAAAAGCATCATTAAGATCAATACCCGTTTGATTTGCAAGACACAAAACAACAAATAAGACATCTGCTAATTCTTCACCAAGATCTTTATTTTTATCACTCTGCTTCTCACTTTGTTCCCCGTAACGCCTTGAAATAATTCGTGCTACTTCACCAACTTCTTCTGTAAGTTGTGCCATATTAGTCAATTCATTAAAATATCGGACACCATGGGCTTTTATCCATTGATCAACAGATTTCTGTGCATTTTGAATATTCATACTCATCTAATTTTACTCATTACTAAGTTATATAATGTGTTATTTAAATCAAATTTTATGGGTTGAAATTATTC
>JAYNFX010000011.1:11311-23156 GCA_038106885.1 Flavobacteriaceae bacterium | reverse complement strand
CGAAAATGCGAAGATTAGCTATTTTGCTACAAAGCCAACTTATATCTTCATTATTATCATCAGAAATAACGCCTAAAAAAATTAATACTCCAGAACTAATTTGGCCTTTAATAATACCGTTTACTGAAACACTTGCTTTGTTGACCCTTTGAATTATTGCTCTCATAAATAATTGCTTGAATCAATTCGATAATTAGTGTCATCGCCATCCAATATTTGAATATAAGAATCATATCGTGAAACTGCTATTTCCCCAAACTTTATGTTATCTTTTACTGCACATTTTGGTTCATGCCGGTGGAGGCAATTGTGAAATTTACAATTTTCCTTTATTGCAAATATTTCAGGAAAGTATTGATCTAGTTCAGAAGACTCAATATTTACAACTCCAAACCCCTTAATCCCTGGAGTATCAATTATACGAGCCTCAAAACTCAAATCAAACATTTGAGCAAAAGTAGTGGTGTGTTGCCCCTGGCGATGCATTTCAGATATTGCCATTGTTTTTAAATTAAGTGAAGGCTCGATCGAATTCACTAATGTAGACTTCCCAACACCTGAATGACCGGAAAACATACTAGTTTTACCTTTCATTAGTTGCTTAACCTTTGAAATATTATTTCCTCTCTTGGCAGAAATTTTCAAACAATTATATCCAATTTTTGAGTAAATTTTTATCAATTTCTCTAATTCGATTAATGATTGATCACTATAAAGATCAATTTTATTAAATAATAATATGGTTTTAATTCCATATGCTTCTGATGTAACTAAAAATCGATCAATAAAACTTGTTGATGTTTGGGGATTTTTGGTGGTAATTAATAAAAAAACTTGATCTATATTGCTGGCTATTATATGAATTTGTTTAGATAGATTTACAGATTTTCTAACTATATAATTTTTTCGGTTGTGAATTGTATTAATTATACCTGTTTTTTTATCATTAGTGACTTCAAAATCAAAATCTACAACATCACCAACAGCAATAGGATTTGTACTTTTAATTCCATGTATGCGGAACTTCCCTTTTATTCGGCATTCAATAAAAGCGCCTTCAATGGTCTTTACAATATACCAACTGCCAGTAGATTTGTAAACAGTTCCTATCATAGTTAATTAACTTGCTCAAGGCAAAGAAACGAATTTCTTTTAATTATAAATTCCTATATTTAATATCAAAACATTTAATTTCTATGAAAAATTTAAAGTTCTTATCGCTGCTATTCATTTTTTTCTGTTTTGACTTAACAGCTCAGACTGAATATAAAGTTATAACTAGTGTTGAGTCAATTGTACCTAATGGCTTGGGACGTTCTCGCCTCATTAGTGCCAATGATGTCAAAAATTACAAAGAATTTACCTCTACACAAACTGAAGAAGACAATACCAGGAATAAATCAAAAAGAGATGAAATTAGAGTTAAAGGTTTTGATGAAACTAAGCTTTTAAACTTTTATAATCTTGGCGGTATTAGATTTCAAAATATCGCAGCAAATGATGCAATAATTACATCAAAAATAAACGCTATGACTGAAGAAGGCTGGGAATTGATGTTTGTCACCAGTGCAGTTGAAAGCAAAGGAGATAAATCTGATAATAATGGAATTTTTATAACTAGATATATTTTTAAACGCAATAAAAAAATTAGCCCTAATTAAAGTTTATATATTACGTCTTTAAAATTTGTTTTTGATGATTTATTGATTCCTGATGAATTGCTTTAAAAAGTTTTAATATAAATTCTTCACTGAGGTTATGTAATTCTCCTTCAAGTACCATTTTACCTAAAATTTCGTTCCAACGTTTACTTTGTAATACAGCTACATTTTGCTCTTTTTTCAATTTACCAATAGCTTCAGCAACTAACATACGCTTTCCAAGAGTTTCAAGAAGCTGATTATCAACTACATCAATCTGCGCCCTTAACTTTGAGAGTTCGTCAGTATAACTAGCTTCATTGGTACTTTCATTTCTAATTTTTAAGTCTTTTGTGAATTGAATTAATGTCTCAGGAGTAATTTGTTGAGCAGCATCACTCCAAGCTTTATCTGGATCATTATGAGTTTCGATCATTAAGCCGTCAAAATTCAGGTCCAAGGCTGTTTGACTTACGTCAAAAACCATGTCTCTTTTACCTGTAATGTGAGAAGGGTCATTTATTAGAGGTAGATCTGGAAACCTAGTTTGTAGTTCAATTGCCAATTGCCACTCAGGGTTATTTCTATATTTAGATTTTTCATAAGTCGAAAATCCTCTGTGAATTACCCCTAAATTTTTAATATTTGCTGATTTTAAACGCTCAACTGCACCTAACCACAATGCTAAATCTGGATTAACTGGATTTTTAATTAAAACTATTTTGTCAGTATCTTTTAAAGCGTCTGCAATTTCTTGAACAATAAATGGACTTACAGTTGATCTTGCTCCAATCCATAATAAATCAATGTCATGTTCTAGAGCTAACTCGACATGGTTTCTGTTTGCAACTTCTGTAGCTGTCTTTAAGCCAGTCTCTTTTTTGACTTTTTGAAGCCATTTTAAACCAAGAGCTCCAACTCCTTCAAAGTTTCCTGGTCTTGTACGGGGCTTCCATATACCAGCTCTATAATAGCTGACATCGCTATTTTTTAATTGATGTGCAATTTTCAAAACTTGATCCTCAGTTTCCGCGCTACAAGGCCCAGCAATTACCAGTGGATGATTTAATTTTAAATCATCCAGCCATGTTCTTAATTGTTTACTATTTTCCATTACTTATAGGTTTTATGAAATTCCTTTTAATATTTTTTTTATGTAGTTAGTGCTTTCCATTTGCCCTTTTATTGCGTTAAAATTGTCTGTCTCCATAAGATTTTTAAACTTAATAAGATTTTGGATGTACTCTTCCAAAGTTTCAATGACATTCTCTTTATTTTGCTCAAAAATAGGGGTCCATGTATTTGGTGAACTTTTTGCTAGACGAACAGTTGATTCAAAACCGCTTCCAGCCATGTCAAATATATTTTTTTCATTTTTTTCTTTATCAATTACAGTTTTTCCTAACATAAATGAACTTATATGAGATAAATGAGAAACATAAGCGATATGTTTGTCATGATCTTTTGAATTCATATATGTGAGCTTCAAACCCATAGCCTCCAAAATTTTTATTACTGGTTTGTAGAGCTTTTCGTCAGTCTTTTCTATATCACAAATAATATTTGTTTTACCATTAAAAAGTTCAACATGTGCAGCTTTAGGGCCTGAAAATTCCGTCCCCGCAATAGGATGATTTGCCAAAAACTGAGAACGTCTTGGATGATTTTCAACTAAATTACATATAGCCTCTTTGGTAGATCCCATATCAATTACCAAAGATTTTTCTCCTAAGTTATCTAAAATATATGGTAATAATTTCAATGCAGCATTTACTGGAACTGCAAGAACTACTAAGTCAGAATCTTGTATATCAATAAGAGATCCTTTTTTATCTACAAGTCCAAGTTTTAGCGCTTCTTCTAAGTGGTTATTATTTTTATCAATTCCAATTATATTAAAATCAGGGTATAGTAATTTTAAATTTAAAGCAAAACTACCTCCTATTAAACCCAGCCCAATTACTCCTATATTTTTCATTTAACTCTTTCTATAGCTTCATTAATAATATTTTTATTGGCACACAATGAAAAACGAATATATCCTTCACCATTTGACCCAAAAACTGTTCCTGGAGTTACAAAAATTTTCTTTTCATAAAGTAGATAATCAATAAATTTTTCTGACTTTAGCCCATTTGGTAATTTAGCCCATACAAATAATCCAGATGAGTTTTGATCAAAAGAACATTCTAATTTTGATGCAAGTTTCCAGATTAATCTTCGACGCATTTGATAGGTTTTATTTAATTCAATAAACCAATCATTTGACGAATTTAAAGCCTCAATTGCACCTTTTTGTATTCCATAAAACATTCCAGAGTCCATGTTACTCTTGACTTTTAAAACATTTTGAATATGTCTAGGTGATCCTAAAAGCATACCTACACGCCAGCCAGCCATATTGAAGCTTTTACTTAACGAGTTTAATTCAAGGCAATTCTTTTTTGATCCCTCAAAATTGAAAATACTTATAGGATTGTCGTTCAAAATAAAACTATATGGATTGTCGTTAACTAATAATATATTTTTCTCGTTTGCAAAATTAATTAGTTTTTGTAAAGAGTTTTTATCACCAGAAACACCAGTTGGCATGTTAGGATAATTTATCCACATAAGTTTGACCTTTGAAAGGTCAATTTTTTCAAATTCATTTAAATCTGGCTGCCAATTATTTTGTGGTTTAAGATCATAATAAATAGGTTTTGCCCCAACTAATTTAGTTACAGAACTATAGGTAGGATACCCTGGATTTGGAATTAAAACAGAATCGTTTTCATTAAGATATGCCATTGAGATATGCATAATACCTTCTTTACTCCCCATTAAAGGGAGTATTTCATTTTCAGGATTAAAATCAATATTGTATTTATTTCTGTAAAAAGTAGCCATAGCTTTCCTAAGCTCATTAATTCCTTGATAACTTTGATATTTGTGAGCTTTGAGATCTGATAGACTATTTTTTAAAGCTTCAATCACTTTTGGCATTGGAGTTAAATCTGGACTTCCAATTCCTAAATTGATTACAGGCTCCCCTTTTGAAATTAATGAACTAACTTCTTTTAATTTTTTAGAGAAATAGTATTCTTTAACAGTATTTAAATTTTTAGAAACCTCAATCATATTTTCGCATTTTTATAAGTTCCTAACTCTTTAAATTCTTCTGCCATAATTTTCATAACAGATTTAGCCTTTTCATAATCTTTAAAAGATTCAAAAGTTACATCAACAAAAAAAGCATATTTCCAAGGTGTATCAATTTTGGGCAAAGATTGTATTTTAGTTAAATTTAGTTTACAATCACTCATCACATTTAACATAGCTGCTAAACTGCCACGTTTATGGTCTAACATGAATTTTATTGAAGCTTTATTATTGTCTTTATTAGTATTAGGCAATCGCTCTAAAATTACAAATCGAGTTTCGTTTTGTTTAATAGTTTGAATATTACTCGCCAAAATATTGAGATCATATATTTTTGCTGCATTAATACTCGCAATAGCTGCAACTCCATTTAATTTTTGCTCTTTAATCCTTTTTGCAACCTCAGCTGTATCCTTACCTTCAACCAATTTAATATGTGGATATTTTTCAAAGAATAATTGACATTGTAATAACGCCATTGGATGAGAACAGACTTCTTTTATATCTTCAATCGTCTGTCCGTTTAAAGCCATTAAATGATGCTCAACCTCTAAGTAGTATTCTCCTGTGATATGTAGTGAGTTAGAATCAATTAATGCATAATTGGGAATTATAGAGCCTGCTATTGAATTTTCGATTGCAATAACTCCAATTTCGGCATCTCCAGAGCACAATCGCTTTACAACATCTGAAAAACTTAACAATGGAATAATATCAATAGGTTCAGAAAAATAATTTACTGAAACCTGATGATGAAATGATCCTTTAATGCCTTGTATAGCGACTCTTTTTGTCATAAAAAAAAATCTCGATTTTTTACATCGAGACTAAAATTTAAATACTAATTAAAATATACAAATTAGACCTCGTCTTTTTTTGAAAAAAAGAAATAATACCAGTTATAAAAAGTATAATTTAAGATTAGCATAATAATTGTTATTGCATTGCTAAAGTAGAGATTTTTTATTCAAAACAAAATTCAATCTAATATTTTTTTTTAAGCTTAAATTATTCTAATAAAATCAATTAAAAAAAACTTAAAGTTTAATAATTCTCTTATATTTTGAAAATATTGTAATTTATTGGTCTAAAAAGATAAGTTGCCCTGTATAAAGTTGTGCGACATCAACTAACTCAGGAGTTTTAACAGATATTAAATTGCCCGTACTCCTAAGCTCACCAGTTAATGATAAAATTGGATGAACCAAAATATCATGACCGCTGCGATGAGATACAATTATCTCTTGAGCTATCAAATTTGAACCAAAAAAACTAGTTGTTCCTGAATAAAAACCTATGTGAAGATTATTAGTTGTGCCACTGATAAAAAATTGAGATAAGTTATTGGAAATAATAAATAAGTTTTCGCTTTGAATTTGTATATTAAAGTCACCTAAGCTGAGAAAATTATTATCAAAATTTTCAGAAATCAGTTCTAAACTTGGGTAAGTTAATACTCCCTCTGATTTAATTTCATATTGAGTATTACTAGTGATTTTTTTTAGATTAGGCGCTACGACTGTTACTTTTGTGGGAGCATAACTTCTAATCCAATTGCATCTGTTTTCATCTGTAAGTATTAAAATTCCATCTTGTATTCTATAGCTTACATCAGACATCATATTGCTCCCAGTTTGAATTTTTAAACTAAATAAGCTACCGACTTTTACAGTTAACTCAATATTTTCGTTAACTAAAATTTCATCGAAGTTATCAGTAATAAACTCTTCGGTAATAGGATGACCAATAGATTGGATACAATCAAAAGCATCCTGCTTATCACAAGATGACAAAATAAAAATAAAAAAAAATGCTATTCTAAAATTCATAATTTAATCCCTATTCCTAATTCTAGTGATTCTGCTTTTGCTGCATGAGATTTCAAAGTAGTAATAAAAAATATACTTTTTGTTATATGATGCTTAAAACCTAAGCGGTTGTAAATAGATCCTTCAAATTCAAATGGAGCATAAACGTAATGGCCAAGATCGGTTAATATAGAAAAGTTACCAAATAATAGCTCGTGACCAATAAAAACCCCTAAACGCTTGTAATCTAAATCGCTATCAATGTTATTTTCTGGGTAGGCTACACTTTGATAAAAAATATATTCTTTTAAAAATTTTGAATTAAAATAATCCATTCCAAAAACAATACTACTCTTACTATTCAATTGTTTTAATAAATATCCAGTAAAGACATAAAACGGAAATTGATTACTACCAACAACATCACTTTGATTAATACCGGATCTGAAAATAACACCATATTTAAAAGAGGAATCGATTTTAGTTGGAGAAATGCTATTCTTTGAAGAAAAAGAATTACTAATGCTTGTACTTACACCAATATTTAAAGCTATTGTGTTTAAACTTTTATTTGGAGACTTAACACTCCCATTAGAAAGATGAAGCAATGTCAAGCCGCATTGTAATGCCAATGGCCCTATAAATTTAGGATGTTTATAATTAATCATAACATAAGAGCCACTTAATAAATGAGAGCCAAAAGCATTGTTTTTAGGATTACTTATTTTATCGTAAGGATTTGTGACATAAGAGACTCCTTGTGCAAAGCGGAATAATAACCGCCTTTTGAAAAAATAAAAATTGTAATGTCCAAATAAACCAAATGAATTACCTAAAACATCGTTATTAAAATTTTGAGTGTTAAAAGAAACTCCGTATTCCGGATAATTATAAAGGCTATGCCAAAACTTTTCTCCAGAAACTTGCTTATTCCATCCTAATATTAATCCATTTGGATGATCTTGTATTAAATGAGTTATGTCTTCATTATGACGAGCAATGTTACCTGAAAAAAAATTTAAATCAATATAACTTAGATTTTTTTTGCTCTGAGAAATTGCAAAAAAACAAATAAAAAAAAGTAATAATGAAAAATTATATCTAAGCAAAAAAATAAAGTTACAATCTAAATAAATATAGATATTAAATTACATATTTGAGTCAAAGTTTTTTTTTAAAATTTAAATCTTTACATTTGCATTCAAATTAATTGAGGATAAATTTGATCTGATTGCAACCTCAGAAAAAAAAGCTAAAGCAGTAAAATCCCTTAGCTTTTGTACTAATTTTTCTTCATAATTTATAGCTATGAGTTATTTGTTTACATCTGAAAGTGTGTCAGAGGGACACCCCGACAAAGTTGCCGACCAAATTAGCGATGCAATTATTGATAATTTTCTCGCATTTGATCCAGAATCTAAAGTGGCTTGTGAAACTCTTGTTACAACTGGACAAGTTGTATTAGCAGGAGAGGTAAAATCAAAAACATATCTTGATATTCAACAGATTGCACGTGATACTATAAATAAAATTGGTTACACTAAAGGAGAATATATGTTTGATGGAAATTCTTGCGGGGTTTTATCAGCTATACACGAACAATCAGATGACATTAATAGAGGTGTAGATAAAAATGAATTCGAAGAACAAGGCGCTGGAGATCAAGGTATGATGTTTGGATACGCTACTAATGAAACTGAGAATTACATGCCTTTAGCTTTAGAACTTTCCAATAGAATTTTAAAAGAACTCTCTTTTATTCGCCGTGAAAATAAAGAAATTACTTATTTACGCCCTGATTCCAAAAGTCAAGTAACCATTGAATACAGTGATGAAAATATTCCTTTGAGAATTGATTCAATTGTACTATCTACTCAACATGACCCATTTTTAAGTGACGATAATGCAATGTTAAATAGGATAGAAAAAGATGTAAAAAATATTTTAATACCTAGAGTAATTTCAAAATTACCTAAATCTATTCAGGAACTTTTTGACGAAAAAATAATATATCATATTAATCCAACAGGTAAATTTGTCATAGGGGGTCCTCATGGAGATACTGGATTAACAGGTCGTAAAATAATTGTAGATACTTATGGTGGTAAAGGCGCTCATGGAGGAGGCGCATTTTCTGGAAAAGATCCAAGTAAAGTTGATCGTTCTGGAGCTTATGCTATGCGCCATATAGCCAAAAATATGGTTGCATCTGGAGTATGTAATGAAATATTAGTTCAAGTCAGCTATGCGATTGGCATTGCAAAACCTACTGGTTTATATGTAAATACTTATGGTTCTTCTAATTTAAAAATTAGTGATGGTGAAATAGCTAAGAAAATTATGAGTATTGTTGATCTTCGCCCTTCAGCAATTGAAAAATCTCTTAAATTAAGATCCCCAATTTATAGCGAGACATCAGCTTATGGTCACATGGGAAGAACTAATAAGTTTGTAGAAAAAACCTTCCGTCAGCCAAATGGTATTGAGAAAAAAATGGAAGTAGAACTTTTTACATGGGAAAAATTAGATCTAATTCCTGCCATAAAATCAACTTTCAATTTCTAAGTTATAGGGTTTTTGGATATATTATAACTCAAATCGTACCCTGAACGTAATATATCTAGGTTGTATAAAATACTCTGTTGCGCTAACTGAAATATTCCCTGCATTACTTTGATTTTGGGATCTCGTATCTAATAGATTGGTTGCTCTTAATTCATATTCAAATTTAGCATCTTCGTTCTTACGATATGATAATGAAGCATTCCAAAACTCAAATGTATTTATAGTTCCAATCTCATCACTAAAATCATTGAATGAGTAATCTGTTCTAAAAGTAAAAGACTTTAAAAATAAAGCATCAAGCTCTATTGTTGGGCTTTTTGTATAAAACTTAGTACTATTTTGACCTAAATTATTATCTTGTATAGTGTAACGATAACTTAAATCTAGATTAGGTGCAGTTCTAAAATTTGTTCGGATTTGAGCTCTATAAGTCTGTGAAAAAGTTTCATTTTCTGATCTTCTATTTTGAATAAATTGATTGAAAATTGAATAATTAAAATTTGCTCTTAAAGTTCCTCTAATTTTTCCAAATGTCCGTTGAAATCGACCACTTGCATTCATACTCTCATCTGCAAATGGAGAGTTAAATGGTGTTGACACTCTAATTACACTTCCGGGTTGAAACACAGATTGTGTACGTATATTATCAATACTTTTATTATAATTAAGACTCGCAAAAACATTAGTGTAATTAAACATGTTAAAGCTATAATAAAACAGACTAACATTGTGTGATAATGCATTTTCTAAGTAAGGGTTCCCAGAAAATAAAGAATTGTAATTATTTAATACCAAACCACTGGCAAAATTTGAAACATCTGTAAACTGTGTTTGCATTCTGTAATTTAGATTAAGAGTCTCACTCTTTTTAAGCTGTACAATCACATTTAAATCAGGTAAAAACCTAAAAAAATTATCAGTAGCTTTTTGACCAAATTGGGTATTATTAACATTATATGCATGCCCAGAAATTCCAGGTGTAATCGTAAAGATTCCTGTCTTTAATCTGTAATGAAGCCCTAAATATAAATCGGTAAATCTGTAGTCTATTGAATTTACATCAGAAACATCAGTTGGTGACGAATCATACAAAGATCCGTCATCTAAAAATTGAAATATATTTGAGTCAAATTTTTGATGACTAAAAATTGTTCCTAATGTAAAATTCAAATTACTTTTTTTATTTAATATCCTCCAATAATCAAGCTTTGCATCTAACTGATTAGATTGTACGCGTTTTTCTTGACTTAAATTATAATTGCTTTGAAATTGATCTAACCCAAGATTTTCAGCAGTGTCATCATAGCTAAATTTGTCCTCTAAAATGGCATTATATAAAGGGTCTTCATCTTTTAATACATGCTGAGCTTCTAGAGCAAAAATATTTTTATCGTCAAGAGTATAATAGTAATTCAAGTTTTGACTTAAATTAAATGGTGTAACTTCTTCTATTTGATCAATTGATTGGTTAATAGAAGAAAAAAAGCGTTGATCTTGTTCACTTTGAGATAACTGCCCAAAAACCTCATACTCGAGTTGATTATTCGCATCGGGCTGATATTTTGTTGATAATTTAAGCATTCCTAAATTATTTTCTTGAAAAGTATTACTTTGGGTCTCCTCATTTGGAATACCAATTCCTGCATCAGTGTATTGAATCGATCTATTTTCTTGAAGTTCATTTCTGCTATTTGAAAATATGGCAAAACCTCCTAAATCTAAAGAACTCTTTGGGGACCAACTGAAATTTGCAGCTCCAAATTTTGTATTTATGTCTTTAGCACGATTATTTTGGAGTGTCAAAAAACCAATATCATTATTTCCTAGATTTATACTAGTACCACTAGTTGCACTTGGTCTTTTAAACCCACCTGTGAAATTAAAATAGTCTCTTCTAGTGAAAGCTACTTCACCAATATTATTTAAGTCTCCAATGAAGTTTAAACTATATTCTGGGCTATAATAAAATAATTTTGGTTGGATTAAATACAAATTATCTGTCTTAGGATGAACTTCAGGCTCTCCACCGCCACCTAATATGTTACCAAACCAAAAATTCTTTTTACCTTCTTTGAGCTTAATGTTCAAAGCGACATTATTTTGGTTGTTTGTAACACCACTTAACTGTCCAACTTCTGCATAATTTTTTAAAACCTGGACCTTGTCAACGGCATTTGAAGGAATATTTTTTGTTGCTAATTTACTATCTCCATCAAAAAAATCTTTGCCCTCAACCATAACCTTTGTAACTACTTTGCCCTCAACTTCAACCTGGCCGTCGTCGTTGATTTCAACTCCTGGTAAGTTTTCTAAAACATCTTCCAGTTTACGCTCTGTTCCTTTATTGAAAGAATCTGCATTATATGTCAAAGTATCACCACTCACAGTTACTGGCATTTCATATGTTAACTCAACTTCGTCTAATAAGTTATCTTCTTGAAGGATAAAATCTTTTGTCAAATCAGATGTTAATGTCTCCAATCTTTCAGCAGCTGATTTCATGCCAATGTAACTGACTTGGATTGAGTAAATTGTATTCTTTTTAAGATTAAGCTTATAGCGACCATCCTCGTTTGTTATTCCGTAGGAGTCTAAAGCGCTTGTTGCTTTGTTAATTGCGATAACGTTAGCTAACTCTAATCCATTACCAAGAGAATCTTTTACATATCCCTCAAGTTTAATTTGTGAATA
>JAYNFX010000011.1:9365-11211 GCA_038106885.1 Flavobacteriaceae bacterium | reverse complement strand
ATTGTAGTTCGATCAGCATTAACTTCAAGGATTAAGCCTGGTAATCCCCAAAACTCCCCCGGTCCTTGACTAATTGGAATTTGAGGTGTATACCATGCAACAACATTTATAGTCTTTGGAATTTCAATATCCTCTGTTATAGATTTTGTCTTTTCAGATTTATTTTGTGATTCAGTTTTATTTTTTCTGGACTTACCACGCATACTTCTCCAATCAAACTCATCAACAGTTTTAACAGCTGTTGCCTTAATACACAAATATTTACCAATCTGCTTTGTCTCATTTCCAATTTTCCAATCTAGTTTTTCTAGTGAGTCTGTAATTAAAAACTGTCTTCCATAGAAATCTTGATCTTGAACAAATTGGTTGTCATTGATGTTTTTGTATTGAGGCCCAGCAGTAAAACTACTCCACCAATTAAATCCACCTTTTCCAGGTGCTGACAATACCTCCTCTTCTTCGTATATTGAAGAAATTTTATCAAATGTAAGTATGTAACTTTTTTCAAACATACCTTTCATTCTGTCTGAGATCTGTTTCTTTTGTGCATCAGTCATCTGCCCATTCCCCCATCCACTCATATCAGGAGAAGTTTTTGAAAAATAATAGGCTTTGCCTTGAAAATCTTGAGATATTATGTGATTTGACACCAAGATTATCATTAACAGTAAAAGATTTTTTATTCTATTTGCAATCATTATAAAAATTTTTCAAATGTACATTATGTTTAACAACAGTGAGTTAAATTCTTCACAAATTAAATTATTGCTCAATATATTCAATTGTAATATTTCCAGATTCTGAGTCGCTACTTTTGCTTCTAAATTGCTCACTCATCTCTTTGGATTTTTTCAACATTATTTTATTATACTCTGCTTGACTTACTTTTGATCCTTTTTTGGGTTCATAAATTTTTACACCATCTTTTGGATTAAGAGTAATTGAACTACATAAAATAGTCGTATCACCATCATTAACCTCTAATATTAAACCTGGCAAACCATGGTATTGAGATGGTCCATTACTAATCGGTATTTGAGGTGTATACCAAGCTGTTACCTCTCTACTAACGGGAAGATTAGCTGATTGATGTCCGTCAAAAGTAAAATTAGTTGCTTTAATATTATATGTAGCCTTAAAACATGTGTATTCCCCTATATTTTTTGTCTCCTTTTGGAGTACCCAATTCAATGCCACCAGTGAGTCTCTAATAATAAATTGTTTCCCATAAGTCTCTTTTTGATCAATAAAATATTTTTTTTGGATGTTTTTATAAAGGACTCCAGGACCAAAGCCTGAACTGACCACCACAATATTTGACCCAACAGATGGAGGTGCTAATTCTAAATCTTCTTTATACAGGGAATTATTTTTATCAAAACTCAATAAAAAGGTTTTTTGAAATTGTTTTTTTAACATTCCCATTATTTGTTTTTTCATTGCGGAACCACCCACTTTTGCACTATCAATTTCAAAATCAAATTTTTGTTGAGTTTTATAAGTTGCAATACCTTCAAAGCTCTGTGCATAAGCTGATAAACTAGAAGTTAATAAAATTATTATAAGTTTAAAAAAGTTATTCATAGGTAATTTATAATTTAAAAAGTTGTTTTATTTACTAGAAGTTTTGAATTACTCACAGGTAAAATTTATGTTCTTTTAGTATGACGATTATATTGTTAAATTGTAACAAAAAAAGTGCCATTTTTTGTAAATTACAAACAATGAAAAAATACTATATCTTCATTTTCTTAGTTTTTAAAACTATTTTATATTCTCAAAACTCTGTTCAACTCAAGTTAGTCAAAACAGAACGTATTAAAGTAGATAATTTATTAGGAGTTGA
>JAYNFX010000011.1:0-9265 GCA_038106885.1 Flavobacteriaceae bacterium | reverse complement strand
AACTCAAGTTAGTCAAAACAGAACGTATTAAAGTAGATAATTTATTAGGAGTTGATCGATTTGACTCTTATTACTATTTAAATAATAATGCCTTTGAAAAAAAACAAATTGATAAAACTTTTTCATATAGCAATCTTCAGTTAGGAAAAATTGATCAAGTAAAAATTTTTAATGCTTTAAAAATAGCTTTGCTTCACAAAGATTTTAATACAATTGTATTATTGGATAACAGGTTAGCAGAAATTAGAATTATCGACTTTAATAATATATTTCCATACAGAAGAATAAGCCAGATAGCCTATGCAAATGAAAATACATTTTGGTTATTCAATTCAATTAATCTTGAACTCGAACTATTTGATTACAAAAGACAAAAAACACAACTTAGAACATTACCATTTAATGAAGAAGTAATTTGTTTAAATAGTAATTACAATAATGTTTTTGCTTTGACAAAATCTAAATTCTTTCATTACAATTACACTGGAAGTCAAGTTTCAAAAATTGAACACAAGGGCTATGATAAATTTAAATTAGGTGATGATTTTATAATTTTTAAAAAAGATAATTCACTATTCTACAAAACTTTTTCAAATGACCAAATCCAATTTTTAAAGACACAAAAAAAAATAATTAAACAGTTTTTTGTAATGAATCAAACCTTGTATATTTATGACGGTGAATATCTTTACCATTACCAACTTTTAAAAAATTAGATTATGCATATTGCCATCGCTGGAAACATTGGAGCAGGAAAAACTACACTTACGCAATTGTTAGCTAAGCATTATAAATGGGAGGCACAACTGGAAGATGTTGTTGACAACCCTTATTTGGATGATTTTTATAACCAAATGGAACGCTGGAGCTTTAACCTTCAAGTCTACTTTTTAAACAGCCGTTTTAGACAAGTTATGCAAATCCGAAAAAGCGGTAAAGATATTATTCAAGACCGAACAATTTACGAAGATGCAAATATTTTTGCTCCAAACCTGCATGCTATGGGTTTGATGACAAATCGTGACTTTGATAATTATTCTTCACTTTTCAATTTAATGGAAAGTACTGTCCTACCACCAGACCTTTTAATTTATTTAAGGAGTTCTATTCCGAATTTAGTAAATCAAATTCATAAAAGAGGACGAGACTATGAGAATTCGATTTCAATTGATTACTTAAGCAGACTTAATGAGCGCTATGAAGCTTGGATTCATGGTTATGATAAAGGGCCTTTACTGATAATCGACGTAGATGATTTAGATTTTGTTGAAAATGAGGAGGACCTCAAAGTTGTTATTAATCAAATTGATTCTAAGACAAGTAGTTTGTAAAAATTCTACAAAAAAAGGGCTACTAAAAATAGAGCCCTTTTTTAATATTATTAAATCTGTTATTTCTTCAACAACTCGTTTAACTTATTAGAAACAAGCTTTTCAACTTCTTCTTCAGATCCGTAATAAGATTTTTTAACTACTGTTTCAACTCCATTTTCATTTGTTGTGTATGACACACTTGCAGTTGCTTTTTCAGTAATATCATTTTCAACATGAACATTAACTTCAATCTCCTCATTAAAAACATTTGTTGTTTCATCTGAATGACCTCCTAGTATCGGTGCGATTACTAGGCCAATTAAACAAGTTAATTTGATTAATATATTCATTGAAGGCCCTGATGTGTCTTTGAATGGATCTCCGACAGTGTCTCCAGTAACAGCGGCTTTGTGGGCATCCGATCCCTTATATGTCATCACGCCATTAATTTCTACACCTGCCTCAAAAGATTTTTTTGCATTATCCCAAGCTCCACCGGCATTGTTTTGAAATATTGCCCAAAGCACACCCGAAACAGTTACTCCAGCCATGTATCCGCCAAGCATCTCAGCTACTAATTTATAATTGTCAGGGTAAATTAGAATGCCCACAAAAACAATAAGAATAGGGAAACCTATTGTAAGAAGCCCTGGCATAAGCATTTGTCTAAGTGAGGCTTTAGTTGATATATCGACACATTTGTCATATTCTGGCTTACCAGTCCCTTCCATAATCCCTGGGATTTCTTTAAACTGCCTTCTGACCTCTTCTACCATTTCCATAGCAGCTTTACCTACAGAACTCATAGCTAAAGCAGAAAAAACTACTGGAACCATTCCCCCAACAAATAACATAGCTAATACAGGGGCTTTGAAAATATTAATCCCATCGATTTCAGTAAATGTCACATAGGCTGCAAATAGTGCCAAAGCAGTTAAAGCAGCTGAAGCAATAGCAAAACCTTTACCAGTAGCGGCTGTAGTATTCCCAACAGAGTCCAATATATCTGTACGTTCACGAACAATTGGATCTTGTTCACTCATTTCTGCAATTCCACCAGCATTATCTGCAATAGGTCCAAATGCATCTATTGCTAATTGCATGGCAGTGGTAGCCATCATAGCGGAAGCCGCCATTGCAACTCCGTAAAAACCGGCAAAAGCATAAGAAGCCCATATCGCTACAGCAAAAAGTAAAACTGAGGAAAAAGTTGAAATCATACCAGTTGCTAATCCAGCAATAATGTTTGTTGCAGCACCTGTACTAGATTGTTGTACAATATTTAAAATCGGTTTTTTACCTAATCCCGTATAGTACTCCGTAAATGAAGAAATTGCAGCTCCTACGACCAAGCCAACTAGGGTTGCGTAAAATACTCTAATTGAAGTAATTTGTTGTAATCCTTCGCCATAAAATTCCATTTTCATAGTCTCTGGAAGCATCCAAGTAACGAGCCCAAAACTTGCTAAACCAACCAAGATAATTGATGTCCAATTACCAATGTTTAAAGCCTTTTGCACCTCAGCTTCCTTTGCATCGTTTGAACTAATTTTCACAAAAAATGTACCAATTATAGAAATTATTATACCGGCTCCAGCTATTGCCATGGGTAATAAAATTGGACCAATTCCTCCAAAATTATCTGAAATATTTCCACCCATATCCTTGATTATGTAGTTTCCTAAAACCATGGCTGCAAGAACAGTTGCTACATAAGACCCAAATAAATCTGCTCCCATACCAGCTACATCACCAACATTATCACCAACATTATCTGCAATTGTTGCGGGATTTCTCGGATCGTCCTCGGGAATACCAGCTTCTACTTTTCCAACTAAATCAGCACCAACGTCAGCAGCTTTAGTATAAATACCTCCACCAACACGCGCAAATAACGCAATTGATTCTGCACCTAAAGAAAATCCTGCTAATGTTTCTAAAACTATAGTCATATCAGTTGTATTTGTCCAACTGCCACTCATAAAAACTTGAAAGAAAATGATAAAAAATGCTGATAACCCTAAAACAGCTAATCCAGCAACACCAAGACCCATAACAGTACCTCCACCAAAAGAAATTTTAAGTGCATCTGGCAAACTTGTCTTAGCAGCTTGAGTTGTTCTTACGTTTGTTTTAGTTGCTATTTTCATTCCTATATTTCCAGCAAAAGCAGAAAAAACAGCTCCTATTACAAATGCAATAACAATTAAATAACTTGTTGTTTCAACAATTGAAGCTACGCCCGCAAGTGCTATACTGGCACCAATTACAAAATAAGTCAACAACTTATATTCTGCTTTTAAAAATGCTAAAGCACCCACATATATATGATCAGAAATTTCCTTCATTTTACCATCACCAGCATCTTGCTTCATGACAGAAATTCTTTTAATTGACATGTATACTAAACCTAAAATAGCCATCACTATTGGCATATAAATCATTATTGATTCCATAATTTATTTTTAATTAATTTTTAAGGGCAACAAATGTAGTAAAATGATTGACAACAGAAAAACCTATTTCCCCAATTGCCCCTTATGATTCTATTTATATAATACTTTTTTTACAGCTTTAACAACATCAGAACTATTTGGGAGCCATTCTTCAAGAAGAACTGGAGAATAAGGGGCTGGTGTATCCGCAGTATTTATCTTAACAATAGGTGCGTCTAAAAAGTCAAATGCTTTTTCCTGAACTTGGTAAGTAATCTCTGTTGAAACGTTACCAAATGGCCATGCCTCCTCTAAAATAACCAACCTATTAGTTTTTTTCACAGATTCTAAGACTGTATTTATATCTAGTGGTCTTACAGTTCTTAAATCAATAACTTCACATGAAATTCCTTCCTTATCAAGCATGTCTGCAGCTTTGTAAGCTTCTTTAATAATTTTGCCAAATGAAACAACAGTTACGTCATTACCAGATCTTTTAATATCTGCAACTCCAATTGGAAGAATATATTCTCCCTCAGGCACCTCTCCTTTATCACCATACATTTGTTCACTCTCCATGAAAATGATAGGGTCATCATCTCTTATGGCAGCTTTCAATAGCCCTTTGGCATCAAATGGATTTGATGGCACAATAACTTTTAGTCCAGGACAATTGGCATACCAGCTTTCAAAAGCTTGAGAATGAGTAGCTGCTAATTGCCCAGCTGACGCAGTAGGCCCTCTAAAAACTATTGGACATTTAAATTGCCCCCCTGACATTTGTCTAATCTTTGCTGCATTATTTATTATCTGATCAATTCCAACTAAGGAGAAATTAAAAGTCATGAATTCAACAATTGGTCTGTTACCAGTCATTGTGGAACCGACTGCGATTCCTGCAAATCCAAGCTCGGCAATTGGCGTGTCAATAACTCGTTTGTCTCCAAACTCGTCAAGCATTCCTTTAGATGCTTTATATGCGCCATTATATTCTGCAACTTCTTCCCCCATCAAGTAAATACTCTCATCGCGTCGCATTTCCTCACTCATAGCTTCACAAATGGCTTCTCTAAATTGTATTGTTTTCATAAAGTTGGTTAATTCGAACTACGTTTTTTTCTTGTATAATATTTATAAAAAATATCAATCTTAAATTGGTTGCAAAAATAATAATAATCAATCATATTAAGTACAACTATTGTTCAAAAATTTCCTATGCATGCATAGGAAATAGAATCTTTTTTTGTAATTTCGTTTAAGATTTAAATAATCCAAACAATGAAAATTTTAGTATGTATCAGTCATGTTCCAGATACCACATCCAAAATCAATTTTAAAGATAATAATACATTATTTGACAATAATGGAGTTCAATATGTAATAAATCCTAATGACGAATTTGGATTAACAAGAGCAATGTGGTTTAAAGAGAAACAAAATGCTACTGTTGATGTAATTAACGTTGGAGGTCCCGAAACTGAACCCACCTTAAGAAAAGCCCTAGCAATCGGAGCAGATTCTGCAATAAGAATAAACATGGCTGCTTTGGATGGTTACTCAGTTGCATTAGAAATATCAAAAATTGCCAAAGATGGAGAATACGATCTTGTAATTGCCGGAAGAGAATCAATCGATTATAATGGGGGAATGGTTCCTGGTATGATAGCTGCACTAATAGGTGCAAGTTTTATAAACAACTGTATTGGTTTAGAAGTTGAGGGCTCATCATGTGTCGGCACAAGAGAAATGGATGGTGGCAAAGAAACATTGTCTACAACTTTCCCACTTGTAATAGGTTCACAAAAAGGATTAGTTGAAGAAAGCGATTTAAAAATTCCTAATATGAGAGGTATAATGATGGCAAGAAAAAAACCATTAAATGTTTTGGATCCCACATCTTGTGAAGTTAAAACTCGTTCGAAGTCTTTTGAAAAGCCTGCAGAAAAAGGAGCTGTAAAGATGATTGACGCTGAAAATATTGATGAGCTAATTAATCTATTACACAATGAAGCTAAAGTTATTTAAAAAATAAACCCATGACCTTATTAACGTATATTGAATCAGAAAATGGTAAAATAAAAAAAGCTGGATTAGAAGTAGCATCTTATGGCAAAGCCTTGGCTGATCAGTTGAATTACTCAACTGTCGCCTTAGTTTTTGGCGTTGATGATGCAACTATCTTACATAATTATGGAATAGAAAAAATCCTAAATGTAAAATCTTCAATCTCCTTCGAAGCTGAATTATTTGCTGATATTATCAAACAAGCTGCAGAAAAAGAACAATCAAATGTTATAATTCTTAGTAATAGTGCGAACAGTAAATATCTTGCACCAATCCTTTCAATTAAAACAAATTCGGGCTATGCTTCTAATGTTGTTGAGCTTCCAAAAAGTATTTCTCCATTTACTATCAAGAAAAGTGTTTTTTCTAATAAAGCATTTTCCTACACCGATATTTTAACTGATAAAAAAATTATTAGTTTATCAAACAATGCATTTGGCTTGGTTGAAAATATTGTAAATGGAATTGTTGAAGAATTTTCACCGCAAGAACCTAAATCAAATATAGAGATTAAAGGAACTGACAAAGTCAATGATAAAATATCAATAGCAGATGCTGAGATTGTTGTGTCTGCTGGAAGAGGATTAAAAGGTCCTGAAAATTGGGGCTTAATCGAAAACCTTGCTGATGTACTTGGCGCTGCAACCGCTTGTTCGAAACCAGTTTCGGACTTAGGCTGGAGACCACACAGTGAACATGTTGGGCAGACTGGAAAACCAGTAGCCAGCAATTTATATATTGCAATTGGTATTTCTGGTGCAATTCAACATTTGGCTGGAGTTAACTCTTCAAAAATTAAGGTTGTTATTAATACAGATCCCGAGGCTCCGTTTTTTAAAGCTGCTGATTATGGAGTTGTTGGTGATGCTTTTGAAGTTGTGCCAAAACTTACTGAAAAATTAAAAGCGTTCAAGTCACAAAACACATAATGTTTAAAATAAAGACTTAGAAGTTTGGTATTTTAGGATTTAAAATTGTTATTTGTTGTAACAATTCAATGAGCTTAATTCGACTAAATATTAAAGGGATTTCATATAGCCAAACACAAAGTGGAGCATATGCACTTATACTGAGCGAAGAAAATGGAAAGCGTAAGCTTCCGATTGTAATTGGAGCTTTTGAGGCGCAATCTATAGCTATTGCATTAGAAAAAGATATCCGTCCTCCAAGACCTCTTACCCATGACCTTTTTAAAAATTTTTCTGATCGCTTTAGCATAATAGTAAAACAAGTGATTATACACAAGCTAGTTGATGGAGTTTTTTACTCTTCACTGATTTGTGAAAATAATAATAAAGAAGAAATTATCGACGCTAGAACTAGTGACGCAATTGCATTAGCTTTACGATTTTCAGCACCGATTTTCACTTATAAAAATATATTAGAAAAAGCTGGTGTTAAATTAAATATAGATTTAGAAAATCAAAAAAGTGAAGATTTAATAGACGATGAAGTCCCTAATGAGAAATCAGAAGATTTCTCAAAAAATACATTTAATAAATTATCTCTAACTGAGCTCAAAAATCTATTGAAAAAAGCTGTTGATGATGAAAATTACGAAGTTGCTGCTAAAATCAGAGATGAAATATCAAAACGATAGATAAATATTAGAATGAAAGTTTATTTAATTTTTTTAGCAATGCTTTTTAGTCAAGTCTCGTTTGGGCAAGACTTGAATATCCAAATAATTGAGAGCCAAGGGTTCAGTATTGAAAGTTTATTTAGAGGAGTTATTGGAATGGCTTCACTAATTTTTATTGCTTTTTTATTGAGTAACAACAAAAAAGCGATAAACTGGAAAACTGTTGGATTAGGATTAACACTTCAGTTAATTATTGCAATTGGAGTTCTTAAAGTAAAATTTGTAATGAAAGCATTTGAGTCAATAGGTCAAGTTTTTATTTCAATTTTAAAATTTACCCAAGCTGGTAGTCAATTTTTATTTGGAGACATGCTTAATGTCGATTCATTTGGATATATATTTGCTTTTCAAGTACTTCCAACAATAATCTTCTTTTCTGCTCTAACATCTGTGCTTTTTTACTTTGGTATTATACCAAAAATTGTCAAAGGTATGGGATGGCTTCTAAGCAAAGTACTATTTATTTCTGGAGCTGAAAGCTTGAGTGTTGCTGGAAATATATTCTTAGGACAAACAGAGGCGCCTCTTCTTATAAAAGCATAT
This sequence comes from Flavobacteriaceae bacterium, assembly GCA_038106885.1. GTDB lineage: Bacteria > Bacteroidota > Bacteroidia > Flavobacteriales > Flavobacteriaceae > UBA3537. Next base: position 1,268 of record JAYNFX010000011.1, on the reverse strand, counting down.
TTAGAAAAAATGAATAGATCTGAAATACTACTTGTCATGATTGGTGGTATGGCTACTGTCGCTGGAGCTGTATTAGCAGCCTATATTGGGTTTTTAGGAGGAGATGATACAGCTAATCAATTATTTTATGCAAAACATTTATTAGCCGCGTCAGTTATGGCAGCACCTGGTGCAATAGTGATTTCGAAAATTCTATTTCCCCAAACCGATAAAATTAATACTGATATTAAAGTTTCGCAAGAAAAAATAGGCTCAAATGTTCTGGAAGCTATTGCTAATGGAACCACTGAAGGTTTAAAACTTGCAATAAATGTAGGAGCTATGCTATTAGTTTTTATAGCCTTTATTGCTATGATAAATGGAGTTTTAAAAAGTTTAGCAAATTTTGATGGTATTAATTTTGAGCTATTAAATATAAATTGGCAATTCATATCTCTCAATGAGATCATTAGTGAAAATACTATCTATGAAAACTTGTCTCTAGAGTTCATATTAGGATATGCTTTCGCACCAATTATGTGGTTAATTGGCGTAGCAAAAGAGGATATGACTTTGATGGGCCAGCTTTTGGGAATAAAACTTGCAGCAAGTGAATTCATTGGATATATTCAACTTGCCGACTTAAAAAATATAGCTAATCCAGTACATTTGAAGTATCAAAAATCAATTATCATGGCAACTTATATGCTATGTGGATTTGCTAACTTTGCTTCAATTGGAATCCAAATAGGAGGTATTGGATCTTTAGCTCCTGGTCAAAGAAAGACATTATCAGAGCTTGGAATAAAAGCGCTTATCGGAGGTACTATAGCCTCTCTTCTATCTGCCACAATTGCGGGTCTAATTATTGGTTAAATTTGGTTAATAACTTTTAAAATTTATCCAGATTATAAATTCTTAATAATGGGGTTATTATTTAATTTTATTGAATAATTATTAGCTCATTTTATGAAACAATATTTAGATTTAGTAAACCATGTCTTGGAACACGGTAACGAAAAAGGAGATCGTACAGGAACCGGTACTAAAAGTGTATTTGGGTACCAAATGCGCTTTGACCTAAGTAAAGGTTTCCCGATGGTGACTACAAAAAAATTACATTTAAAGTCTATTGTTTATGAGTTACTATGGTTTTTAAAAGGAGATACTAATATCGATTATTTAACTCAAAACGGGGTTCGTATTTGGAACGAATGGGCTGACGAAAATGGTGATTTAGGTCCAGTATACGGTCATCAATGGAGAAATTGGAATAGTGATGATATTGA
>JAYNFX010000010.1:0-35115 GCA_038106885.1 Flavobacteriaceae bacterium | reverse complement strand
CGTACTGGATACAATTTAAAAATTGGAGTCTTTTTATTTGCAATCTTTTGTTGAATTTTATTAAATGAATGTTGAGTTGATGCATTTAATTTATCCGAAGTATGTAGACCTTTTCGCAACTTTAAATAAACATTATAATCAGCCTCATTAATAAGATTTTTAAGTTCTTTATCTGAGAGGTTTCCTTCTAGCCACTGGGCTAAAAACGTTTCTTCATTTATATGTGAATTCTGATTTTTCATTTTATTTCTATTTTTATGACAATTAACTAGATGAATACCCTACTTACAATTTTAGTTAAACATCACCAATTTCCTTTCTTATAACAACCAAGGCTTTATGCATACGTTTTTCTACAGCTTTTACGCTAATATCTAAATGTATAGCAATCTCTTTGTATTTCTTTTTTTCAATTCTATTCATTAGAAATACTTCACGCTGTTTTTCTGGTAACTTATCAATTGTAGATTCTAACTTTTCCATGAACTCCTTCTCAAGCACAATAAATTCAGGGGACTCATTGGTAATGTCGTTCCCATTATGTTTTCGGTAATTTTGTACTACTTTTTGATGCTTTATATCATTTAGAAACATATTATTAGCAATACTATAAATATAACTCTTCACTTTATTAGGGTCTACTTTGTTACAATTCTCCCAAAGTTTTATAAACACATCCTGTAAAATATCTTCAGATTTATCTATATCTTGAGTTTTATAAAAAAGAAACCGTCTAATTTCTTTAGCATAAGTATTATATATAGCCTCAAAAGAATTTGAATCACATATATTTCGATTGTATTTTGACATTAAATTGGCTTTAATTTTAACCCAAAACTATAAATAAAATAATTTAATAAAAAAGTAGGGTTTTTATATTTTAAGTTGTCTTTAAGAAGATTAACCTCAATAATTTTAAAAATAAAAAATGAAAAAAATGAAAAATTTTAAACTTTTAATTTTTAGTATTTTAATGGTACTTACAGTTTTGATGTCTTGTACTAATGAAGAAGTAATTATTGATAATCTACAAAATACCGAGGAAAGTGAATCTATTGTAACAACTTTAAGTAGACTTAACCAACAGTATGATGACAATGGAAATGTAGACGAAGCGGAAAATCCTGCTGGCAATATTGTTTTTGATTTTTGTTTCGATTTTGTATACCCAATCAATCTTTCATTTAATACGGGTACTACAGTAACAGTAAATAGTTTAGATGAACTAATAGAAATTTATTTTGCTTCAACAGAAAATTTATTTATAAATGGGATTGCGTTTCCTTTTGAAGTGGAAATCTACAATGAAAATAGTAATGCTCTAGAAATAGAAACTATAAATAGCGAAGATGAATTTTTAAGTTTATTAGAAGACTGTGGTTTTGAGGACGAGGTAGAGGATTGTATTTGTACTGAAGAATATGACCCTGTTTGTATTGATATTACAGATTTAGATGGAGAACTATTTACAATTTCATATCCAAATGCTTGCTATGCGATATGCGATGGTTTCACTGAGGACGATTTTAGTGAAGAATGCCAAATAGACTACGAATCTGGTGATGGAGAATGTTTTGAATTTGTGTATCCTATTTCAATAATATTAGACGAAGGAGATCCTGTAACTGTAAATTCTCGTGAAGAACTATTTAATGCTACATACGGTGCCTATCACATTGATTTAGTACTTCCATTAGATATTATAATTGAAAATGATTCGATAGTTACAATTAATGACTATGATGAGCTAGAAGCTATAATAGAAGATTGCATTGGCGATGATAATGTTGGAGTTGTCGATTGCCTCCCGGAAGACATTTTAAGTGGTTTAATAAATTGTTTTTGGCAAATTGATTTTGTTGACGATGACCAATATCTATATAACTTTTTCAATAATGGAACATACCAAGTGCAGTCCGGCGATAGTCTTCTTACATCTGGGGAATTTATTATAAATACTGGAAACGAGACCTTTTACATAACCCTAGCAGCAAACTCATCTATCTACAATGACGAATGGGTAGTTACTGTATGTGATGAAAGTTTAGAAATGCAAAGTCTAGTATCTCCTCAAGCTGAGCTTTACTCAATAGATTGTGTCGAAGAAGGTTTAGAAGATTGTTCAATTGAAGAGGTTGAAGTTCTATTATCAAATTGCTCATGGGTAAATATTGATAATGATATTTACACCTACATTATTAATCTAGATTACACATTAGAAGTGGTAGAAGGAAACACCATCACTACCACAGGGGTTTGGGATTTAAATGTCACAGGCAATGGATATTTAATGAGTTTGAATTCGAATTCTACACAATTTCAGGACACATGGTTAATTGCTGATTGTCATGAAGGAGATCTATCTATCTTAAGCTTAGTATTCGAAACTACAATTATTCCTGACAATTGTGACTAGGAAAACCTAACTTAAATTATTGTAAGCCTTCAGTTATTTTACTGGAGGCTTATTTATGTTTTATATAATATTATGATAGTTGTTTCCAATAGGCTGTATCAATTTTGTCGAAGGAAATCTCAAACATGAAAAATGGAGAACCAATTCCTGTGAATCAATTCTCCAATTTAGTGACTGCGACAGGAGTCGAACCTACAACCGCTGGAGCCGAAATCCAGTGCTCTATCCAATTGAGCTACGCAGCCCTATTTATTAAGACATTAAATGTTTCTTTACTAATGTTGAAATAGTTTTACCATCAGTTTTACCTGACAACTCTTGGCTTAAAAACCCCATAACTTTTCCCATATCTTTCATGCTGTTTGCCCCTAAGTCACCAATTGCCTTCTTTACATAATCTTCTACTTCTGCTTCTGATAACATTTCAGGTAAAAATTGGCTTATTATTTTTGCCTCTTCAATCTCTGGAGCTGCCAAATCAGGACGATTTTGTTTGATGTATATATCAGCGCTGTCGTTTCTTTGTTTAACTAACTTCTGTAATAATTTAATTTCATCAGAATAAGAAATTTGGGTGTTTGATGCAACTTGTGTTTTAAGTAATATAATTGCTGATTTTATTGATCTTAGAGCAGTTAAAGCAGTTGTGTCTTTTGACTTCATTGCAGTCTTAATTGCATCCATTACTGATTCTTGTAAACTCATAAATTTAATTTAGTTTAATAATTACATATATTAATCAACATTATCATGCAAAAAAGAATTATTCGAGCGTACTTGAATATCATCATTTTCGTCATATGAAATCGATGTTCTAGAAACCTGATTTTCAGCCTTTGAGTTTGAATTACTTAATTCAATTCCTTGTCTCTTATATGCAGGTTCCTTTTCATATTCGTCAATTTTAGATGTATTGAACTTGTAGTTAAATGCTTTCATTTTTTTACGTCTTTCATCTGCACGATCTCTTAATGTCTTAGAAATTGGATTATCAAAAGGGTTAACTGTTTCAGAAGGCTCAGAAGATACTTGTCTTTCCTTAACAGTTACTTTCTTTAAAATTAGCTCTTTATCAACCTCAATTTCTGGCTCAACTACTTCTATTTTCGATTGTCCTTCAAATTTGTCATCAGTTTGTTCAATAACAATGTGATCATTAATAGTATAAGTTTCTTCACCGGCAGGTGACGATTCAGAAACAGCTATAAGTTCAATATAATCATCAACTTCAATATCATTAATATTATCTTCGAGCTTAAAGACTTCAAAATCTTTAGTTTCATCCCTTTGATCTTTTGAATTAGAAATTGGTAAATCAAATGTTAAAACAGTTTGTTCTTCAATATTTTGATCATTTATTTCGTCTTGAGAAATATTGACTTCATTAATTATAAAATCATCACTATCAATTAGCTCAAATGACTCATCAAAATAGACATCTATAGATTTAATATCTTCAGTTGTTGGTATTAAATCCATAACATCTGTATTTGATTTTTCAATATCTTCAACTAAATCATAGACTTTAGATTCGAAAATTTCATCATCAATAGGTTCATTAGATTTAATATCATTTTCTATTAAGTCTTGAGTTATTAATTTTTCTTCATCAAGTGCATGTACCACTTTAATTGGTTCAATATTATTGATATTATTTTGTTGGTTAACATCAAATCCAGTAGCAATTATTGTAACTGAAATAGATTCACCTAACGCCTCATCCTCGCCTACACCCATTATTATATTGGCAACGTGACCTGCCTCGGCTTGAATATGATCATTAATCTCTCCAATTTCATCAATTGTAATTTCTTGTGATCCAGAAACTATTAATAATAAAACATTCTTTGCACCAGAAATTTTATTATCGTTTAACAAAGGAGAATCTAAGGCATTAGTAATTGCTTTTTTTGCTCTATTTTCACCAACTGCAGTTGAGGCTCCCATAATTGCTGTTCCGCTGTTACTTAAAACAGTCTTTGCGTCTCGTAAATCAATATTTTGTGTGTAGTGATGAGTTATAACTTCTGCAATACCACGAGCAGCAGTGGAAAGCACTTCATCAGCTTTAGAAAATCCAGCCTTGAAGCCTAAATTTCCATAAACCTCGCGAAGTTTATTATTGTTAATTACAACTAATGAATCAACTACATTCCTAAATTTTTCAATTCCAGAGTGAGCCTGTGAGTTTCGAATTTTTCCTTCAAATTGAAACGGAGTAGTGACAATACCAACAGTAAGAATATCTAATTCCATTGCCATTTTGGCAATAATTGGAGCAGCACCTGTACCTGTTCCTCCTCCCATTCCTGCAGTAATAAAAACCATTTTAGTGTTTGAATTCAACATGGCTTTTATCTCATCCAAACTTTCGATTGCTGCTTTTTCTCCAATTTCAGGATTTGCACCAGCTCCTAGACCTTCAGTCAGGTTAACTCCAAGTTGAATTTTATTAGGTACTCCGCTGCTATTCAAAGCTTGAGAATCAGTATTACATATTACAAAATCAACACCTTTAATTCCTTGATTAAACATGTGATTTATTGCATTACTTCCTCCTCCTCCAACTCCTATAACTTTAATAACATTCGATTGGTTTTTTGGTAAATCAAATTGAATTCCAAAATCATTATTGCTGCTCATATTTATTTATTTAATTGTTGGTTATTCTGCATTTTCTAAAAATTCTTTTACACGTTCTGTGAGTTTCTCTAAAAAACCCTTGGGTTTAATATTTGTTTTATTTTCAGTATTTTCTTCAGTATCTTCTTCATTTTCGTCTGACTTATCTATTACTGGTTGTTTATATTTACGCTCTAAACCATCTAAAACAAGACCTACTGCTGTAGCATATAATGGACTTGTAATATCGCTATCACTATCCCCTGCTAAGTGCTCGTTGGGATACCCAACTCTAGTATCCATACCTGTAATATATTCAACTAATTGTTTGAGATGGTTTAATTGACTTCCTCCTCCAGTAAGGACAATTCCTGCGATTAATTTTTTCTTTGGTTCCTCATGCCCGTAATTTTTTATTTCCAAATAAACCTGTTCAATTATTTCTACAACTCTAGCATGAATAATTTTAGACAAGTTTTTTAAAGTAATTTCCTTAGGGTCTCTTCCTCTTAAACCTGGAATCGAAACTATTTCATTATCCTTATTTTCACCTGGCCAAGCAGATCCAAATTTTATCTTTAAAAGTTCGGCTTGCTTTTCAATTATTGAACACCCCTCTTTTATATCCTCAGTGATTATATTACCACCAAATGGGATAACAGCTGTGTGGCGAATTATACCATCTTTGAAAACTGCTAAGTCTGTTGTACCTCCACCAATGTCAATCAAAGCAACTCCAGCTTCTTTTTCTTCATGACTTAAAACCGCTTTAGCTGAAGCTAAAGGCTCAAGGGTTATACCTCCTAATCCTAATCCAGCTGTTTGGATGCACCTTCCTATATTTCTGATTGAGGAAACCTGGCCTACAACCACATGAAAATTTGCTTCTAATCTTTCACCGTACATACCAATTGGTTCCTTGATTTCGGCTTGACCATCAACTTTATAATCTTGTGGTAAAACATGTATAATTTCCTCTCCAGGTAACATAACTAGTTTGTGCACCTGATTAATTAAGCGATCAATATCATCCTCATTAATTACTTGCTCTGCATTTGATCTTGTTATATAATCGCTGTGTTGGAGACTTCTGATGTGTTGTCCTGCAATACCAACTGTGACTTCATCAATTTTAACATTTGAAACGGCCTCTGCTTGAGAAACTGCTTGTTGAATTGATTGAATAGTTTGAGTTATATTATTGACTACTCCCCTATGAACACCCAAACTTTTAGATTTACCTACTCCTATTGTTTCTAATTTACCATATTGGTTTTTACATCCAATCATAGCAACAATTTTTGTAGTTCCAATATCTAAACCAACTGCTATATTTTGATTTTCCATGCTTATATATATTTAGTGCAAACAATTTGATTATTGAATTGCAAATTCACTTTTTTGTAATTGTTTAATATTTTATCTCTATACGCTTTTTGATAAAAAGCCTTAAAATTTTTAATTTTTGTTTCTAAATTATTTAAATCCCCCACCAAAACTTCAAAATTACAATTCCTAACCCTTAAGCTTATATCGCTTTTATTAATCAAAATATCAGTAACATTTAAGTTTAAAAACTCATCATCTCTTATAGTTTTTATTAATTTGAAAACATAATCAATATTTGATTCGTCATTTAAACCATGAACTAATAAAACTCGTGCACTATAGTTATCCGATAAAGGCATTTTTGTTCCATTATTATCAATATAAAATGAGGAATCTGAAATAACTCTAGCATAAGGATTACGTTGCTTAATATCAATTTTTAATATCCCATTTATTGAAATATATACTTCTGAATTTTCAATCATATCATGAGACGATAACTTATTTTCCAAAGCTTTCAAATCTAGAATATCTTTAGAAACACATTTTATATAATCATTATTTTGTATTAACAACTTATCAACTTTGGTTTTGCTAATAAAAAGATTATTATCACCAATAAAACTAACCTCAACTTCGCTGATAGGTTTTGCATTATTTTGGCTTGAAGAAAATGCAAAAAATATTGAAACCACAGCCAGAACAATTATAATTTTTATGCTATTGATGTATTTAACCATACAATAAGTTTTTTGTTAGTTTGTCTACTTCAACTTCAATATCCCCAGCTCCCATTGTTATAAGTATAGGATTATCTTCAGCTATTATCGCTTTAAATAAATTATCTTTTGTTACTAATTTTTTTCTCCTTGAAGTAATTTTTTCAAGTAACCAGGTCGAAGTAACCCCATGAATTGGTATTTCTCTAGCTGGGTAAATATCCAACAATAAAACAGTATCAAACTTAGATAATGAAACTGCAAAATCATCTGCAAAATCTTTGGTTCTGCTATACAAGTGAGGTTGAAAAACGGCAGTAGTTTTTTTATTAGGATAGATTTCATTAACAGCTTCCCAAACTACGTCAATTTCTTTTGGATGATGAGCATAATCATCAATAAAAATAAGGTCATCAGTTTTTAACTTATAACTAAATCTGCGCTTAACTCCTTTGTAAGTTTCGAGTGCAGATCTTAAATTAATTTCATTACATCCGGATTCTAAAGCCATTGCAAAAGCAGCAACCGCATTAGAAAGGTTATGTTTTCCAGGAATTGAAAATTTTAAACCTTTGAAAATTGTATTTGGAGCCTTTAAATCAAAATTATATACTCCATTTTCAATTGATATATTTTGAGCACAATAATCTGAAGATGTATTAATTCCGTAACTGATACCTGGAAAATCAATATTAGAATGAACAAATAATTTATTTTTTGATGGAATGAGATTAGAAAATTCTGAAAAGGCATTATTCAAATTTGATTCATCGCCATAAATATCTAAATGATCAGCATCAATAGAGGTAATACAAGCAATATCCGGTGCCAAACAAAGGAAAGACCTATCATATTCATCAGCTTCTACAATAGTATATTCGTGCCCATTATCAATGAAATTAGAATTATAGTTTTCAGAAATTCCTCCTATAAAAGATGTGAATTTTTGATCACATTCAAACATTAAATGAGTCAAAATTGCAGTAGTTGTTGTTTTCCCATGAGTCCCAGCAATTGCTAAACATTTAGAATTATTTGTAATCAATCCTAAAACTTCTGCTCTTTTCATCACTTTAAATCCAGAAGATTTAAAATAATTTAAAATTTTATTTGTAATGGGAATTGCTGGTGTAACAACAACTAATGTGTCTTTTGAATCTAGAAATTCTTTATCAATTAGGTCATTACTATCTTTAAAAACTATTTTAATTCCTAATGAAATTAAAGAATCTGTAATATTTGTTTGAGTTTTGTCATATCCTGAAACAATGAGGTTTTTATTAAAAAAATATTTGGCAAGAGCGCTCATCCCGATTCCTCCGATACCAATAAAATATATTTTTCTAATTGAATCTAAATTCATCCTTTTAAAAGGGTTTTAATTTCATTAATAATCTTTTCAGTAGCCAATGGTTTTGCTAGTTTTTTAATATTATTCGATAGTGTAATTTGGAGATTTTTCGAATTCAAAAGTTTTGAAAAACATTTTTCAAAATCATTATTTAAGCTTTTTTCCTCAATAATTAAGGCTGCTTTTTTATCTGCAATCATTCTTGCATTTATAGTCTGATGATCCTCTGAAACGTTTGGGGATGGTATAAAAATTACTGGCTTACCAATAATACATAGTTCAGAAACAGAACTAGCTCCAGATCTTGATATTATAAAATCAGAAGCAGCATAAGCCAAATCCATACGTTTAATATATGGAGTTATATAAACAAGATCCTTATCTTGATAACTCTTATACTGATCGAAATATAAACTACCACATTGCCAAATTAATTGAATATTATTTGCTTTAAAAAAATCTAGTTGTTTTTCAACCAGCTCATTAATCCTCTTTGAACCCAAACTACCCCCAAGGATTAAGAGAGTTTCAATTTTTATGTTTTGATTAAAATATAATTTACCATCTAATCTTTTTTCGTCAACATTGAATAGATCTTGGCGAACTGGATTTCCTGTTAAATTAATTTTTTCAGCAGGAAAAAACTTAGATAAACCAGGATAAGCTACACAAATTGATTGTGCCTTATTGCCCAATAATCGATTAGTTATTCCAGGATAAGAATTTTGTTCTTGTATAAGAATTGGAACCCTAAATATTGAAGCAATGTAAAGCAACGGTCCACTGGCAAATCCCCCTGTTCCAATCACAACATTAGGTTTAAATCTTTTTAAAATGAATAATGATTGTAACAAGCTAATTAACAACTTTATTGGCAGTAAAATATTTTTAAACTTATTAAACCTATCAAATCCTGAAATCCATAGTCCAACAATTGAAAATCCTGCCTTTGGAACTTTTTCCATTTCCATTCTACCTTTTGCCCCTACAAATAAAAATTTCATTTTTGGAAAACTAGTTTTTAGTCCTTTGGCAATAGACAAAGCAGGATAAATATGACCTCCTGTTCCTCCACCTGAAATAATTATACTATAATTTTCCATTAAATTGTTTCACTTAAAATTTCTAAAGGGTTTTGAGAGCCTTCAAAATCATTTTTAATTTCTTCTCTTTTTGCACTAACACTTAATATTATTCCTATTGCCAAGCATGTAACCCAAATAGAAGTTCCACCACTACTAATCAAAGGAAGAGTTTGCCCTGTAACTGGAAATAATTCAACAGCCACACCCATATTAACTAAAGCCTGAAATATAATTGGCAATCCTACTCCAACTGTTAACAACTTACCAAAAATTGTATCTGCTTTTTGAGAAACAATAACTATCCTGAACAACAATAATAAATAAAGAAATAACAACAATAAGCCACCAAATAATCCGTATTCTTCAATTATAATTGCAAAAATAAAATCAGAAGAAGATTGTGGTAAAAAATTCTTTTGAATACTTTTCCCAGGTCCTAATCCATTAATATAACCAGATGCGATTGCAATTTTTGCCTTTTCAATTTGATAATCTTCTTTTGAATTACCATCACCTAAAAAACTTTCAATACGACTAGTCCATGTGTCTACTCTGTTTGGAAATAAATCAGGAAATGCTTTAACTGTCATTATAAAAAACATAAATATTAGAATTCCTGAACCAGCTATTAAGCACAAATATTTTAATGGATATCCTCCTAAAAAAGATAACATCATAATCATTACAAAAATCAATGCAGTTGTAGAAAAATTAGCCGGTAAGATTAAAAGTAAAACTGATAGTATTGGTATCCATAGAGGCAAAATTGAACTTTTAAATGAAACCTCCTCAAAATTGTTTTTTGATAAATATCTGGCTACAAATACCATTAAAACCAAACTTGCTAATGTTGAAGGCTGAAAAGTGAACCCAACAACTGGAACATTAATCCATCGACTGGCATTAGCGCCATCAATTGTTGTTCCTTGCAATAATGTAACAATCAATAAAATAACTACTACAGGATACATAATCATGACTAAGCCCTTGAAATAAGTATAGGGGATTTTATGGACTCCATAAATTATGGAAAAACCTAAAAAAAGGTGAATAAAATGTTTAATAAAATAACTAAATGTCCTTCCTTCTCCAACAGAGTAGGCAAGATTACTTGCTGCACTATATACAGGTAAAAAAGAGAATATCGCAAGAAGAGCAACTATAGCCCAAATCATACGATCCCCTTTAATATTTGTAATACTTATACTCATTTTATAATTTTCTAACTGAGGCTTTAAATTGTTGACCTCTATCTTCATAATTTTCAAATAAATCAAAACTCGAACAAGCAGGAGATAGCAAAACATTATCTCCTGCTTCAGCAATTTTATATGCGATTTTGACAGCTTCAGACATAAATTGTGTTTCAACAATTGTATCTACCATGGATTGGAAATTTTTAAACAACTTGTCATTTTGTTTACCCAAACAAATAATTGCTTTAACCTTTTCATTAACAAATGGGTATAACACAGAATAATCATTACCCTTGTCAATACCTCCGACAATCCATACGGTCGGAGAGGTCATACTTTCTAAAGCAAAGTATGTAGCATTAACATTTGTAGCTTTTGAATCATTGATGTATTTAACTTTATTAATCTTTAATACATTTTCTAATCTATGCTCAGCTCCCTGAAAACACTCTAAACTTTCTCTAATAGTATCTTTACGAATCTTAAGCAAGTTTGCGACTGTTGCAGCTGCCATAGCGTTTTTAATGTTATGCTTGCCTTCTAAAGCTAAATTTGATGTTGGCATAAGAATTGATTTATTTTTTAATTTTATAATTATATTATCGTCTTTATAATATGTTCCAAAATCAAAAGTTTTATTAATTGAAAATGGAATTAATTGAGATTGTATTTTATTAGATTTTAAAAATGAAATGATTGCTGGATCATCAGCATTGTAAATCAAATAATCTGAATTTGTTTGGTTCATCACGATTCTGAATTTTGACTCAATATAATTTTCAAAATTATTGTCGTACCGATCCAAGTGATCAGGTGTAATATTTGTGATAATTGCTATGTTGGGACGAAATAATTTTATTCCATCCAATTGAAAACTACTAAGTTCCAAAACAAAGAATTCTGGATTATTTTTTATTTCCTTGGCAAAACTATCTCCAATATTTCCAGCCATCAAAACATCAATTTCTGCATCTTTTAAAATTTGATGTACCATCATTGTTGTTGTTGTTTTACCATTACTACCTGTAATTCCAATTATTTTTGAACTTGTAAACTTAGAAGCAAATTCAATTTCTGAAATCACAGGAATTTTATTTGATAGTATTTTTTTTATTATAGGAACACAATCTGAAATACCTGGACTTTTCATTACCAAATCAGCCTTTAAAATCTTGGAAGATGTGTGCTTTCCTTCTTCCCATTCAATCTCATAATTTATAAGAACATCCTTGTATTTACTTTTGATATTTCCATAATCAGAAACAAATACATTAAACCCTTTTTCAATTGCCAGCAGTGCTGTTCCAATTCCACTTTCTCCTGCTCCAAGAACAACTAATTGTTTCATCTACCTTATTTTTAATGTAACAATTGTTAATATTGCCAAAAGAATACCAACGATCCAGAATCTTGTAACAATTTTACTTTCATGATATCCAAGCTTTTGATAGTGATGATGTAGCGGAGACATTTTAAATATTCTTTTCCCTTCACCAAACTTCTTTCGTGTGTATTTAAAATATGAAACCTGTAAAACCACTGATAAATTCTCAATTAAAAATATTCCACATAACAATGGAATAAGCCATTCTTTTCTAACTGCTATTGCAATCACTGCAATAATTCCACCTATTGTCAAGCTCCCCGTATCACCCATAAAAACTTGAGCTGGATATGCATTATACCAAAGAAATCCAATGAGAGAACCAACAAAAGCTGAAATAAAAATTGTTATCTCTTCAACTCTTGGGATATACATGATATTTAAATAATCAGCGAATATTATATTACCTGATACCCAAGCAAAAACACCTAAAGTCAATGCAATAATAGCAGAAGACCCGGCTGCTAAACCATCAATACCATCAGTTAAATTTGCTCCATTTGATACTGCAGTAATTATAAAAACTACTACAATAACAAATATTAGCCACGAAAATTTTTCTAAATCAGGACTGATCCAAGTTATTAAATCAGAATAATCAAACTCATTACTTTTAACAAATGGAATTGTAGTTTTTGTTGATTTTGTTTCAGGATAAAAATTAAACTGTGAACTATCAAAATTTTCTGCTTTTACTATTTGACTTGATGGAACTTTTTCCTTAATGGTAACATCTGAATTAAAAAACAATGTCAATCCAACAATAACACCAAGACCAACTTGTCCAATAATTTTAAACTTACCTTTTAAGCCTTCTTTATTGTTTTTAAATTTTTTTATATAATCATCTAAGAAACCTATGGATCCCATCCAAAGTGTAGTAGTTATTAGTAAAATGATATATATATTGTCCAATTTTGCAAATAAAAAAACTGGAAACAAAGTGGCAATAATGATTATAAATCCACCCATAGTTGGTGTCCCTGTCTTTTCTTTTTGCCCATCTAAACCCAAATCACGAATAGACTCACCTAATTGATGTTTATTTAAAAATTTTATTATTCTTTTACCATAAATTGTAGAAATTAGTAATGATAAAATTATAGTGCATGCTGCCCTGAAAGATAAAAACCCAAAAAGTGAAGCTCCTGGAAGCTGATATTGGTTTTCTAAGTATTCAAACAAATAGTATAGCATATTATTTTTGTAAATCTTTTATAAATTCATGTGCAACTTCAACATCACTAAAGTGAGTTTTTTCTCCCTTAATATCTTGATAAGTTTCATGACCTTTACCAGCAACTAAAATTATATCTCCAGAGTTAGCTAATTGACAAGCAGTCTTAATGGCTTGTTTTCTATTAGTAATTGAAATAATTTTATTATGGTTATGAGGCTCAACTCCTTCTTCCATTTCTGAAATGATCAATTCTGGATCTTCATGACGTGGATTATCACTTGTGAAAATTACTTTTGAACTTAAAACTGAGGCAATTTTACCCATTTTTGAACGCTTATCTTTATCCCTATCGCCACCACAACCTATGACTGTAATTAGACTCTCATTTTTTGTTCTAATGTCATTAATAGTTTCTAATACATTTTTAAGAGCATCTGGAGTATGAGCATAATCAATTATCAATGTAATATTTGTGTTAGTTGTGAAGAAATTAAACCTACCGTCAACGCTATCTAGATTACTCATTAACTTTAAAATCTCATCAGACTCTAATCCTAAAATATCAGCACATGCAAAAATTGAAACTAAATTATAAGCATTAAAAGCACCAATCAATTTTACCCACATCTCTGAACCATTAATTTTCAGCAATAACCCTTTAAATTGATTTTCAAGAATTTGAACTTTATAATCGGCATAGGATCTCAACGCGTATGTATGTATTTTGGCCTTAGTGTTTTGCCCCATATAAAGACCATTTTTATCATCTGCGTTTAAAATTGCAAAAGCATTATTAGGAAGTGAATCAAAAAAAGATTTTTTTACATCTCTATATACTGAAAATGTTTTATGATAATCTAAATGATCGTGTGAAAGGTTTGTGAAAATTCCACCACTGAAAACCAAACCTTTAATTCTATTTTGATCTATACCGTGTGAGCTTACCTCCATGAAACAAAACTCTACTCCAGAGCTATTCATTTCGTTCAAGTAATAATTTATTAATATGGGGTTTGGAGTTGTATGAGTTGCATCATATTTTTTTTCATCTACCATAATTTTTACAGTTGATATTAAGCCCACCTTGAACCCTGCAGACTTAAACAAATCATATAACAATGAAGCCACTGTGGTCTTACCATTGGTTCCAGTTACCCCAATAAGTTGCAAATTAGCAGAAGGCTGATTGTAATAGTTTGAAGCAATCATTGCTAATGCACTAGATGATTTTTTTACCTGTATATAATTTATCCCTTCATCTTTTGACATTAACACATCTTCATGAACAATTGTATTTGCACCCCTATTAATTGCATCTTGAATAAAATCATGACCGTCAAATTCAATTCCCTTTATTGCAACAAATAAATCTTCATTGCTAATTTTTCTAGAATCAAATTGGATTTTATTTATATATGTCTCTGTGGATCCAAAAACAGATTTGATACCAACTCCATATAAAATATCCTTCAATAATTTCATAACAACTCTAAAATAACAGTTGATTTTAGTTTTAATTTATTACCTGTTTTAATGGATTGATTAACAACATTTCCATTACCAATTAATTTAACATCAAAATTCATGTTTTCTAGAACTGCAATCGCATCCATGGCGGGCATACCTATTAAATTTGGCATTACATTTTCATGCTTTATAGAAGCTTGATAGTACTTTTCATGTTGATTTTCAACCTCCTTAGAACTTTTATCTAGGCTGTCAACAAATTCAACAGTTGGCAGGTCTGTATATATTTTCTGAGCAATTTTTTTGAAAACAGGACCTGAAACATCTGCTCCATAATAACCTAAATTTTTATCAGGTTCATGGATAATTACAATGCATGAATATTTTGGAGAATCAGCAGGGAAATATCCTGAAAATGTAGATATATAATTTAACTTATCTTTTTCAGAGTAATCCTTTTGGCATGTGCCTGTTTTACCTGCCATTGAAAATTCATCATTAAATAACCTATGCCCAGTACCATGTGATTTTTCAATTACATTTTTTAATAATACCTGTAGCTTTTTTATTGTTTCAGGCTTACATATTTGAGGGTTTATGACTTCCGTTTCAAAAAGCTTAACCGTTTTGTTTATAGATTTGATTTCTTTTAAAAATCTAGGCCTAACCATTTTTCCATTATTGGCAATAGCATTATAAAAAGTTAATGTTTGCAAAGGAGTAAAAGAAACACCGTATCCATAGGCCATCCACTGAAGTGCTATACCACTCCATCTACCATTATTAATTCTTGGATCAGGAATAATTGACTTTCCCTCACCTAATATTGGCAGATTTAATGAGTCTTGAAGATTCATTCTATATAACCCATCTACAAATTTAGAGGGCGATTCTTTATAAGATTCATATATTGCACTAACCACACCAGTATTAGACGAAACTTCAAACGCTTCAGCTACTGTTATTTTCCCATATCCTCCTTTTTTTGAGTCTCTGACTTTTTTTCCATAATATGAAAGAGTACCACCATTTGTATCAACAATTGTTGTAGTATCAATTTTATTATCATCTAGTGCTACAGCTAAAGCCATAAGCTTAAAAGTTGAACCAGGTTCGTGAGATTCACCTATGGCATAATTCAATCTTTCATAGTAATTACCTTTAGAATTCCTTCCTAAATTGGATATTGCTTTAATTTCTCCGGTTTCTGTTTCCATCACAATGACTGATCCGTGATCAGCATTATAAATCTGTAGCTGTTCTAAAAGAGAGTGATGAGCAATATCTTGTATGTTGACATCTATTGTTGTGTATAAATCATATCCATCCTTTGGTTCAATTTGATTGAAATCCTCAATAGGTTTCCATTGGCCCTTACCAATACTTTGCTTTAGTCTTTTGCCGTCAATACCTCTTAAATATTTTTGTCCAAATGCTCCATCAATTCCAACTCTAGTAACATATCCTTGATCATCTTCTCGCTCATAACCAATTGAACGCTGAGCAATAGCACCTAACGGGTAATCACGTTTAGTTGATTGCTCAACAATTAACCCTCCTTTATAAGCACCTAAATTAAGTAATGGAAAATTTCTAAATCTAAGATAATCACCATAGCTTAAATTTTTAGCAAGTAAAAAGTAACGATTCTTATTTTCGCGAGCTCTCCTTAAATTTCTTTCTAAATTTGTAGATGATTCTAATACCTGAGCTGAACTTCTGTGATTGAAAACAGATACTGAATCACATAACTCTTTGACAAACATTTCAAAGTTTTTATTAGATGGAGTCACCAAATCTATTCTAATTTCATATCGCTGTACTGATGTAGCTAACAAGTTACCTTTTGCAGAATAAATATTCCCTCTGTTAGCTGGAATGATAACATCTTTTATAGCTCGCTTTTCAGCTAATGACCTATAAATATCTCCTTGAACAAATTGAATATTGATCAACTTTACTACAATTAAAAGAGAAAACACAAACATGCACCCTGAAATAAAATATAACTTATTTAATATGTGAGTTTCTTTATCTGACATCAAGGTTTTTGTTTTTTTGGAGATATTACAATCTTTACAGGAGGTTTTTCAGATGGGAATAAATAAATATCTTTCATTTTATTTCTTAAAAATGATTCCATTTTTAACTCCATCAACTCAGCTCTATTATCCACATAAGTTGAACGAAGGGCTTTTACCTCTTCATTGAGTTTAGCTATTTGATAAACTTTACCGTCTGCGCTATGAGAGCTTGCAATCATTATAAGTGCAAGTACAGAAAAGAAAATAATTATACTCCATTTTTTATAAGCACCCTCATCTAAAAGAAATTTACCCTTTAATATTCCGTATATAGTTTTTTTCATTTGCTTGATTACAATTTTTCAGCTATTCTTAGTTTTGCACTTCGGGCTCTATTGTTAATTTTAATTTCAGATTTAGATGGAATAATCAATTTCCCAATTTTTTTAAATGGCACTTTATAATTACCAAAAACATCTCGCTGTGGCTCTCCTTCAAACATTCCATTTCTAATAAATCTTTTTACCAATCGATCTTCCAAAGAATGGTATGAAATAACACTTAACCTGCCTCCAGTTTTCAAAATGTCCTTAGTGTCTGTTAAGAAGCGCTTTAAAGCATCTATTTCATTATTTACTTCAATTCTTATTGCTTGATAAATTTGAGCAAGAGTTTTATTTTGCCTGCCTCTTGTCAAATACCTTTCAAGGATCTTTCTTAATTGCAATGAAGTCTCAATTGGTCTTCTTGTTCTTGCCTCAACAATTGACCTTGCTATAGCAGGCGCCATTCTAAGTTCACCATAATTTTTAAAAATATTTTTTAAATCTGATTCATCATATTCATTAATTATAGTTTTTGCTGAAACTGAAGCTTCTTGATCCATTCTCATGTCTAAATATGAATCAAATCTTATTGAAAATCCTCGTTCTGGTTTATCAAATTGATGGGATGACACCCCAAAGTCAGCCAACACTCCATCAACAATATTTATATTATGAAATTTCAAAAATCGTTTCATGAATTTAAAATTCTCGTTTATTAAGATAAATCTAGAGTCTTCAATAGTATTTAAAATAGCATCCTTATCTTGATCAAAAGCAATTAATTTGCCCTCTGGGCCTAGTTGACGTAAAATTTCTTTACTATGTCCACCTCCTCCAAAAGTCACATCAACATATACACCATCATTTTTAATATTTAAACCTGTAACGGCCTCTTCCAACATGACTGGACTATGATAACCCATATGATTCATCTTGACCCATTACATCTTCAGCCAAAACAGCAAAATCACTTGAAGCATCATCGATAGCTTTTTCATACTTATCCTTATCCCAGATCTCAATAATATTAACCGCAGAGGTTAATATGATATCTTTTGTGATACCAGCAAAAGTTATTAACTCCTTTGGTATTAATATTCTTCCAGAAGCATCTAATTCAATAAATCGAACACCAGCAGTGAATCTTCTAATAAAATCATTGTTTTTCTTTTTGAAGCGATTTAATTTATTAACCTTTTGCATTAAACTTTCCCACTCAACTAAAGAATAAAGTTCTAGGCATGGCTGAAAGACTGCTCGCTTCAAAACAAAACCGCTACTTAATGAAGCAGCTAATTGCTTTTTAAGACCAACAGGAAGCATTAATCGGCCTTTAACATCAGCCTTGCATTCGTATGACCCAATAAGTGTGTGCATTTATTAATAATTAAATTGGCGGTTTAACTATATCAAATTTAGAAAATATTTCCCACTTTTTACCACTTTTTACCACTTTGTTAATAAAATTCTATGAAACGCAAAATACATCGACAAAAAACACTTTGTTTTTAGCCTATATAATTGAATATCAATTACTTATTCAATAAGTTATAAAAATTAACATAATAGTCTATTTATCAAATAAATTTTAAAAAAATAGACCCTTTAAGGTGTTGAAAAACTATTAAAAAGTGCTTTTGAAATGTGCATTATTGAATATTTATTAAATAAATTTGATTAGCTTTGCTGTTAACCAATTACTCAACAGTCTTCATGAAATATACCTTAAAGAAAGACGGGAAATTTAATTATACCGAGATTGGTGATGGTCGCCCTATAATTATACTACATGGACTCATGGGAGGACTCAGTAATTTCGATGGTGTAATACAAAAGTTTAGTAAATCTGGATACAAATTGGTTTTACCTGAGCTCCCCTTGTACACGCAGAGTTTAATAAACACAAACGTTAAAAACTTTGCAAAATACTTAAGAGATTTCATTGAATATAAGAATTATGAAAACATTATTCTTGTTGGTAATTCTTTAGGAGGACACATTGGACTTTATTACACCAAACTAAATCCAAATCGAGTTTCTGGTCTAGTAATTACAGGAAGCTCGGGCTTATATGAAAGTGCTATGGGTGGTGGCTATACAAAAAGAAGTGATTATAATGTAATAAAAGCTAAAGCTGAGGAAGTTTTTTACGATCCTGCAGTTGCAACTAAAGAAATAGTTGATGACGTTTACGAAACTGTTAATGACAAAAGTAAGCTTATAAAAATATTAGCGATTGCCAAAAGTGCTATTAGACACAATATGGCACATGATCTTCCAAAAATGCAAACGCCTACTTGCATTATTTGGGGTAAGAATGATATTGTTACACCTCCAAATGTTGCAGATGAATTTAACAACTTGCTTCCAGATTCAAACCTGTTCTGGATTGATAAATGCGGACACGCAGCAATGATGGAACATCCTGATCGTTTCAATGAAATTCTTGAACATTGGCTAAAATCTAGAGGACTGTAAATTATAGTAAATGCAAATCAAATCTGCAAAATTTGTAGTTAGCAACCAGACAGTTTCAAATTGCCCAGATAACTTACTCCCAGAATATGCATTTATTGGAAGAAGTAATGTAGGTAAATCATCTTTGATTAATATGCTGACAAATCAAAAAAAGTTAGCAAAAACTTCAGGTCGACCTGGAAAAACCCAATTAATTAATCATTTTATAATTAATGAAAAATGGTATCTAGTTGACTTACCTGGATATGGATATGCTCGAGTTTCGAAAAAAACTAAAAAAACCTTTCAAGCTTTTATCAAAGCATATTTCAAAGAAAGAAAACAACTAGTTTGTGCATTTGTTCTAATTGATATAAGACATAAGCCTCAAGAAATTGATCTTAAATTCATGCAGTGGCTCACTGAAAATGAGATAGCGTTCAGTATAATTTTCACAAAATCAGATAAACTGAAGCTTAATGATATTCAAGATAAAATCTCATCATATAAGGAGATTGTGAAAGATATATGGGAAGAAATGCCAAATTACTTCATAACCTCCTCAACAAAATATGTTGGTAAAGAGTCATTATTAAATTTTATTGGGACAATTAATTCATCTCTTAAAATTAGCCCTTGATATTGTTAATCAAATTTATTGCTGAGTATTTTTTTTTAATTTAGCGTAAACTTTAATAATTAATGGCATATCTACAAAATATAGGGGCTTATTTTATAATGATTTCTGAAATGTTTAGACGACCAACCAAGTGGTCTGTTATGAAAAATTTGATTTTTAAAGAAGTTGAAGACTTAGTCATCGGATCATTAGGCATTGTAGCTTTCATTTCCTTTTTTGTTGGAGGTGTTGTAACAATACAAACTGCCTTAAATATAAATAGCCCCCTAATACCAAAATACTTGGTAGGTTTTGCAACAAGACAGTCCGTCATTTTAGAATTTGCTCCAACTTTCATTTCTGTTATCATGGCTGGAAAAGTTGGCTCCTTTATAACTTCTAGTATTGGTACAATGAGAGTAACTGAACAAATAGATGCCTTGGAAGTGATGGGAGTTAACTCAATAAATTATTTAGTTTTCCCAAAGACTATAGCAATGTTACTATACCCGTTTGTCATATCAATAGCTATGTTTTTAGGAATAATTGGTGGTATGGCTGCTTGTGTCTATGGAGGGTTTTCCACTTTAGAAGACTATATTACTGGAATTCAGCTAGATTTTATTCCTTTTCACATGACATATGCCTTTATAAAGACTATAGTATTTGCATTTGTATTGTCAACTATACCTTCTTATCATGGATATTATATGAAAGGAGGAGCATTAGAGGTTGGAAAAGCTAGTACAATCGCATTTGTTTGGACAAGCGTAGTGATAATTCTTCTTAATTACATATTAACACAAATGCTACTAAGCTAATGATTGAAGTAAAAAATTTAAATAAATCATTTGAAGAAATAAAAGTATTGAAAGGGATTTCAACTACTTTTGATAAAGGAAAAACAAACTTAATCATAGGGCAAAGTGGTTCTGGAAAAACAGTTTTTTTAAAGTGTTTGTTAGGATTATTCTCCTATAATAAAGGAAGCATTTCATATGATAATGAACAATTTACAAATCTAAGTGATCTAGAAAAAAGAACACTCCGCTCAAAAATTGGTATGGTTTTTCAAGGCAGTGCTCTCTTCGATTCTATGACAATTTTAGAAAATGTAATGTTCCCACTTCGTATGTTTACAAATCAAGAAGAAAATGAAATGAAGGATCGTGCTCATTCTGTACTAAAGCGTGTAAACTTAATTAATGCAGCATCAAAAATGCCAAGTGAAGCATCTGGCGGTATGCAGAAAAGAGTAGCAATTGCTAGAGCTATAGTCAATAATCCAAAATATCTTTTTTGTGATGAACCAAATTCTGGATTAGATCCAAAAACAGCAATAGTAATTGATAATTTGATTCAAGAAATTACAAAAGAATATGGGATGGTAACTGTAATAAATTCCCATGACATGAACTCCGTAATGGAGATTGGAGAAAAAATTATTTTTCTAAAAAATGGAAAAAAAGCATGGGAAGGAGATAAAGACAACATATTCAAAACAGACAATGAGATAGTCTCAGATTTTGTTTACTCTTCTAATTTATTTAAAAAAGTACGGGAGGTATATTTAAAAAATTACTGATTCTAATTTGAAAAGATTTCAATATTTTTAAACCCACTATCTTCAATAAGCCAAGTTTTTAAAACTTTATTTTTTTCAAGTTTTAGACTATCTGTGATCATAGAATCCCATTCAACCTTAGCAACATAAATTGTGTCAATAGCTCTAAAGTCAGAAGATTGTAAAAAGTTAGAATATCCAAAAGACTGTAAGTCAGGAAATTGAATTTTAACGTCTTTTGCAACATTTATAAAATTTGAATTAAACTTAGAATTTTGCGTATCCTCAAGTGCTAAATTTAAACTATCAATTGTGTAATTTAAAGCCTCGATTTTATCTAATGCAATATCATAGAGCTCTAAAATTTTATCGGTACTTCGGTTACTATTACCGTTTATTATAAGTTCAAAAGATTTTATCTCTTCAAACTGATTTAATTCGTTCAATAAATCTGATTTTGTTGCATCACTTATATCCCCATTAAAATTAAGTGTTATTATTTTTTTATCCTTATCAATTTTATCACGCTGTAACCAGAGATTAGGGTTGCTCTTAATTTCGCTTTCTATAAAGGTATTATATTCAAAATCATATTTAGATTCTTTTAAGGCATCATAAAAAGTCCATCCAGCATAAAGTGTTAACGTAAATGCAACTATTGCAGCAATTCTAGCAATATTTCTACGTCGTTTGGAATTAGCATAAGTAACCATTGGAAAACGTAAAAATTTCAATAAAAGAAAAGTTGCAAGGGCAATAAAAATAGTGTTGATTATAAACAACAACATCGCACCTCTAAAATATTCCCAATTACCTTGAGAAAGCCCATATCCAGCAGTACAAAGCGGTGGCATTAAAGCAGTGGCAATAGCAACACCAAAAATCACAGTTGCAACTGTTCCCTTTTTAGTACGTGCAATAATTAAAGCTGAACCACCAAAAAAAGCTATCAATACATCTCTGATATCTGGTTCAACTCTACCCAAAAGCTCAGATGTTACAGTGTGTAATGGGAAAAATCTAAAGAATAAAAAAGCAGTAAATAAACTAAGTACTAACATAGTACCCAAATTAATCAGTGACTTTTTTAGTGTGTCAATATCATTTGTAGCTATGGAAAGACCAACCCCTAAAATGGGACCCATTAAAGGAGATATTAGCATGGCTCCAATCACAACCGCTGTTGAGTTGGCATTTAGTCCAACCGAACACACAAAAATAGAACAAATTAAAATCCATGCAGTAGCACCTTTGATAGAAATATCAGCTTTTATAGCGGAAATAGTGGCTTCTCGATCTGTATCATGACGAAAATCTAATAGATCAACAAGAAACAACTTTAAAGATGAAAAAAAACCTCTAGCGTCCTGTTTTAAAGCTGATTTAGAGCTTTCTAGAGATTCCTCTTGAATTTTTTTATTATAATTCTCATTCATCATTACGTTTTTTTAAAATATCTTAATCTTAAAAATGTTTAACAGATTTTACTTTTCTCATATTTTCTGGAAATATAAGCAAAATTTGTGTTTTATTCATCTATCAATTCAACCTCAGCATTGGGATTAAATGCATAAATCCGACCTGAATCTATTGAAATACACTCATAACGAGTACGTCTTTTCTTTCCTTTCTTATACATTTTACCATTAGAAGCTATAAATATTGATCCAGGTTTCACATCAAAAACATAGATTTTATTGTTGGGGGGGTCGAGCAATTTCAAAGCCAATGATAAATGAACGTCTGAATCAGTAGTTGCTTTTGGGTTCTTAATATATTTGGCTAAATGCGGTAAAATCGTTTTTGGAAACACATCTGGTCTTAGAAAAGGCAACATTATTTTCTGAAACATTTGTTTCCACTCTAACCCGTGAGGCTGAATGTTATTGCCATAAAATTTATAAGTATGGTAATGTGCAATTTCATGAATTAAAGTTACAAGAAAACGCCAAGGATTTAAACTAGCATTAACCGTTATTTGATGCCCCCCATTTTTAAGTTTGCGGTAATCACCATGGCGTGTTTTTCGAGCTCTTTTAACAATAATTTGTAAATCTTTATCATTTAAAAGTTCAAGAATCTGTTCATGAGCTGTCTGTGGTATATATGCTGCAATATTTTGATCCATACAAAAAATCTACATACGCTCTGGAACATTAATTCCAAGTAAACCAAAGGCCTTTTTAATAGTTTCACCTACCATACTACAAAGCTTAATTCTAAACTGTTTCTCAGCGAATGTTTCAGCGCTAAAAATAGAAATATTTTGATAAAAAGAATTAAACTCTTTCACCAAATCATAGGTGTAATTTGCCACAATAGCAGGACTGTAATTAGCAGCGGCTTGCTGTATGGTTGCTGGAAAGACTTGCAGTTGTTTCAATACATTTTTTTCCTTTTCATTCAATGAAACCATAGTTAATGGTAATTCTGGGTCTACATCGGATTTACGTAAAATAGCTTGAATTCGCGCATAAGTATATTGAATAAAAGGACCTGTATTTCCTTGAAAATCTACTGATGCTTCTGGATCAAATAAAATTGTTTTTTTAGGATCCACCTTTAAAATGAAATACTTAAGTGCACCTAAACCAATTGTTGCATAGGTCTGATTCTTTTCATCTATGGAGTAGCCTTCTAATTTCCCTAATTCTTGAGAAATCGTCTTAGCGGTTAAAGTCATTTCAGAAATAAGATCGTCTGCATCCACAACTGTTCCTTCACGACTTTTCATCTTGCCACTTGGTAAATCTACCATACCATAGCTCAAATGAAATAGGTTATCGGCCCATTCAAGACCTAATTTTTTTAAAATTAAAAATAGTACTTTAAAATGATAGTCTTGCTCATTACCAACTGTATAAACCATGGCGGAAACATCTGGAAAGTCTTTTAGCCTCTGAATTGCAGTACCAATATCTTGAGTAATATAAACAGCAGTACCGTCGGCTCGTAAAACAATTTTTTCATCCAAACCATCTTGTGATAAATCACACCAAACCGAGCCATCAGATTTTCTGTAAAAAACCCCTGAATTCAATCCTTCATCGATGAAGGATTTACCTAACAAATAAGTCTGACTTTCATAATAATAATTATCAAAATCAACACCAAGATTTTTGTAAGTGATTTCAAAACCAGAATAAACCCATTGGTTCATTTGCTCCCATAATGAAACAGTATCTGGATCGCCAGATTCCCATTTCAAAAGCATTTCTTGAGCTTCTAAAAGAATTGGAGCTTTAGTTTTAGCTTCTTCGTTAGAAAAACCTTGCATTTCTAATTCTGCTATTTCACTCTTATAAACTTGGTCGAATTTTACATAAAAAGTTCCAACAAATTTGTCACCCTTTTGTGCAGTATTTTCAGGAGTTTGACCTTGACCATAGCGCTTCCAAGCAAGCATACTTTTACATATATGAATTCCACGGTCATTGATGATTTGAGTTTTATAAACCTTATGACCTGCCGCCTTTAAAATCTGAGCTACACTGTAACCTAAGAGATTGTTACGTATGTGTCCTAGATGAAGGGGTTTGTTAGTATTGGGTGATGAGTATTCTACCATGACAGTAGATTTTGAAGCAGGATCAGAAAAACCATAATTCAAATCGGAACTGAGGTCCTGAAAAATTTCCATGTAATAGTCATCGGAAAGCACAAGATTTAAAAAACCTTTTACCACATTAAAGCCTACAACTTCCTGAGTGTTCTCGACCAAGAACTGCCCTAATTGCTCTCCCAGCATTACAGGATTCATTTTGACATATCTAAGCATAGGAAATATCACAACAGTGATGTCACCTTCAAAATCTTTTCGAGTAGATTGAAATTCAACAGATCCAATTGATGAAGAAAACATTTCATCAAACGCATTATGGATTTGCTTAGATAAACGATGTTGAAGGTGCATTAGGAAATATATTTCATTTTCAAAGATACATTTTTTTAAACCTAAATTTTAGTCGCTTTAGGCAAAAATATCTCAGCCATCATGCATCGCGCACTACCTCCTCCACAAGCTTCTATTGTAGGTAATGGACTTGAAATAATTGTACTATATTTTTCTAGGACTTCTATTTGACTTTGATCTAGACAATCAAAAGCAGATTGACTCATTACAAGATAAGGAGTTTCATCGCTGCCTTTTAGTTGAAGCATATTACCCGCAAATTGATGAACCTGTGTTTCTGAAATATCAACAATTTGTTTGCCGTCTTGCATTAGATGCGTTATGACATTTTTACGCTCTTTTTTATCGTCAATCGAAGCTAGACAAACTACTGCAAAGCAATCTCCAATACACATCATTACATTAGTGTGATATATTTTCTTACGCACTCCAAGAACGGTTTGATAAGCTGAAAAAATAATTGGAAAATAATCAAAATCTTCGCAAAACTCGATAAATAAATCCTCATCCGCGCGTGGTGAAAGGGCGCAATAAGCTTTTCTATTTATTCGGTCTAAAATAATACTACCTGTCCCTTCTAAGAACACTGAGGCAGCTTCGGCATTTGTGTAATCTTGAACAGAATTAATTAAAAATCCATATTTTTCTACACCTTCCAATATAGATTCTTTACGCTCCAAACGTCTGTTTTCGGCAAACATTGGATACAAAGCAATAGTTCCATTTTGATGAAAGGAAATCCAATTATTGGGAAAAATAGAATCTGGTGTATCGAACTCTTGGGTGTCATTTATAACAATGACCTGAATCCCTACAGCTTTTAATTTGTCTACAAAAGTATCAAACTCCTGAATAGCCTTAGTATTTATGGTTTTTGGACTAAAATCACCCAATACTTTTTGATAATAATTGTTAACCGCTGTTTGCTCATTCATTCGAAATTGAATAGGACGAATCATTAAGATGCTATTGGTAATTTGACAGTTCATATCAAGAACGAATTAATGGCATAGTTGAACAACGAAACAAACCACCTTGTTTAGAAATTTCTGAATATGCAACTTCTTCAACAATAAAACCTTGAAGGCGTAGCCATTGATTAAGACGAGTGAAACTTCGTTCTGAAACAACTACATGTTCTGTAATTGATACAACATTACAATTCATTGAAGCCATTTCTGTCTTAGATGTGTAAAATAAATTATTTTTTCCAAAAAGATTTTCAATAAATCTAAGTTCAGAACAATTTAAAAACCCTTCTTTATGAATTAATGCCTTACCTTTTCCAATGGGTTGAAAACAACAATCAAGGTGTAGTGCATTTTCGTAGGGATTTGTATTAGATTTTTTTAGTTCAAAAGATTTTACAATCTTTTTTGGAAATAATTCTTTAATTGCTTCAACAGCATTTATATTAGTTCGAGCAGTTATAAAATTTGGATAATCTAAACCACCATAATAACCAATAAAAATATAATTATCATATAGTATAACGTCACCCCCTTCAATATGACAATGCCTAGGTAATTCAATAATTTTTTCTGGATCTATCAACATTATAATTTCAGAAATAGCTTCAAACTCTCGCTCTCTGTCAGGAAGAATATTTGATTTGATAAGTTTATCATCTATAACAAATGCTATATCTCTAGCAAAAATCTGGTTATAGTTAGATATAAGCTTAGGTCTATAAACCTTTACATTGTATGACTCAAAAACAGACTCTAATTCTCTCATCTCATAAATCATATCATCCTCTGCGGGGTAAGAACCTGCCTTAACATGCATTAAGCTATTTGGATCATAACAATCTTCAAGAGCGGGAATTGAACCGTTACTATTAGCTATACCCAACAAAACAGATTTCAAAGGATCTGTTTCATTGTTCACATTGAGATTAATCATAATTAATTTATGAAATTAGTCATTACATGACTTAAATGGCCGGTAATTTGCTCCAGTGTAAACTTGACGAGGTCTTCCGATAGGCTCTTTATTTAAACGCATTTCACGCCAATGACCAATCCAACCTGGAAGACGACCAAGAGCAAACATAACCGTAAACATATCAACAGGGATTCCCATTGCCCTGTATATTATTCCAGAATAAAAATCTACATTTGGATAAAGTTTACGTTGAACAAAATAAGGATCTGATAACGCTTCTTTTTCAAGAGATTTTGCTATTTCAAGTATTGGATCCTCAACTCCTAAGTCACTTAAAACCTCATCAGCAGCAACTTTAATTATTCTAGCACGCGGATCAAAGTTTTTATAAACCCTGTGACCAAATCCCATAAGCCTGAACGGGTCACTTTTATCTTTGGCTTTTGCCATATACTTTTTTGTATCACCACCATCTTGTCTAATTGCTTCCAACATTTCTAAAACAGCTTGATTAGCTCCTCCATGTAATGGTCCCCATAATGCAGAAATACCAGACGATATTGACGCAAATAGACCAGCATGAGATGATCCTACTATTCTAACTGTTGATGTTGAACAGTTTTGTTCATGATCAGCATGAAGTATTAAAAGTTTATTTAGTGCCTTAACAATAATTGGATTTTCAACATAGTCTTTATTAGGTTTTTTAAACATCATCTTAAGAATATTTTCGACATAACCCAATGTGTTATCACCGTATTCTAGAGGCAATCCATGTTTTTTTCTGTATGTCCATGTTACCAGGATAGGGATTTTACCTAGTACTTTAACTATATTATTGTACAGAGCTGTTTTACTGCGATCGTAATCAATATTATTTATCTGGTCATTTAATGGATTAAAAGCAGTTAATGCGCTGGTTAGAGAAGAGAGAATTCCCATTGGATGTGCCGCTTTTGGAAAAGCATCTAATATTTTTCTTATATCATCGTCAACTATGGAATTATCTCTTATATCGTCATGGAATTTATCTAATTCTTGTTTTGAAGGAAGCTCACCAAAAATTAATAAAAAAGCGACTTCTAGAAAGTCAGCTTTATTTGCTAGTTCTTCAATTGAGTATCCGCGATACCTTAGTATACCTTTTTCTCCGTCTAAAAAAGTAATACCACTTTGACAAGACCCAGTATTTTTAAACCCAGGATCAATAGTAATTAGGCCACCAGATGAAGCTCTTAAAGAACTGATATTAATTGCTTGTTCTTTTTCAGTGCCATGTATTATTGGTAATTCAAAAGATTTCCCATCGATTTCTAAAGAGGCGTTTTTTGACATTTAATGAAATTAGTTGTTGAAAATATGATTACGCTAATTTAAGAAAATGAGACGATTTTATCAATTAGAATAAAAGATAATTAAATAAAAAAGCATTCGAGTTTAGTATAAAACTCGAATGCTTTGAAAAAAATATTTTATTTATTTAAATTTTGAAAGCTTTTCTTTGTGGATAATATGCAGTTTCAGCTAATGCTTCTTCAATACGAAGCAATTGATTGTATTTTGCCATTCTATCGCTTCTTGAAGCAGAACCTGTTTTTATTTGCCCTGTAGATAAAGCAACTGCTAAATCTGCAATTGTATTGTCTTCTGTTTCACCAGACCTATGTGACATTACGGAAGTATATCCAGCTTCATGAGCCATATTTACAGCAGCAATTGTTTCTGTTAATGTTCCTATTTGATTAACCTTAATTAATATTGAATTTGCGATATTGTTTTCAATTCCTCTAGAAAGACGATCAACATTGGTTACAAATAGATCATCTCCAACTAGCTGAACTTTATCACCAATTAGTTCTGTTAAATATTTCCAACCTTCCCAATCATTTTCATCCATACCGTCCTCAATTGAAATTATTGGATATTTTTCAACTAATTCAGATAAGTAATCTGCTTGTTCTTTACTTGATCTTACTTTACCTGTTTTTCCTTCAAATTTTGAATAGTCATATTTACCATTTACATAAAACTCTGCAGAAGCACAATCTAAAGCAACCATAATCTCATCACCAAATTTATAACCAGCATTTTCAACTGCAATTGCTATAGTATCAAGAGCATCTTCTGTTCCGTCTAGTTTTGGAGCAAAACCTCCTTCATCTCCAACTGCTGTACTTAAATTTCTATCATGTAGTACTTTTTTTAAATTGTGAAAAATCTCAGTTCCCATTTGCATTGCATGAGTAAAAGATTTTGCCTTAACAGGCATAATCATGAATTCTTGAAAAGCTATGGGAGCATCACTATGAGAACCACCATTTATTATATTCATCATTGGCACTGGTAATGTAGTAGCGCCTTCGCCGCCTATGTATTTGTATAGAGATATTTTAGATTCTGCTGCTGCCGCTTTAGCAACAGCAAGCGAAATACCTAAAATTGAATTAGCTCCTAATTTAGACTTGTTTGGTGTACCATCCAAGTCAATCATTTTCTTATCGATTTCTGCTTGGCTAAATACAGACATTCCTAAGACAGCTTCTGATAATATATTATTGACATTTTTTACGGCATTAGAAACTCCTTTACCCATAAAAGATGAACCCCCGTCCCGCAGCTCAACTGCTTCATGCTCACCAGTAGATGCTCCAGAAGGAACTGCAGCTCTACCAAAGTATCCTTTTTCAGTAGTAACATCAACTTCTACAGTAGGGTTACCACGAGAATCTAAAATTTGTCTAGCATGTATTTTTGTAATAACACTCATATATAAATTTTGATTGGTTTTTTGTGAAACAAAAATAAAAAAATTTAATCTTAACTGAGTGTGTTGTAGTCTTAAAAAAAAGGAATTTAAACTATAACGATTTCGATATGTAAAAACTATTTCAAAGCCTAAAGTAAAATTACTTTAAAAGCTCTATAAAATCATCAAATAAATAAGATGAATCGTGAGGACCAGGGCTAGCCTCAGGATGATATTGAACTGAAAAACATTTTTTGTTTTTCATAGCAATTCCCGCAACTGTATTATCATTTAAATGTAAATGTGTAATTTCAAGATCTGCATGACGTTCTGCTTCTTCTCTGTTGACAGCAAATCCGTGATTTTGCGAGGTGATTTCTCCTTTACCTGTTTTTAAATTTTTTACTGGATGATTAATACCACGATGACCATTGTGCATCTTATAAGTTGAAATTCCATTAGCTAGTGCTATGACTTGATGACCTAAACAAATCCCAAAAATTGGTAAATTATTTTCAATTATTTTTTTTGCAAGATTTTGAGCTTCAATTAAAGGTTCAGGATCTCCAGGCCCGTTAGAAAGAAAAAAACCATCAGGGTTCCAAGAATTTAGATCTTCAAAAGTGGAATTGTAAGGAAATACTTTTATGTAAGCATCACGCTTAGCAAAATTTCTTAAAATATTTTTCTTAATTCCTATATCTAAGGCAGCAATTTTATAAGTTGCATTTTCATTACCAAAATAATAAGGTTTTTTTGTGGAAACTTTAGAAGCCAATTCTAGTCCTTCCATCTCTGGAACATTACTTAGCTGATTTTTCAATTCCTCAATATTATCGATTTTTGTTGATATAACAGCATTCATTGCTCCGTTCTCTCTTATGTAACTAACTAATGCTCTTGTGTCAACATCAGATATAGCAAATAAATCATTTTTTTGAAAAAACTCTAAAAGACTACCATCAGAGTCGATTCTAGAATAATCATAACTAAAATTTTTACAAATTAATCCTGCTATTTTAACACCATCTGATTCAACCTCAGAGTTATTTATCCCATAATTTCCAATATGAACATTTGCGGTTACCATTAATTGACCATAATATGAAGGGTCAGTGAAAATTTCTTGATATCCTGTCATTCCAGTGTTAAAACAGACTTCTCCAAAGGCAGTTCCTTCTTTGCCTATTGCTTTACCATAAAATATTGTTCCATCAGCTAAAAGCAAAATGGCTTTTTTTCTAGATTTGTATTTCATAATTGTTGGACAGTTATAGAGTTAAACAAAATTGCATAAAAAAAAGGATAAACTAAAAAAGTTTATCCTTATTATTTCAAATGATTATTAACATTTATTCTTCTTCCTGAGATGGTGCTGTGTTTACAACAGTTTCAGACTTGGCTTTACTGCCTCTACGACTTCGACGGGTAGTCTTTTTCTTTGGTTTGTCTGCATTATAAATCTCATTATAATCAACAAATTCAATCATAGCCATATCGGCATTATCTCCAAGACGATTACCTAATTTTATAATTCTCGTGTAACCACCAGGTCTATCTCCAATTTTAGCAGAAACATCTCTAAAAAGAATTGCTACAGCTTGTTTTTGTCTCAATCTACTGAATACTATCCTACGATTATGTGTTGTATCGTTTTTAGATTTTGTCACAAGAGGTTCAATAAATTGTTTAAGAGCTTTAGCTTTAGCTACTGTCGTATTAATTCGTTTATGTTCAATAAGAGAGCAAGCCATATTAGCTAACATAGATTTTCTATGAGCAGTTTTTCTGCCAAGGTGATTTATTTTTTTTCCGTGTCTCATTTTGATTTGTATTAACCATCATCTTGCGTCAACCCTTAAAATGGGGAGCAAATTATGATGTGTTACTCTTTATCTAATTTGTATTTACTAAGATCCATTCCAAAACTTAGCCCTTTAACATTAACTAACTCTTCAAGTTCGGTTAATGATTTCTTTCCAAAATTTCTGAATTTCATTAAATCATTTTTATTAAAGGATACTAAATCTCCTAAAGTATCAACTTCAGCAGCTTTTAAACAATTCAAAGCACGAACAGAAAGATCCATATCAATTAATTTTGTCTTAAGTAACTGACGCATATGTAAAGATTCTTCATCATAAGTTTCAGTTTGAGCGATTTCATCAGCCTCTAATGTGATTCGTTCATCAGAAAACAACATAAAATGATGAATAAGAATTTTGGCCGCTTGAGTTAGAGCGTCTTGTGGATTGATAGAACCATCAGTTATGATTTCAAAAATAAGTTTTTCATAATCTGTTTTTTGTTCAACACGATAATTCTCTACACTATATTTCACATTTTTTATTGGAGTATATATTGAATCTGTAAAAATTGTTCCCATAGCAGCAGAAGATTTTTTGTTTTCTTCAGCTGGGACATAACCTCTACCCTTTTCAATTGTAATTTCCATAGATATATTAACCTTAGGGTCTAGTGTACAAATAACTAGATCAGAATTTAAAATCTGGAATCCTGAAATAAACTTTTGAAAATCACCTGCAGTGATTTTATCTTGTCCTGATATAGATATTGAAACTGATTCATTGTCAACATCGTCAATCTGACGTTTAAATCGAATTTGCTTTAAATTCAAAATAATTTCTGTTACATCCTCAACAACTCCGGTAATTGTTGAGAATTCGTGCTCTACGCCTTCAATTCTGACAGACGTTATTGCAAACCCCTCCAAAGAAGAAAGTAAAACTCTTCTTAAAGCGTTTCCTACTGTTAAACCGTAACCTGGCTCAAGGGGTCTGAATTCGAATTTACCGTCATAATCGGTAGAATCAATCATGATTACTTTATCGGGCTTCTGAAAATTTAAAATTGCCATATTGATTTGTGTTTCAATTAATTATTTAGAGTATAATTCAACGATGAATTGCTCATTAATGTTTTCTGGAATCTGAATTCTTGCTGGAACAGATACAAAGGTCCCAGACTTTGTATCGTTATTAAAAGTAATCCACTCATAAATAGCAGATGAATTTGATATAGAAGCATTAATTGCCTCTAAAGACTTTGATTTTTCACGAACAGCAACAACATCTCCTGCTTTCAAGGAATATGAGGGAATGTTAGTTAACTTACCATTTACAGTGATGTGTCTGTGAGATACTAATTGTCTTGCTCCACTTCGTGAAGGAGACAACCCCATTCTGTATACAACATTATCCAAACGAGATTCGCAAAGTTGAAGTAAAACTTCACCTGTAATTCCATTTGCAGCTGTTGCTTTTTTAAATAAGTTTCTGAATTGCTTTTCTAGAATGCCATATGTATATTTTGCTTTCTGCTTCTCCATTAATTGAATTGCATATTCAGATTTTTTTCCACGTCTTCTATTATTTCCGTGTTGTCCAGGCGGGTAATTTCTTTTTTCGAAAGACTTATCCTCTCCGAATATTGCCTCACCAAATTTTCTAGCGATTTTTGTTTTAGGACCAGTATATCTTGCCATTTTATTTATGTTTTTTGAGAGACATTGAGAATTAAGGTCTTATTCTAATCCTTCGCCAATGTTGATTAATCTCTCGATTATACTTATATTTAATTAAACTCTTCTTCTTTTAGGAGGTCTACAACCATTGTGAGGTGTTGGAGTAACATCAACTATTTCTGTGACTTCAATTCCTCCATTGTGAATACTTCGAATCGCTGATTCTCTTCCATTACCAGGACCCTTCACAAATACCTTAACTTTTCTTAACCCAGCTTCTTTAGCAGCTTCAACAGCGTCTTCAGCCGCTAACTGCGCCGCATATGGTGTGTTCTTTTTTGAACCTCTAAACCCCATTTTACCAGCAGAGGACCAAGAAATTACATCTCCTTTTTTATTTGTTAGAGAAATAATAATGTTATTAAATGAAGCCGTAATATGAGCTTCTCCTACTGAATCAACAATAACTTTTCTCTTTTTAGTATTTGACTTTGCCATACGACTAATTATTATTTAGTTACTTTTTTCTTGTTAGCAACTGTTTTTCTCTTACCTTTTCTTGTTCTTGAATTATTTTTTGTTCGTTGACCACGAAGTGGCAGTCCAGACCTATGTCTTATACCTCTGTAACAACCTATATCCATCAAACGTTTGATGTTTAATTGAGTTTCTGATCTTAATTCACCTTCAATAGTATAACTACCGATAGCAGAACGAATATTTCCAATTTGTTCATCTGTCCAATCAGAAACTTTAATATTTTCGTCGACTTTTGCCGTTTCTAAAATTTCTTTTGCACGACTACGTCCAATTCCATAAATGTAAGTTAATGAAATAACGCCTCTTTTTTGTTTTGGGATGTCTACCCCTGCAATTCTAGCCATAATTATCCTTGTCTTTGTTTAAATCTAGGATTCTTTTTGTTAATTACATAAAGTCTTCCTTTTCTTCGTACAATTTTACAATCTGCACTTCTTTTTTTAATTGATGCTCTTACTTTCATCTTAGTTACTTTTTAGTATCTGTATGTTATTCTAGCCTTAGTTAAATCGTAAGGACTCATTTCTAATTTTACTTTATCGCCTGGTAAAAGTTTAATATAATGCATACGCATTTTACCAGAAATGTGAGCCGTAACAATATGACCGTTTTCTAACTCAACTCTAAACATTGCGTTTGAGAGAGCCTCGATTATTGATCCGTCTTGTTCTATTGCTGGTTGTTTTGCCATATTTTTATATTGATTTTCTGTTTTTACCTGTTTTCATTAGACCGTCGTAATGCTTGTTTAGAAGGTATGAATTTATCTGCTGCATTGTATCAATTGCAACACCAACCATAATTAA